>CAZWDH010000298.1:5932-8271 GCA_964632865.1 uncultured Nitrospiraceae bacterium
GATCCCGCCGGTGAATCTGATTCCCCGCGTGGATCGGAAGCGGCCATCCCATGAACCGGGCGATGCGGTGTTCCTGCCGTTCAAGGCGGACGACGACTTGATTCCCCCCATGGCCCACGCGGGCGAGGGATACAACGTGCATTTCACGGGGCTTACCCACGACGAACGGGGCTACCCCGCGTTGAACGCGCAGACGCACGAGCAACTGGTCACGCGGCTGGTCAACAAAGTGGCCGTTCACGCGCCTGAAGTTATCCTCACCGAGGAAGTCGACCTCGACGACGCGGAAGTGGTTGTCGTCGCGTTTGGCTGCACCGCCCGCTCGGCGCGGCGCGCGGTGGCGATGGCGCGCCAGCAGGGCGTCAAGGCGGGATTGCTCCGGCTGGTTACCCTGTGGCCCTTCCCGGAGGAACGCGTTCGAGAACTGGGACGGCGGGATGCGGTGAAGCGTTTCGTGGTGCCCGAGATCAATTTGGGGCAGATGTGCCGCGAAGTGGAGCGGCTAACCCATCTGCCGGTGCAGACCATTAACCGGGCCGGCGGCGCCATGATCACGCCGCAATCAATTCTGGAGGTGCTTGTGTCATGAGCGTTCCGGCTCCAGCCGCCACCCAATTCGTTGAAGAGCACCCCATCGATACCCTCCTCCGCGCCGACCGCTTTCCTCACATCCTTTGCCCCGCCTGCGGCATCGGCTCGGTCATCCATTGCTACGTACAGGCCATATCCGAATCGGGCATCGACAAGGCGCACCACGTGTGTGTTTCGGGAATCGGGTGCAGCGGGCGCGCGGCGGGCTACATCAACGTCGACAGCTACCATACGACCCACGGACGATCCGTTCCGTTCGCGCTGGGCATTGCCGTGTACCGGCCCGAGTTGTGCGTCACGGTGATCAGCGGCGACGGCGATCTGTCGTCCATCGGCGGCAACCATTTGATTCATGCCGCGCGCCGCAACGTGAACCTCACCATCATCTGCATTAATAACTTCAACTACGGAATGACCGGGGGCCAGGCGGGTCCGACGACGCCGGTGAGCGCCAAGTCGTCCACGACACCTTTCGGCAGTTGGGAGCGGCCATTTAACCTCCCCCACCTCGCGCACGCGGTCGGCGCTTCCCTGGTGTCACGGTGGACGGTGCTGCATGCGCGGCAACTCAAGCAGACGATTCTCAAGGCCATGCACAAGCAGGGTTTTGCCTTCATTGAGGTCCTCTCGCCTTGCCCGACCGGTTTCGGCCGGCCGAACGATCGAGGCGATGGGATCGAAGACATGCGGCGGTACCGGGAGCGTTGCGTCATCGACGACGAGGCGTACCTGCCGGACATTGACATCGACATTACGGACGACACGAGCCCGATTGTGGTGGGGAACTTCGTCGACATCGACCGCCCCGCCTTCCAGCCGGTGCTCGGGGCGCCTCGTCGTGAAGTGGCAAAGGTATTGGCGGAGAACGCGAACCAACGGACGAGATCCCGGGAGTCGATTGGCCATGAGCACTGAGACAACGCAGAACGGCCCTGTCCAAATCCGCATCGCCGGTTACGGTGGGCAGGGCGTCATTCTAACCGGCATGCTATTGGGTAAGGCCGCCAGTCTGTACGATGCCAAGGAAGCGGTGTTTACCCAATCCTACGGTCCCGAAGCGCGGGGCGGCGCATCGAGCGCGGACGTGGTAATCTCGTCTGACCCCATCGACTATCCCCTGGTAACGGAACCGGACATTCTCGTGACGCTTTTTCAGGAGGCGTACAGCAAGTACCGGCCCAGCTTGAAACCCGGTGGCACGCTTATCGTGGAAAGCGATCTTGTGCATACCAACGGCGATGCGAACGTCGCGGGGCTTCCCGCGTCGCGCATGGCGGAGACCATCGGCCGCCGCATCGTGGCGAACGTGGTCGTGTTTGGCTATCTCGTCGGCAAGACAGGCGTCGTCAGCAAAGAGGCCGCCATGAAAGCGATTGAAGCAACGGTCAAACCGAAGACGTATGAATTGAATCTGAAGGCGTTTTCAGCGGGTTATGCACGGGCCACGGAGGAATCGGGCCGTGAGTGATGCCGTACTCGTGGTGGGGGGTGGTATCGGCGGACTGCGCGCGGCGTTAGACCTCGCCCACGCGGGCGCGCGCGTCGTTCTCGTGGAAAACAGGGCGACCATCGGCGGCAAGCTCGCCGCGCTGTTGGAGGAGGGGCGGACTGCCCTCGACCTCCCTGAAGGCGCGTGGCTGCCGACCCTGGAGCAAGTCCAGGCCAGTTCGCAGATCGAGATCCTTACGCTGTCCGAGGTGGTCGCGCTATCCGGCGAACCCGGCTAGTTTGCGGTGACGATCCGCTCG
>CAZWDH010000299.1:0-8155 GCA_964632865.1 uncultured Nitrospiraceae bacterium
CTCGAGGATGCGATCGATAATAATGTCGTACATCTCGATCAGGCGCTGCGCGATCGCCGCGACGAGATCGCGCTGAACGCACAATGCCACGCATAAGGTTTCGTAGCCCATCAGCCACGTCAGATACTCGGCGAAATGGGCAAAGCCGCCGCTTCCCACAACGCACATGTCGTCCGGCAGATTCTTTTCGTACCATTCGAGGGAACGCGTCGAGGCCTGGTGGGGGTCCGGCCAGGGATACCTTTCAAACTCTTCCCAGTTCGTAATGGGGCCTTTGTGTTCGTTGACATACTTGCGGCCCTCCGAACGGCGCAGTTCCGCCGTGTCGTCGGCATTGTCGTACCGGAGCGGCATGACGTGATTCTCGACGCCCATCCGCACGTAGTCGTAACCCAGAAACCGCTGAATTGCGATCTGACGTTTCTGCGCAACGTAAGGGTCGGACGGCGAAAGGCCGCGAGCAAGGTCGAAACGCTGACAAACTGCCTCCTGGACCTCCGGGTCGAGGAAAAGCTCGATATTGTGAACGCGTGCCGGTGTCCCTTGCCGGGCAATGCACCCAACAAGCGCCTCCCAATCCGGTTGTATGGTCCTGCAGAACGTAAACGAAGTTGACATGGTACCCCGCGTGCTTTACAGATAATAGCCCGTTCACGAATTCCAGCATCATCGCAAACACCGTAGTATAGCGCATTGTGATACCACGATCACGCCGCCGAATTGGCGAAAATGATTGGGGACCGGCGCCCTCGCCGGTCCCACAATCCTAAAATCTTATGCTGGCGCGCCCGGATCAGTAGCGGTAGTGATCGGGTTTGTACGGCCCGTCGACGGGGACTCCCAAGTACTTTGCCTGGTTGTCCGATAGCCGGTCGAGTTTGGCGCCAAGTTTTCCCAGGTGGAGGCGCGCAACTTCCTCATCCAGGATCTTCGGCAAGGTGTAGACCTTTCCCACCTCGTAGCGGTCCGTCTCGGTCGCTAACGAGACTTGCGCGAGCGTCTGGTTTGCGAAGGAATTCGACATGACGAAAGACGGGTGCCCTGTCGCGCAGCCCAGATTGACCAAGCGGCCCTTCGCCAACAGGATTAGGGACTTGCCGTCCGGGAAAAGGTACTTGTCCACCTGCGGCTTGATGTTCAATTCCGTAAGATTACCCTGCGCTACCTCCGATTCGAGCCACGCGACCTCGATCTCGGAGTCGAAGTGGCCGATATTGCACACGATCGCCTCGTCCTTCATCGCTTTAAGGTGATCGCGCCGAATCACATCGCAGCAGCCCGTGGTGGTGACGAAGATATCGCCCTTCGAGGCCGCTTCATCCATCGTCAGCACTTCGTAGCCTTCCATGCAGGCCTGCAAGGCGCAGATCGGGTCGATTTCCGTGATTAGCACGCGCGCGCCGAGACCCTTCATTGCATCGGCACACCCTTTGCCGACGTCTCCGTAGCCGGCGATGACAACGACCTTCCCGGCGACCATGACGTCGGTGGCGCGCTTGATGCCGTCCGCGAGCGATTCGCGGCAACCGTAGAGGTTGTCGAATTTGGATTTGGTCACCGAGTCGTTGACGTTGATGGCGCGGGTCAACAGCGTCCCGTCCTTCATCATGTGATAAAGCCGGTGAACGCCGGTGGTCGTCTCCTCGGAGACGCCGATCCACTGCCCGACGTACTCATGCCATTTGTTCGGAGTCTCC
The DNA here is from genome assembly GCA_964632865.1 of uncultured Nitrospiraceae bacterium. Classification (GTDB taxonomy): domain Bacteria; phylum Hydrogenedentota; class Hydrogenedentia; order Hydrogenedentales; family SLHB01; genus JAHDWY01. The sequence goes on from CAZWDH010000299.1 coordinate 1,698, forward strand.
GCATGAACGCTGTGGAGCAGACGGTCGACAATCTCGACCTCCTGATTCTCCTTGCTGATATCCGGCAACTTGCCGGTTTTCGCGAAGGTTTCCTCGAATTGGTATCCGCGATGGATCAACAACGTGGCGTCGCCGCCGTCGTCGACGATGAGGTTTGGTCCGCTGCCGTCCGGCCACGTCATGGCCTCGAGAGTGCACCACCAGTACTCGTCGAGCGTTTCGCCCTTCCAAGCGAACACGGGATAGCCGGCCTTTGCTATGGCCGCCGCAGCGTGATCCTGGGTCGAAAAGATATTGCAGCTTGCCCACCGCACGTCCGCTCCCAAGGCTCCCAACGTCTCGATCAGGACCGCGGTCTGAATCGTCATATGCAGCGACCCCATGACCCGATAGCCTTTCAAGGGCTGCTGGGTGGCATAGCGTTCGCGGATAGCCATGAGACCAGGCATTTCCTTCTCGGCCATGTCGATCTCTTTGCGGCCCCAGTCCGCCAGACCGAGATCGGCGACTTTGAAATCGGCTTGTTTCTCCAATGTTGCAGGACTCATCGTGTTCATTCCTCCGTGCATTCGAGGCCGTATCCGCCCCGATTGTTGCCATTCTATTCGTTTCGGCCCTTCATCGAACCGGTGATGCGCAATTCACATACTTCCACGGCGCGGTCGATATCCAGGAAATTGACACGTGCAGTTTGGCCGATCTTCACGTTGACTGACTGGCCATCGACCATTTCCTTGGGCACGGCCACGCCGCTCGCGGCGTTTTTCTCGGCCCATTCGAGTGTGAGAAACGCCAAGTTCACCGTGGAACCCATGATATCCGGCCGCGCATAGTCCGGGTGCCCGACCGAGCCAAGGTAGATTTCGCCGCTGCCCAGGCCAACCCGGAGGTCCTCGCCCACCAGCACCCGTGCTTCGCCCGCTGTCTTCAGCGCCCGTTCCGTGTGGTTGGCGCCCGAGAAGAAGGCCAGAAACCGGTCGCCCATGTACTTGACGGGGATGCCGTCGTGTCGCAACGTAATCTCCGTCAACTGGTAGAACTGTCCGTTCGCCCATATCGCGAAGTCCCGTGCGGGCATCTGCAAGGACCTCTCGTATGCGCCAGAGATACTGGTCACCATAACGCTGGCTTGGAAGACATCCAACCCCTCGTCATGCGTGCCCAATAGCCAGTCCACCGACACGTCCAGCAGCTTGGCCAAAGGCCCCAAAATGGCGATATCCGGGGCATTCTCAGCGCGTTCCCATTTGGAAACGGCTTGAGGGCTCACATTCAGTGCGTTCGCAACGTCCTGCTGTTTGAGGCCGCGCTTCTCGCGTTTTGAACGGATCCGTTTTGCCAATTCTGTGAGCAACATCGTGTCTTCCTAAGACCACCGGCAACCAACAGAAGTGTAGAACATAGCATGATGGATGGCAATGACGCGTTTGTTGTTCACGCTATCGGGTTGGTTGAGCGGATAATGCGGCGGTATCGGCTCAATTGAGTGGACCGGATAACGCTTTGCGTTGTGACTCACGTCTGCCCGTTTCAACGGCCTGGAGGGGTAATCCATGCTGAGGCCGACCACTGGATTCCGAGTTCATAGAGATCGACGACGAACATCGACTGCGATTGTACATTCCGGACATGACGCCTGTCCCGATGGGTTTCCCGCGCTCGGGACGAAGCGTGAAGGTCTCGGGGTCACTTTGGTGAACGACACAGTGCTCGTATCGCAGGGACCATGTCGCAAATAGCCCGGAGGTCCGCGCGGTTTTTGAATCGTGCAGAAATTCTCTAAATCTAGTTTCTGTAATGATCTGCGTCATTATTCCCCTTTCGGAGTCCATGGCGCAGATACAGTTACCGATGAATCGCGAAATAGATCGCGAAAGAAACTTGTTGACTTTGCGCGTGCGAGTCAGTACACTCGCACCTCCCTGAGTGTTGAGTTGCTGCAACGCGTCGGTAGGCCGTTTCGGATCAGCTCAAACTCGTCGGGCTCTCACCGCAGCATTCAGGGGAACGGCAAGGACTCCCGGTTGGGCAGGATTCTGCTCGCAAGAGAACTATGCCGAGTGATAGGCAAGGCTGACCCGGTACTGGTGCCGGGGAATTGATCGAACACTATACAGGCGCGAGGGGCGACGCATGTCGCGCCGGGGTCCGCCGCATTGCTGAACGATACGAGGTATTGAGGTGGCACAGGTTTTCCCGTCCAGCATGAACACGGTTGCCCGTGCGAGCATCATCGGGGGGGTCATTCTTCTTGGGGTGGTGGGCGCAGCCGCGATGGCATTTTATCGCTCCCCGTTTGTCACGCGTGTCGGAATCGCGCGCGAACAGACGGTTCCATTCAGTCACAAGCATCATGTCGAGGCGATGGGAATCGATTGCCGGTATTGTCATACCTCGGTAGAAGACGGCGCATTCGCTGGAATCCCGCCTACAGAAACCTGCATGACGTGCCATTCTCAAGTGTGGACCGAAGCGCCGATGTTGCAGCCGGTCCGTGACAGTTGGGACACAGGCGAACCGCTCGAGTGGGTCCGGGTCAACGACTTGCCGGATTTCGTCTATTTCGATCATAGCATCCATATCGCCAAAGGCGTGGGCTGCGTAACCTGTCATGGGCAGGTAAACGAAATGCCCCTCACTTCCAAGGGTCAGACCTTGCACATGCAATGGTGCTTGGAGTGCCATCGGGCTCCGGAGAAGTTCATTCGGCCGCAGGACGAAGTGTTCAACATGGACTGGCGGCCCTCGAAAGAAGAAGGCCAACTCGAGATGGGTCTGCGCCTTGTTGAGGAGTACGACATCAGCAAGCAGCAGTTAACGAATTGTTCGGTGTGTCACCGATGAGCAGCGAACAGCCAGGTGCAATTTCAACCGTGAATACCGAAACCACGAACTCGAAGCCGCTGGATCTACAAGCCGTTCGCGAAACTCTCGACGGGCGAAACGGTCCGGAATATTGGCGAGGATTGGAGCAGCTTGCCGATACGGAAGAGTTTCGCGATTTCCTGTACCGGGAGTTCCCTCGCGAAGCGTCCGTCATGGAAAGCGGCGTCGACCGGCGGAATTTCTTGAAGGTCATGGGCGCCTCGCTCGCGCTGGCAGGGTTGACCTCCGCGTGTTCGCGCCAACCGACGGAACATATCATTCCCTACGTCAAGGCGCCGGAGGAAATGGTGCCGGGTTCACCCTTGTACTTCGCCACGGCCATGCCGCTGGCGGGCTATGGGATCGGACTATTGGCCGAAAGCCACACGGGGCGTCCGACAAAGATCGAAGGGAATCCCCAGCATCCTTCCAGCGCGCCCAACGGCGCTACCGGCATCTTTTCGCAGGCGTCGATACTGAGCCTATACGACCCGGATCGCTCGACGACGCCGTTACGCATGGGGCGCATCTCGACGTGGGACACCTTCACGTCGGCCATGGACATCCTGATCAACGGCGAGCAAGACGCCGCCGGTGTCAAGATCGGTGAAGGGCTGCGCGACCAAGGCGGTGCGGGCATTCGGATCCTTACAGAATCGATCGCGTCACCCTCGTTGGCCGCGCAGCTTCGCGCGCTCATGAACGATATGCCCGCGATACGGTGGCATCAATATGAACCGGCAAACCGCGACTCGGCGCGGGCTGGTGCTCAGATTGCCTTCGGCGAACACGTCGAGACGCGGTACGACTTCTCCAAGGCCGACGTCGTGTTGTCGCTCGACGCCGATTTCCTCGATGCCGGCCCCGGCAGCGTTCGCTACGCGCACGACTTCGCCAAACGCCGCGCCGTGGAAGATAATTCGCGTGGTATGAACCGGCTGTACGCCGTGGAGAGTACGCCCTCGCTGACGGGCGGCATGGCGGACCATGCCATCCACGTTGCGCCAAGCCAGGTGGAAGTCGTGAGCCGGGCGATCGCGCGCGAGCTTGGTATTGATGCCCCGGGTCCCGAGTTGGACGCGAAACACCGGACTTGGGTTGCGGCCGTCTTGGCGGATCTGAAACAACACACGGGTTCTTCTCTCGTCATCGCCGGGGACGGACAACCGGCGCTGGTTCACGCACTGGCTCACACCATCAACGGCGTGCTCGGCAACGCTGGCAAGACCGTCCTCTACACGGCGCCCGTCGAGGCGGAGCCGGTCAATCACATGGAGTCGCTCCGGGAACTAGTCCGCGATATGGAGGCGGGGAAAGTCTCGACGTTGTTCATTTTCGGCGCCAATCCGGTCTACAACGCGCCAGGGGACATTGACTTCCTGGCCGCGATGCAGAACGTGAGCCATCGGGTGCACCTCGGGCACTACGTCGATGAAACCGGCGAACACTGTCACTGGCACATCCCGGAAGCACACTTCCTCGAATCATGGGGCGACGTCCTCGCGTTCGACGGTACGGCCAGTATCATCCAGCCGTTGATCGTCCCGCTCTACGGAGGCAAGACCGCGCAGGAGTTGATCGCGGTTCTCGCCGGTAAAGGCGGTTCGGCATATGATCTTGTCAGGCAGTACTGGTTGGACCGCCACGGCGAGTCCGGATTCGATGGGTACTGGCGCGCGGCGCTTAGCAAAGGCTTTGTAGAGGGCACGGCGTTTCCCGCCAAGCCGGTCGCGCTCCGGCGGGATGCCGTCAGCGCACCATATGTCAGACCCGGCGAAGGGGAATTGGAAGTTGTTTACCGCCCGGATCCGACGATCGGCGATGGCCGCTGGGCGAACAACGGCTGGCTGCAAGAATTGCCAAAGCCCCTTACCAAACTCACGTGGGACAACGCCGTCATCATTAGTTTCAACACGGCGAAAGCGCAGGATTTGACCAATTTCGACTTCGTCGAGGTAAAGCAGGGTGAGCGAAGGGTGAAGGGGCAGATTTGGATCCAGCCCGGTCATCCCGACAACACCATTACGCTTCATCTCGGCTACGGACGCACGCGCGCCGGCAAGGTAGGCAACGGTACCGGGTTCAACGCGTACGCGATTCGCACGTCAGATGCGCCGTTGTTCGCATGCGGTGTCGAGTTGCGGCGCATCAGCAGCGGGCCACAATTGGCGCGCACCGAATTGCACCAGACGCTTACCCAGGAAGGGCGGCCGCTGGTGCGCGTGGGTACGCTGCACGAATTCGAGGAGCATCCCGAATTCGCTCAGCATATGGGCCACACCCCGGCCGAGGACATGACCTTCTTCACACCGCCCGCCTACGACGGGTACGCGTGGGGCATGAGCATCGATCTCAATGTCTGCACGGGATGCAACGCCTGCGCCATCGCGTGCCAGGCTGAAAACAACATTCCGGTGGTAGGCCGGGACCAGGTGATCAAACAGCGCGAGATGCATTGGATCCGCGTAGACCGCTACTACAAAGGCGATCCCACAGGCGAACCCGAGGTCGTGCACCAGCCGGTCCCGTGCATGCAGTGCGAGAAAGCGCCGTGCGAAGTGGTATGCCCGGTGGCCGCGACCGTGCACAGCGATGAAGGCCTCAACGACATGGTGTACAACCGCTGCGTTGGCACTCGCTATTGCTCGAACAACTGTCCGTACAAGGTGCGGCGCTTCAACTTCCTCGAATACTCGGATCGCTCGACACCGGTCAAACAAATGGCATACAACCCCAACGTGACCGTTCGCACGCGCGGCGTCATGGAGAAATGCACGTACTGCGTGCAGCGCATCAACGTGGCGCGCATCAAGGCCAAGAAAGAGGGCCGCGCGATTCGCGACGGCGAGATCGTAACGGCGTGCCAGGCAGTTTGCCCGGCCGGCGCCATCGTATTCGGAGACATCAGCGACCCGGAGAGCGCGGTGTCGAAGCTGAAGCGGAGCCCGCGCAACTACGCGTTGCTGGGTGACTTGAACACACGGCCGCGCACCACGTACTTGGCAAAACTACGCAATCCAAACCCAGAGCTTGAGGCGCCTACATCACATGGCAGTGGTACAGAACAAACTCACGGACATTGATCCCCAGCCGCCATTGCTGGAGCCGGGGCACGACTTCGGTTCGCTGACCGACAAGGTCAACGACATCGTGGACAGGAAGCCTCATCCCCAATCGTGGTTCATCGCGATGGGGGTCGCTTCGCTGTTGTTGCTCCTGTTGCTCAACGCGGTCGGGTATCTGTTTGTCAAAGGCGTGGGAATCTGGGGCATCCATATTCCCGTTGCCTGGGGCTGGGCCATTATCAACTTCGTATGGTGGATCGGTATCGGCCATGCGGGAACGCTGATCTCCGCCATTCTGCTCCTGCTCATGCAGGACTGGCGCACCTCGATCAACCGGTTCGCTGAAGCCATGACCTTGTTCGCAGTCGCCTGCGCGGGGCTTTTCCCCCTGCTCCACATGGGGCGCCCGTGGCTGTTCTACTTCATTCTTCCGTATCCGAATACGATGGCGCTGTGGCCGCAGTTCCGCAGCCCGCTGGTGTGGGACGTGTTCGCGATTTCGACGTATGCGACGGTATCACTCTTGTT
>CAZWDH010000300.1:0-8112 GCA_964632865.1 uncultured Nitrospiraceae bacterium
CAAACGGGATCCTCGTGTTATCCATTTCTTTTGGCGGTTGCGGGAATGCGCGCAGCATGTCAACGCAGCGCCGTTCATCGAGCGGCTGCCTGGGGACTATCAGTACGACGTGGGCGAACGCGGCTGCAACCTGTCGACCGGGCAGCGCCAACTGTTGGCTTTTGCGCGGGCCTTGGCACATGACCCGCAGATTCTCGTGCTGGACGAGGCGACCTCGAGTGTGGATACGGCGTCGGAAACGCTGATTCAGGACGCGATTCTCAAATTGATGGAGAACCGGACGTCGATCGTGATCGCGCATCGATTGTCGACCGTGCAACATGCGGATCGGATCATTGTCATGCATCATGGCGAAATTCGCGAGATGGGCACGCATCAGGAGTTGCTGGCGCAGCGGGGGCTCTACTACACCCTGTATCGCCTGCAATACAAGGATCAGACGAGCGCGGCCTGAGCCTCGGCCAGCCAATTTGGAAGTTTGTTCGCGCTGCGATACTCTTAGGGGTCCACAAACGCCAGGTGGACGTTAAGGAGAAGTGTCATGACCGTCCTACTCATTCTTGTTAGTCTTGCGGCCCTTCAGGGGGATGAATTACTCGTTGCGACCGATGAACTCGCGTCGATGCCGGACGTATTGGTCGTGGATGCGCGGCCGCACGATCTCTACACCGCCGCGCATATCCCCGGCGCGGCCAGTATGGATGTCGACACGCTCTCGGAAACCAGGGGCGGGGTCGTGGGCCTGCTTAGGCCCCAGCGGGAAGTTCGCCGGAGCCTGGGCGATGCGGGGATCGATCCGTCCAAACATATCGTCGTGTATTCCGAAGTGGATTCCGCCGGCGATTTCAAGACGGCGACGCGGCTATTTTGGATCCTCGAGTACATGGGTTATGAGCGTGTGTCCATTCTCGACGGCGGTTTTGCAAAGTGGAAGGCGGAAGGTCGGGACACCGCGCAAGGGCCATCGAAGGTGGAACCGGTGAAGTTACCAAAATTGAACGTGCGGGAAGACCGGCTCGCCACGATCAAGGAGGTCCAAGCGGCCATCGAATCAGAGTCCGCCGCGCTCGCGGATCTGCGGTCTCCCGAGTACTACCGCGGTGAGAAGAAGGCGGAGGTGACTAAGGAAGCGGGACATATTCCTTCGGCCTCCAATATCCCTGCGGACGACTTTGTGTCGGGGAGCGACGGCACAGTGAAGTCGTGGGAGGAGTTGCAGGGGTTGATGCAGCAGGGCAGCGTGTCGGAGAACAAGCCGGCGATCACGTATTGCAACACGGGCCGGTCGGCAAGCGTCGGCTATTTCATTCTTCGGCGCATGGGTAATGAGAACGTATCGTTGTACGACGGTTCGATGTCGGAGTGGACGGCGAAACGGAAGGAAGTGGAGACGTCGCCGGCTGGCGCGAAGTGATCGGCGGTTTAGCCTATCGTGTTTAGGATGCCTGGAGTAGAACGGGCGTCCCGCCCGTTTAGACTCATGGCGGGGAAGGCCATGGCACCTCGAATCACGGGCTGGAAGCCCGTGGCACCTCGGGGTAGAAAGTTTGGGTTTAGGAGAATTTGATTCATGAAGTATCGCCGGTTTGGGAAGACGGAGATTCAGATTCCGGTCATCAGTTGCGGGGGGATGCGGTTCCAGGAATCCTGGAACTCGGGCGACGACGTTTCGGAGGAGAGCCAGAAGAACCTCGAAGCGACGGTTCGCCGCGCGTTCGAGCTTGGGATTAATCACTTCGAAACGGCGCGGGGCTACGGCACCAGCGAGTACCAGCTCGGAAAGATTCTACCGCAACTGCCGCGGGATGAGATTATCGTTCAGACGAAGGTGGGCGCCTGCGCGAATCCGCAAGAGTTCGTGGATACATTCAACTATTCCATGAGCCTGTTGAACCTTGACTATGTGGACCTCTTCGCCATGCATGGCATCAATAACGCCGAATGCTATGAGCATGCCAAGGTCTGTATGGATCACGCGCTGCAATGGAAGAAGGATGGCCGTATCCGCAATCTCGGATTCAGCACCCACGACCATTGCGCGGGGATTATCAAGTCTATCGAGTTGGACACTTTCGACTATGTCAATCTCCACTGGTACTACATTTTCCAGGACAATTGGCCCGCGATTCTCGAAGCGAACAAACGCGACATGGGTGTGTTCATCATCAGTCCGAATGAAAAGGGCGGGCTCTTGTTCAAGGAAAGCGACAAACTCCGGGAGTTATGCGCGCCCCTACATCCCATGGTGTTTAACGGGCTCTTTTGCCTGTCGCGGCCGGAGGTGCACACGCTGAGTTGCGGCGCATCAAAGCCGTCGGACTTCGAGATCCATCTGGAAACTGCGGAATTCAGCGATCAGGCCGCTGGAGTTGCTGGTCCTATCGAAGCGCGCCTAGATGAAGAGATGGACCGCGTTTTGGGCAAAGAGTGGGTGGAGTTTTGGGACGATGGCCTGCCGGAGTGGCATGAAACGCCGGGTGAGCTGAACATCCCGTGGATACTTCGGCTGCGCAATCTGGCGCTGGCCTTTGACATGATCGAGTTCGGGAAGATGCGCTACAACCTTTTCGGCAGCGGCGGTCACTGGTTTCCCGGTAAGCAGGTGGAAGACTTGGAAGCGCTCGATTTTTCGGAATGCCTCAAGAATTCACCCTATCGCGACCAGATTCCCGCCATGATCGCGGAGACCCACGCGATGCTGGTTGGAGAGAAGCGAAAACGGCTTCAGGCAGAGTGAGGGATAGACCGGGGAAAAATCGGGACAGTCACCCTTTTCTTTTTGAACGCTTGAGAAGAATTCGACAACTCAGAAAGAAAAGGGTGACTGTCCCGATTTTTCACTCTTTCGCTTACCGGTAACGCTTGCGCGCGAGGGCGAAGACGGAGAGTCCGAAGGGTAGGGGCATTCGACGAAGCAGTGTCCGTTCCAGCGCGAGGCAGGCGCTGAACACGGTCGACAGTGCCGAGGGGCGTCGTTCGTCCAAGTCTGAAGCCGGAAGCGGGAACGCCTTCCTCCACAATCGCACGGCGGCGATGGCCGGAAACAAGACCGTGTTCCAGTATGTGGTTTCAACCACCTCAAACCCGCATGAGTTCAATAGCGCCGTTGCCTCGGTTCGGGTGAACCGTTTGTCCGTGTAGACGTGCACGTCGTGCGACGAATGAAGCCATTGGTATGCCGGTAGATTGAGGAAGAGCAGTCCCCCCGGTTTCAATACTCGGTACATTTCGCGCAGCGGAACCGTCTTGTCCCGGATGCTCCGATGGCACAATACGTCGCAAGAGATGATGACGTCGAATTGCTCGGCAGGGTATGGGAGGACCTCTGCGGACGCGACCGCGGTAGCCTGCAGATCCCGCATTCGGCACAGGTGAATCGCCTCGGGAGCGGCATCGATTCCGGTTGCCGTCGCGACATCGCATAACGCGTCGAGAGTCGCCCCGGTTCCGCAACCCACGTCAAGTACGCGGGGACTATCCATTTCGACGTGGTGTTGCCAGTAGAGATCGAGCAGCCCACGCAGTCCAACATACCACCAATGGTGGTCCTCGACGCGGAACATGATTTCATATTCGTCGGACTTCACGGCTTGAACGCGGCGATGCACCGCGCGACTTCCGGGATACATTCCAGCGGGAATTCGGGGTACATGGGTAGGGACAAGACGCGTTCACAGGCCGCTTCGCTCACCGGGAACTGGCCGGGGCTGTATCCGAGATGAGCGTATGCCGTTTGCCGATGAATCGGGATGGGATAGTGGATGTATGTTCCGATGCCGTTCGACCTGAGGTGTTCCTGGAGTGCATCGCGAAGTTCCGATCGGACGACGTAGAGGTGGTAATTGGATTGCGCCCAGTCCGCCTCCATGGGAACGGTTACACCAGCGTTTGCGAGTTCGTGTCCGTATGCGGTTGCGCGTGTACGCCGCGCTGCGTTCCACTTATCCAGATGGCGCAGCTTGACGCGCAAGATGGCGGCTTGCATTTCGTCGAGGCGGCTGTTTACGCCTTGGATGGTGTGATGATAACGCGTTTCCTCGCCATAATTGCGCAGCATCCGGACGCGTTCTGCCACATCTTCACGCGACGTTACCACGGTGCCGCCGTCGCCATAGGCGCCAAGATTCTTGCTGGGGTAAAAGCTGAACGCAGCCGCATCGCCGAAGGTGCCGCAATGTGTTCCCTTGTAAAGGGAACCGTGCGCCTGCGCGCAGTCTTCCACGACGGCGATGCCGTGCTGGCGGGCGACCGCGAGGATGGAGTCCATGTCGCAGGGGTGGCCGTAAAGGTGCACGGGGACTACCGCCCGCGTCTTGCTCGTGATTGCTTCGGCGAAGCGTTCCGGGCACAAGGTCAGTGTCTCGGGATCGACATCGGCAAGCACGGGCGTTGCACCGGTCGCAACGATTCCGCAGAGGGTTGGCACGCAGGTGTTCGGAACCGTGATTACTTCGTCGCCGGGACCGATACCGAGCGCGCGCAGTGCGAGATGAATGGCGTCCGTACCCGAAGCAACGCCGACTGCATGACCGATGCCGAGGTAATTCGCAAACTCGGTCTCGAACGATCGGACTTGCTCGCCCAGGACGAACCATCCGCTTGCGAAAACCTCGTCAATCGCAGCGCGGACTTCCGGCTCGATGGCGGCAAACTGAGTCTTGAGTTCGACGTAGGGGATCATGCCGTGTCCGCCTTCCGGCTGCGCGACAGCTTTTGGAGCAGGACTTCACGGTACCAGAGTCCGCCGAGGTTCCAGGCGACCCGGGCCAGGCGCGGAAAATTGAAGAACTGAGACTTGCCATGTGCCCGCTGGTAGTGATGGACGGGAACCTCGACAAAGCGGAATCCCGCGCGATGAAACTTCGTCATCATTTCCGCGCAGATGACGCCGCTGTCGCTGGTGAGGATAACGGTATCGAATACGTTGCGGCGTATCAGACGGAAGTCGCAGTCCGTGTCGCGGATTTTCAAGCCGAACGCGATTCGCACGATCCAATGATAAATCCGGCCGATGACGATGCGGTGCAACGGATCATGGCGCTGAATCTTGTATCCCTGCACGATATCGACGCCGGGCCCGGCCTTCTCCAACAGGAGTTCCAGTTCCCGCACGTCGTATTGGGCGTCGCCGTCGGTGTAGAAGATCCACTCCTTCGACCCCGAAGCAAACCCGGTGCGCAATGCGCCGCCGTAGCCGCGGTTATTCTCGTGGCATACGACATTCACTTGGGGAAACCGTTCTTCGATCTCTTTCAGCAATTCTTTGGTGTGGGCGTTGCTGCCGTCATCCACAATGGTGAAGTCGTAGTCGAGCCCGAGTCGCTCCGCGGTCTGTATCGTGAAGAGCACCATGCTACCCATCGTGCCCCAGTCCTGATAACAGGGATAAAAGATGGAGACGGACGGTCGCGATGCTTCAGCTTGATACGAGTTCGTCATTGCTCCCCTTTGACTACCGCGTAACGGCCGAACCGTTCGACCGTATCGACGCTATTCAATAGCATTTCCTGACTGACCGCGTCCACGATCACCAGGGGCGTCTGCGCGACGGTCTCGGGTTGTGCGGGAATGCGCTGGACATAGCGTCCGGCGAGAAAGTTCAGTGTGCGCTCGATTGGGTAAAAGGTTGTCGCAATATCCTCATGCGGTGGTAGTGCGTCTACATATTCGGCCAGGGCGTACTCGGCCGCCATGTCGTTTCGCCGGTATATCCCGGACAGCTCTGCCCAGGTATTGAGCAGGTACGGCGCGAGAACCGGAATGGCGAGAACGGTGCAGGCGATGCGCGTGGTTTGCTTGCCCGGGCGCCTTGCGCCGCGCACGAGCAGCCACGCCAAAGGTCCGGTGAACACGGCGACGATGACGATTGCGTACCAAAGGTATCGGGGGATGTTTCCCGTCGTGAAGAAGATCCACCAGTACGCGATGAAGGGCGCGAAGAGAAACAGCACCGCCGCGGCGGGATCGTAGCGGCGGTAGAAGATGACGGGGGCCGCCGCAATCATCGCGGCAATGGATACGAGGACGGTCACTCCGTGACGCAGGAGGAAGCCGAAAGTGCGCGGCAAGGGATCGAAGCCGAACATGAGATTGTGTTTGTACATGCTCAAATGCCCGGCGGTGACGCCGGAGCCGTCCGGACGGTACGCGTTTTGTATCGCGAGCCATCCCAGCAGAATGGCGAACGCGCAGGCGGCCGGTACGAGCAGATGGACGAGCTTCAGCTTTCTGAAGGTGAGCCGGTCGTAAATTAGAACCCCGAGGAAGGCCCAGAAGGCGATTACGGCGAAGTATTTTGTGAGTATCATGAATCCGAAGCAGCATCCGGCCAGTAACGCGTTGACATACACGAACCGGCCGTTAACGGATTCGCGCCATAGCAGCAGGCCTAGCACCAGAAAGAAGAGGGCGGGCACTTCGCCGTACAGCGAGCGGGCCAGGTACGCGGAGCCGAGCGCAGCTGTGGCGAGTAGCATGGCCGCGATCCCTGCGGGTGCGCCGAAAAGTGGCAGTACAAGGCCGTAGAGTGCAATGCAAAGCGCGAGAAAGTACAGCGCCATGATGAGCCGCCCGGAGAACAAGTTGGTGTCTCCGAGTCGCAGTGCGATGGCCACGGGGACAATCACCGGCGGACCCACCGAGTCATAGTCGTCGAACCATTCGAATCCAACCTCCGGATGACCGGACCCATATACCCCGAATTCGGCCAGGTTACGGGCCACGATGAGGTGGTGGGATTCATCCGGTTCGATGTGGGGGTAGGTGCCAAGAAAGGGGATCAGGATCGCGGAAATCAGCACGAGGCTGACGACTACCGCCGCAGGATGGCGCCTGCCGTTTGGGGTGCCGGTCGTTTCCCGCGGCTCGTGGATTGCGGTCCATGTGCGTTTCTGAATGCGCAGCCATCGGAGAGAAACCACGGCCAAAAGACCGAAGAGCAGACCCTTGACGAACAGCTTCGTCATGAAATGGGGCTCGTCCGTATCTTCCCAAGCGAGGAAGGCGAACCAAAGGGCAAATGATGCCACGGAAGTGAATCCGGCGCAGATGAGGGCCGTTATCCAGAAGAGGGTTTTGAGGAGCCAACGGATGCGCGGGGTTCGGGACGGCGCAGCGTCGCCTTCCGTTTGCTCCAAACCTTCGACCTCTTCCACGTCGTCGCTTCCCCACCCTGCCACTACCTTGTGCACTTCGCCCAGGTAGAGTATATCGACGTGGTCGTATGTGGACAAGCAGCGTAGTGCAAAGATGGACCCCCGCGTTCGCGAGGGTGACGGAAAGGAGCGTGTCGCGCGCAGTCAGAGCCCACGAAGGTGCCGAAGATGGTCGGCATAGTGGGTGGGCGTTCGCGAGTTGTGCGGTCCTCCCTGACTTGGTATTGTGTGGTTTTCGTGAAGTGAGAGGAGTACGACCGTGCCGGAAAAGGGCCTGTTTCTTCAAAATGTCATTGCCGTCGTGTGGGATTTCGACCGCACGCTTTCGCCATATTACATGCAGAAGCCGTTGTTCGATGCGTTCGACATCGATGAGGACATGTTCTGGCGTGAGGTGAACGCGCTGCCGGAATACTACAAGCGGGCAGGGATTACCGTGCAGCGGGATACCTGCTATCTCGGCCACATGCTTTCCTACGTTCGGGAAGGCCGCATGCCGGGTTTGACCAATGCCAAGCTCCGGGAACTGGGCGGGAACCTCGTCTTCTATCCGGGCATTCCGGAGTTGTTTGAACGGCTGAGGGGCGTTCTGCTGGATGCGCGCTACGTCGATAGCGATCTTCGGCTGGAACACTATGTGGTCAGCACGGGGCTGGCGGAGATGATCCGGGGATCGGAGATTGCACCGCACCTTGCCGGCATCTACGCGTCAGAGTTTGTCGAGGAACCCGCGAAACCGGGCGCGGACCTCTCCGGGAAACCGGGCACGGGTCCCATCAGCCAAATCGCGGGATTTCTGGATAACACGACGAAGACGCGTGCGCTCTTTGAGATTAACAAAGGGGTGAACAAGGAAAGCAGCATCTCCGTGAACGACAGCATTCCGGAAGATGAACGGCGCGTGCCCTTCAAGAATATGATTTATATCGCCGACGGTCCGAGCGACATCCCGTCTTTT
>CAZWDH010000301.1:0-8036 GCA_964632865.1 uncultured Nitrospiraceae bacterium
GGGAATCGGCGCGGCGCACGGTGTGCGCCAGCAATCTGAAGCAGATGGGCGAAGTGTTCCGCATGTTCGCCGACGAACACGACGGGGATTGGCCGCCCCGCATGGTTCCCTATCACCAGTCCTACAGCCCAACGCGGGGATGCTGGTCCAGCTTTGACGCCGTATACCTCTATCCCGAATATCTTACGGACTGCGAGATCACCATCTGCCCGTCTGATTCAGAGTTCGGAATGATCGGTGGTGACGCTCGTTTGATCAGCCCGGTGGGTCCAGGATGGGATACGATGCCCTATGACGAGCCTATCAAGGGTATGCGGGAGTACCCTTCGCTCGCCGATTATTCCTACGTCTACTGGGGGTACCTGATTGAACCCCGCTACGTGAGCACTCCGGATAACATGACGGCCATGGGCCTGATTCTGGACAATCAAACGCCGTACAGCGTGAATTTCGAGACGCGTTGGGAAGACCAGTACGTTACGCTGCCCGGCTTCGGCGAAGAAGTGACGGTCTATCGGCTCCGCGACGGTATCGAGCGATTCACGATCACCGACATCAACAATCCCTCGGGTAGCGCAACGGCAGCATCCGACGTCCCGGTCATGTGGGATACCGTCCGTCCCGGCCAAGGTTATTTTGCGCAAAGCGAGGTTAACCACACCCCACTAAGCGCCAACATCCTCTTCATGGACGGCCATGTGGAGTACGGGCGTTACCCGCAAGCGGATGGCTCGCGGCTGTTCATGCTGACCGAGGCCGGTGTGAATGACGGCGTCTTTTACTTTCCCTGATCCGTACGCGCTTGTGCTCCGACACCCCTATGAAGTGCGAGGGCTTGCCCTCGCCGTCTCGAAGTTCTGCCCCCTATGGGCCCTATTCTGTCTTTACTCCCTAAACCTCTGCGGCGAGGGCAAGCCCTCGCACTCCAAATGGCGGCACTCCATAGTGCCGCTTGCCTGACCCGTTCTGGCGGTGGTAGTGTTGGACCGTTCACCGTTGGATACCTCGGACGCAGGAAATCTCCCCCGATGCATTCAAATCGTTTGGAAACCATAGTCGGCGAAAAACTTGCAACATCCGGTCAACGCGTGGCGACGGCGGAGTCCTGCTCCGGCGGGCTGGTCGCGCACCGGTTTACCAATGTGTCCGGTTCGTCCACGTATTTCATGGGCGGCGTAGTCACGTACAGTAACGAAGCGAAGGCGGAACTGCTGAACGTGTCCATCGACGACATCGACCAGCACGGGGCCGTGAGCGAAACGGTCGCGCGGCAGATGGCGCAGGGGGCGCGGCATTGTTTCGGCGCGGAATGGGGCATCGGGATTACCGGCATTGCCGGACCCACGGGTGGCACCGAGGAAAAGCCGGTGGGACTGGTGTACATCGCGGTCGCAGGGACCGCTGAGACCCACGTGACGCGTAATCTGTTTGCGGGTTCGCGGGAATCGATTAAGGAGCAAACCGCCGATAAGGCGTTTGAACTGTTGTTGGAGCAATTGCAGTGAGTGCAGGATTCGTTCATCTTCACGTTCATTCCGAGTACAGCGTGCTCGACGGCGCGAGCAAGGTCGCAGAACTCATCGACCGCTGCCAGAAGTACGGCATGAAAGCCTGCGCGCTGACGGATCACGGCGCCATGTTCGGCGTGCTCGACTTTTTCACGGCGGCCAATAAGGCAGGCATCAAGCCGATCATCGGTTCCGAGTTGTACGTCGCCAAGGGCAGCCGGTTCGACAAGTCGGGGCGGACGCCCGGCGGGTCCAATAACCACTTCCTCCTCCTCTGCGAAAACGACGCGGGCTACCACAACCTGTGCCGCCTGAGTTCGCTCGGGTATCTGGAAGGGTTCCATTACAAACCGCGCGTCGACCTCGAACTGCTGGAGAAGTACAAAGAAGGCATCATCGCGACGAGCGCCTGCCTTGCGGGGGAAATCCCCCAGTTCCTGATGAACGACGATCTCGACGCCGCGAACGAAGCCATCAAGAAGTACGTGGCGATCTACGGGCGCGACAATTTCCTGATCGAACTCATGGATCACGGCATGCCCGAACAGCGCAAGATCAATCCCTATCTCGCGGAGATGGCCGAGCACCATGGGCTCATGGTCATCGCCACGAACGACTGCCATTACACGGATAAGGAAGACGCGGAACCCCACGAAGCCCTGTTGGCCATCCAGACGGCCGCGACGCTGGACCAGGAGGACCGGTTCAAGTTCCCCACGAATGAGTTTTACTTCTGCAGCGCGGAAGTAATGAAGGAGCGGTTCAAGGAGTACCCGCAAGCCATCGCGAACACGGAGAAGGTGGCGGACCGCTGCAACGTGAAGATCCCGCTGGGGAGTCATCTAATCCCGCGCTACGAACCGCCGGAGGGTATGGCGAAGGAGGAGTACCTGCGGCGACTGGTCCAACTGGGCCTCGAAGACCGCTACGACGGCAATCCGACGGAGGAACATCTCAAGCGCGCGGACTTCGAACTGACCGTCATCGAAGGCATGGGCTTCGTCGACTACTTCCTCGTCGTCTGGGATCTCATCAACCACGCGCGCAGCAAAGGGATCCCTGTCGGGCCGGGGCGCGGCTCCGGCGCGGGCAGTCTCGTAGCGTACGCGCTGAAGATCACGAACATCGACCCGATCCGCTACGGGCTCCTCTTCGAGCGCTTCCTGAATCCCGAGCGCATCACCATGCCGGACTTTGATCTGGACTTCTGCTACAACCGGCGCGGCGAGGTCATCGAGTATTCGCGCGAGAAGTACGGGACTGACAACGTGTCGCAAATCATCACCTTCGGCCGCATGAAGGCCAAGCAGGTGGTGCGCAACGTGGGACGCGTGCTCGGCATGCCCTACGGCGACGTGGATCGCATTGCGAAACTGATCCCAGACGATCCCGCCATGAAGGTCACGCTGAAAAAGGCGCTCGATCAGGAGCCGGAACTCCAGGACATCCTCAAGCAAGACCCTGCGGTGCAACGATTGTGGCAGTTGGCAACACGCCTCGAAGGCACGGTCGGCACTTGCGGCACGCATGCGGCTGGTGTGGTGATCTGCGACCAGCCCCTGACGGACCACGTGCCGCTCTTCCAGGCCGCAGGCAGCGACGTGGTCGCAACGCAGTTCGAGATGAAAGGCGTCGAGGAAGTCGGCCTGCTCAAGATGGACTTTCTTGGCCTGCGCACGTTGACGGTCGTACACGACGCGGTCCGCTTCGTGAAGCAGAACCGCGGAATCGATATCGACATCGACAACCTCGAACCCAACGACAAGAAGACCTACGCCCTCCTCCGCTCGGGCAAGACCATGGGCGTGTTCCAGTTGGAAAGCTCCGGCATGCGGGACCTCGCGAAACGCATCGGCCTGGAGAGCCTGGAAGAGATCTGCGCGCTGATCGCCCTGTACCGGCCGGGTCCCATGCAGCTCAAGGACCAGTACATCGAGAGCAAGCACAATCCGAAAAAGGTGCACTACGACCATCCCCTGCTCGAACCGATCCTGAGCGAAACCTACGGCGTGGCGCTCTACCAGGAGCAGGTCATGCAGATCGTGCAGGCGGTCGCGGGCTTCTCGCTGGGGCAGGCGGACATGCTGCGCCGCGCCATGGGAAAGAAGAAGGCCGACCTCATGGCCGAGCAGCGCGACAAGTTCGTCGCGGGCGCGAAGGAGAACGGCATCGGCGCGAACCTCGCCGAAACGCTCTTCGCGAAAATCGAACAGTTCGCCGGGTACGGCTTCAACAAGTCGCATAGCATGGCGTACGCGTACGTGGCGTACCAGACCGCGTTCCTGAAGGCGAACTATCCCGCGGAGTTTATGGCCGCGCTGCTCACGAGTGAATCGGGCAACCTGGATAAGGTCGGGATCTACGTGGAGGAGTGCCGAAGACTCGGCATCGAGGTGCTCGCGCCGGACGTGAACGGCAGCTCATTAGGCTTCACCGTGGAAGGCGACTGCATCCGCTTCGGACTCGGCGCCATCAAGAACGTGGGCAGCGCGCCGGTCGACGCGATCACGAAGGAGCGCGACGCGAACGGTCCCTTCAAAGACATCTACGACTTCTGCGCGCGCATCGATAGCCGGCAGGCCAACCGCCGCGTCATTGAAAGCCTGAACAAGGCGGGCGCTTTTGCGAGCACGGGCTGGGGCCGGCGTCAGGTGGAACACGCATTGGATGCGGCCATGAGCCAGGGCCAGCTCAGCCAGAAGGAGCGCGCTGCCGGGCAAACGTCGTTGCTCGAACTCATGGGCGGCGGTGACGAAGCCGAAGAGACCATGCACCAGAAGCCGGACGTGCCGGAGTGGCCGGAAAGCGAATTGCTCGCCTTCGAGAAGGAGATGCTCGGGCTTTACGTCAGCAGCCATCCGCTGGCGCGGCATGCGAACACGCTGGACCGGTACACGTCGCACAGCCTTGCCTCCTTGAACGAATTGCGGGAAGGCACAGAGGTCGTTCTGGGCGGTCTGGTGGGCAATGTGAAGCAACACATCACCGCCCGTGGCAACAAGAAGATGGCCTTTGCCACGCTGGAGACCCTGGAAGGGCCAGTCGAGTTCACGGTGTTCCCGGAGTTGTATGAACAGAAGGCGGGATTGCTGGTCACGGACATGGCGATCATGCTCGTAGCGTCCGTCAACTTCCGGAATGACGAAGCGGGCCTGATCGCGCAAGACATGCTGCCCATTGAGGAAGCCGAGGGAAAGTTAACGAAAGCGGTTCACATCCGGTTGACGACGGTGGGACTCGATGACGTGTTGCTGGAACGCCTCGCGGAAATCCTGGGCAAGCGGCCCGGCAAATGCGATGTGTATTTGCATTGCGTCACGCCGGAGCATGAAGACGTAACCGTGCACGCTACGGACGCCTGCAAAGTCGCCGCGAGCGCGGAATTGAGCGAACTGGTGAAGGACCTACTGGGGGAAGACACCTTGTGGCTGTCGGGGGGCAACGGCTTGCCGCGCCACGATTGAGGCATCATGGAACATCCGGTCCTATTGTTTGACGGTGTCTGCAACCTCTGCAACGGGGCCGTGCAATTCATCATCAAGCGCGATACGGATGCCCAGTTCCGTTTCGCCAGTTTGCAGTCGGATGCGGGTCAAGCGCTCCTCAACCAGCACGATCTCCCCACGGAAGACTTTGATACCATGGTGTACATCGAGGGGGATGCCGTGTACACCAAATCGACGGCGGGACTTCGGATCGCGCGGCGGTTGAGCGGGCTGTGGCCGTTGCTGTACGCCTTCATCGTCATACCGCGGCCCCTGCGCGACGCGGTCTACGGCATCATCGTGCGCAACCGGTACCGGTGGTTTGGTAGACGTGACGAATGCATGATCCCCTCGCCGGACCTGCAATCACGATTTCTGGAGTGAACGCCTATGCCACGCGGTGATTTCATCCTGAACGCCGTGTCCTACGTGGTCGTGTTCATCATCGGCGCAATCGTCGGCGGAGTAGCCGGGGGGTACATTGGGGTTCGGATCACGTACATGCGCTCGCCTACAGCCATATCGGTGTGTGCTGCGGCTGGTTCGATCGTCGGAGGGATCGCCGCTTTGGTCTTCGCGCTCGGCTATTCGCAGCATCAACCTACACTTCGCGAGGTGCACGAACGCATGGAGAAAAAGGATCGATGAGCAAGCTCGCCATCCACGGTGGAAAGCCCGTGCGCTCCGATCCGATTGTTACGACCGGCCGCCGTTTCGATGACGACGAACTTCGCGAACTCAAAGAAGCACTCGATCAGCAAACCCTCTTCTACTGGTCCGGCGAGAAGGTGAAGACATTCCGCAAGGAGTTTGCGGAACTGTATGGCACGAAGCATTGCCACATGGTGTCGAGCGGGACCGCCGCGCTGCACGTCGCGACGGCCGCGGTGGGTATCAAGCCGGGCGACGAGGTCATCACCTCCCCCATCACGGACCAGGGGACCGTTATCGCGATTCTCGCGCAAGGCGGCGTACCGGTGTTTGCCGACGTGGACCCCCATCATTACGCCATCACCGCCGAGCGTGTCGAAGCCTGTATCACCGAGAAGACGAAGGCAATTATCGTCGTCCATCTCGCGGGAAGCCCGGCGGATATGGACTCCCTCCTGGCCGTGGCGCGACGGCACGGCCTGAAAGTCATCGAGGACTGCGCCCAGAGCTATCTCGCGTACTACAAGGGAAAGCTCGCAGGCACGCTAGGCGATGTGGGCTGTTTTTCGCTCAACGACTTCAAACACATCAGCGCGGGCGATGGCGGCATGATCATCACCAACGATGACGCCCTGGCGGAGTTTGCCGGGGTATTCCTGGACAAGGGATACCGGCGGGACGGGTCCGGGCGCAGACCGGAACTGCTGGCCTTCAATTACCGGCCCAGCGAGTTGCAGGGCGCAGTGGCCCGCGCTCAATTGCGCAAATTGCCGCACATCTGCGAACGGCGGCGAACCCTGGGCGACCGGCTCACCGCGGCGTTGGAGGGCGTGCCGGGCATCCATCCACATCAAGTTCTGGAAGGCTGCTCGAGTTCCTACTGGTTCTACCTTGGTCGAATGGACCCGGAAGTGCTTGGAATTTCGAGGGATGCGTTTGTGGAAGCCGTTGCCGCCGAGGGCGTTCCGGTCACGCCGGGGTACATCCAGCGCATGGTTTACGAGTATCCCGTCCTCGCGGAGCATCACGCCTTTCCGGGAAGTCCGTACCCGTGGGACGGAGTTTATGGCCGGCGCGTCACGTATGGTCCCGGACTCTGCCCTGTCGCGGAACTCGTCGAGAAGACGAGCTGGCGGGCACCGATCACCGAATTCATGTCCGAACAGGACGTGGACGACATTGCCGAGGGCATCCGGAAGGTCTCGGAACACTTCGCCCGCGCCGGATCCTCTTAGCTGCACCCGGGGGCACAGGAACTTGCGAAGCCCGAGTCCGCTGACACAAGGGGTTGCGTGCGTATCGAGATTCGTGCATACTGGTGTGGTGTCGGGAGTTGCGCAACGCGGGATGGAAGTGGCATGAAACTCGAAACGACGCGCTTCGGTACGTTGGACGTCGATCCGAACACCGTAATTACGTTCACCCAACCCATCCTCGGCTTTCAGGAGTTTCGGCGGTACGTCCTGTTGCCGGGCCCCAGCGACCATCTTACCTGGTTGCAGTCGACGGATTCCCCGGATTTGGCGTTTATCCTGATTGATCCGCGCGCGATTGTGCCGGACTACATGATGGACCTGCGGCAGCAGGAGTTATCCGAGTTGGCCGTGGCCAGCGCGGACGATCTCGACGTGTACACGCTCATCGTCGTGCCCCAGGATCCGTCAAAAGTGCGGACCAATCTGCGCGCGCCGATCCTGGTCAACACCAAGCAGCGCTTGGGAAAGCAGACCATTCTCGAACGCAGTACGTACCCGATCCAGTTTTTCCTTGCCCAGGCGAAAAAAGGGGAGCCCCAGGAGGTCACGAATGCTCGTTCTGACACGTAGAGAAGATGAGAGCATCATGATCGGGGACGACATCATCGTCAAAGTGCTCGACTTGAAGGAGAATCAGGTCAAGATCGGCATTGTGGCTCCCCGTTCGGTGGCGGTTCATCGCCAGGAAGTATACGAGGCCATTCAGGCGGAAAATGCGCAGGCCGCATCGGTAACGAAGATCGAAGAGATTACGAACCTCATTCCTTAACAGAAAGGGCGCCGGACATGGATGTCATTGTGGATGGAAGTCGCGACTTCAGGCTGCAGGGCGAGCCGGAAGATGCCCTTGCTGCCGTGGCGGCCATCAGCGAGTACCTCCAGAAGCAGGGTCGCGCCATCCTCGTCATTAAGGCCGACGGGTCCAGTATCGCTCCGGACAGTTTGCTCGACGCATTGCAGGGCAAGTCGCTCGCGGATATTTCGTCGTTGGAAGTGGAGTCCGCGGACGTAGCGGGGCTTGTCGAGGGCAGTCTGAAGGAGCTGACGGATACGCTGCCGGAGTTGCCCAAGGCCTGTCACGAGTTGGCCGCTATCTTTCAGGGCAGCACCCCGGAGCAGGGATTCGAACCTTTCCA
>CAZWDH010000302.1:0-8032 GCA_964632865.1 uncultured Nitrospiraceae bacterium
GCGCGGCGGACATCTCCGTGGACCAACTGACCGGGCAACCGACGGTACAGGTGCGCGTCGACCGGGATCGGATCGCGCGCTATGGAGTTCCCGCAGGCGATGTGCTGGATTTTGTCGAAGCCGTCGGCGGGACGGACGTGGGAACCATCTACGAGGGCCAGCGGACGTTCCCCTTCGTGCTGCGCCTGCCGGACAGCTTTCGTGAGGATCCGGGGCGCCTGAAGGAGGCGCTGGTTCCCACAGATCAAGGCACGCAACTGGAACTGCTCGAATTGGCGGACGTGGTTGAGACGAATAGTCCGGCCACGATCAACCGCGAATGGGGACGGCGTCTCATCCGCGTGCAGGCAAACGTCCGCGACCGGGATGTGGCGTCCTTTGTCGACGAAGCGCAACGGCGCATCGCGGAAGAAGTCGATCTGCCGGAAGGCTACCTCATCGAATGGGGCGGGCAGTTCCAGAACCTCGAACGCGCGCGATTGCGCCTGGCCATCATCGTGCCGCTGACGCTGTTGCTCGTATTCGTGCTGCTCTACCTCAGCCTCAAGAGTTTCCGCGACGTTTTAATCATCTACACGGGCGTGCCCTTCGCGGCGATTGGCGGCATTGTGTCGTTATGGATGCGGGACATTCCGTTCAGCGTGAGCGCTGCGGTCGGATTCATCGCGCTGTCGGGCATCGCGGTGCTGAATGGTCAAGTGCTCGTCGCCGCGATTCGATCGTTCCGTGCCGAAGGACTGGCGATTCGAGACGCCGTAGTCGCCGCGGGCAAACAGAGGCTGCGACCTGTCCTCGCGACCGCGATCACGGACGCGGTTGGCTTCATCCCCATGGCCTTGTCCACGGGCGTGGGCGCGGAGGTCCAACGACCGCTCGCAACGGTCGTGGTCGGCGGGATTCTCACGGCGACGGTGCTGACGCTATTCGTGCTGCCAATTCTATATCTTATCGCGCCGGGCAGCGAGAAGATGATCCGAGTAGACGATCCATCAAAGGAAGTTGAGTTGACTTGAGTCGACATGGAAGCGGGAGGTTCAGGGAGATTGGCTGACCGCGTGGATGCTTAGCGCATTCACCCGTGCGCACGCTTTTTCTCCCTGTTCTACGCCGCTGGTGCTTCGAAGGGTGAGGCGAATTTCGAATTGCCGGGCTCCGGCGAGGCCTTCTTCTGGGATTACCAATTGTAGTGGACCTTGGTGACGTCCTTCTGTTGCAGTTTCCCACATGGTCGCGGCTCCGCGGGGCTTAACTTGCAGGCGCACTTGACCGCCGAGGTTTTTGGCGTCGGCATAACAGTCGGCTGTAATCGTCAGGTTCTTGAGTTCGGCAGGTAGATCGAGTCGCTGGGTGAGTGTAACCGACGCGGCCGTTCCGCCGATCATGCCGACCCATAAGCCATTGTCACGGTAGCCACCGTGGCTATCGTGGGATACGTTGAGATCGCCGAATTGTTTCCAGCGCGGCGTGGAAAAGTCGTCCTCGTAAGAGAGATTACCGTACAAATCTTCGCGCAACGTCGCGGCGGCACCCGGCGGCGGCGTTTCCGCCAGCGAGGATACGTGCAATTGACGTAGCGCATGCCCGTCCCAATCTTTGGACGAACCGTTATCTGACATGGTCACACGCACGTGGAAAGTTCGCGTCCCCGAAGGGAACTCATGGACCGTCTCCAGCGCATCCTGCGAGCCATCATCCTGATGTGAAACTTTCGCCCAGGTTTTTAGTGTGGGGTCGGTAGTAATGGCGAGTTCATTGCGGGCCTGAGAATTTACCGGCACAGATGCATCCAAGCGAATCCGTACCGTTTTGAGTGGAAAATAGGACTGAAACCGGTACGTAAGTGAGGCTGACGCGGGCGCGGTGGTGGGTTTGAAGCAAAGCAGGCGGTTGATTCCGTCAAGACGGAGGTTCAGAAATCCAACGATCGTGGCATCGTGTATCCATTGGAAACCGCGAAAGTCTTCGATGTACTCGCTGGGCGACTCCTGGTCTCCGCCAGTTGGGATTGAGCGGTCGGCATAGGAGTAGTTCGCGGTTGGCAACGGAAGAAGATCATCCGGTACGTCGCGCATTTGGAGCCTTTTGACGCGTAGCGCTTCGCGCAATACCTGCATGTCTTCCGAGGGACTGTTCACCCATGAACTCACGGAACCTGCCCCTGCCACAGCAAACGCAGCCGTCGATACGTTGAACTCCATACAGGTCGAGAACTGATGCCATTCTTTCGCAATGAGGGCGGACGAGTCGGTGAAGGGAGGCCATCCGGTCCAATGGGGGTCCGCAGCCCACACGACGCAGATCGCCGGTTTGCCAAGTGCGACGAACTTCATGACGTGCTTCCGAAACTGAGGAAGTGGCCGGTCGTACGAATCCCATATCCAGCCGTCAGCGGTGAGCGTTGGGTCCGGAGGAAGTGGATCGGAATACCACTGGAATACGGGGATTCCGTATGTCGATCGGATATGCTTCGCAACACCATCGAGCACCTCGCGGTGACTTGGGGTGTTCTCTTCCCCAAGGCAGACGGCCGGGATATGATGAGGGAACGTCTGAACAGTTTCCTCCCGACGAAGCCACGCGTCGACACGTGCAACGCCGTCTTCAGTGCTGATTCCCTCACGTTCGCCCAGGTAGAGGAGATAGATGTCGTGCTTGACCTCTTCGGGATGAGCCTGAGAACGGTCGTGAAGCTGGAGCCAGAATCCAGACTTGTTCGGGAACGTCTCCTCCAAGTTCAGCTTTACCATCCGATAATCGAAGTAGGAATAAAGTCCGCCACCATATATACCAAGGCGGCGATAGCCGGGATCCGGATAGGGTCGTACCTGGCCATTTTCGCTTTGCGCGTGGACGAGGGGTGCAGCAAAGGAAATAAACCAAAGCACGTAAAAGGTTGCGGCTAAACAATTCGCCAGCGCTTGTCGGCACTGGGTCACGGGTGACTTCGTATTCATGTTTCACAGCATAACGCAAAATGGCCGGCCCCTGCTTTCTTGAGCGAGGGGCCGGCGTTTGATCGTGATTACTGAACGACCAATTTGGATTTCAAGGCGATCGCGTTGGCCACGTTGTAGCGGTTCGGCGAGAGACGCGTCACCGTTTCATGTACTTTTTGAAACTGTTCCGGTGTGCCGTTGCCTTTGATGTGGACGGTGTAGCGAATTTCGTCGTACCCGGGCTTTACGTTGGGGTCGATGCCGAAGAAACCTCGCAGGTCGATTTCGCCTTCGCTTTCGATGCGCAGGTCTTCCAGTTCGATCCCTTCCATGGAGCAGCCCGTTGCGTAGCCGACCATCATGCAGGCATTCAATGCGGCCATGAGATATTCCTGTGGGTTCGGGTACTCATTGGTTCCACAGAGTTCACATGGCTCATCGATGTGGATCGTGAAGTCCTTATTCACGGTCTCGCCACCGATCATGTAATTCGTCACGCGGGTGTCCGACCGTGTGCCGCCCATCCAGCGCGTAGACACGTTCCACTTCGTCTTTCCTTTGGCGGGGTCCGCCGCAACCGACTTGATACCCGCGCGCAACGCATTCGTGTCGATTCCGTTGACCATCGTCTGTGTCATGGTTTCCATTGATTCTCCCTTTCCATTCCTTTGCCCGGATTCATTTTCTCTGCGGCCTTGCATGAGTGTGGGAAGGGCAAAGAGCATGCCAACGGCGTCCGAGTGTTGTAACGTGCACGCACACAGGGGCATGCGTCAAGCGTGGCGCGTCGCCGCGGATCGCGAGATTTCGTAAATCGCGAAATCTCGCGAGTAAATCGTCGAATGAAGGCATTGCACCCGCACCGGCGTTACCGTGAAGAACGTCTCTGTGGCCGTGGCGGTCACCGTGCTCGCGTCAGGACCTGTGGCTCACGCTACCGGCTGCGCATCCCGAAGAATTCGCGAAATTGTATCAGGAACGAAAGCGCGTCCATGAGCAGCATGAAGTACCCGCGAAAAATGGTGATGATATCGTCGAGCGTGTCGAGTTGTGCCCGCGCGGGGAGGGAGGTTTTGGTATTGATGACCATCGTTTCGAACTCCTGTCTTCAAGGCATGTGCTTGTCGTCGTGTTGCATGGGCGTTGGCGGGACGGTTATTCCGTCGTATCTCATCTGGTCTTCGGTGGCGCGGTATGACACGGTGCCATCGGGGTGATCAAACCACCCCGGATCCTCATAGCCATTGGTTCGCTCCCTTACCTTGAGCATGGTAACCATGCTGCCGAGGACGGTGTTGCCGTATTGACCGTGGATACCCAGCATGGGGATGCTGTTGTCTGGGACCGTCATACGCATCTTGGCCATAGGCCCCATTCCGCGCGGGCCCATCGTCATGTAGTCCGGGAGAAGTTCCTTGATTTTTTGATCCAGATCGCCGGTCTCGAGGCCGACCATATTGGGAAAATCGTGTCCCATCTGATTCATCGTGTGATGGGTCATGTGGCAGTGCATAATCCAATCGCCGGGGTTGTCCGCAAACAATTCAATGGTGCGCGTGCTGCCGACGTGGACCAGCACGGTGGTCTCGGGCCATTGCGCGTTCTCGGGAATGGGTCCGCCGTCTGTTTCGGTAATTTTGAAATAGTATCCGTGCAGATGGATCGGATGGTGGTCCATGGCGCTGAGGTTTCCCAGACGGATACGTACGTGGTCCCCAAGCTGGGCCACCAAGGGATACGTACCGGGTGCGGCGCGCCCATTGATGGTCAACACATTGAAATCCGTCATTTCGAACGGATTGGGCCGCATGGTGCCCACGTCAATGGCCCACTCATGAAGCATTAACGCAAAGTCGCGGTCGGGACGCCTGGCGGGGTTTCGCGGGTGCACGACAATCATTCCCGTGAGGCCCATGCCTTCCTGGGTCATGTTGTCGAAGTGGGGATGGTACATAAAGGTTCCGGCGTCGGGAAAAATGAAATCGTAGACATAGGTTTCTCCGGGAGGGATCGCGGGCTGCGTGATTCCTGCTACGCCGTCCATGCCGTTTGGCAGGATAATCGCGTGCCAGTGAATGGTGGTCGCGATCGGCAACCGGTTTGACACGTAGATCCGGACCCGGTCGCCTTGCACGGCCTCGATGGTCGGTCCAGTCGTTCGACCGTTATATCCCCAAGCGTTGACGACCAAGCCCTGAGCGACCTCGTGGACAATCTCCTCGGCCACGAGATGGTAGACCTTCACGCCATCGACAACCTTAAAAGGGAGTGAGATGCCGTTGGGTGTGAATACCGGAGTGTAGTCCTTGCCGGGTTCTCCAGGCGCATACCAAGTCTCCGAGGCGCGTTCCCACGGCCGGGGAGGGCTCGACGCTGGCGGCACGTAGTTGGGGTTTCTGCGAGGATTAGACGCGGGTGTCGCCGCATGGGTTCGTGCCAATATTCCGGGCGCGGCGAAGGCTCCCAACCCGGCGAGTAGCGCTGTCCGTCTGGGCACTCCTTTCAAGCGCGCGTTGTGTACAAGTATCTTGTCTCGATCATTCTCGTGAACCATTAGTGACCATCCTGGTTTTGATTTCCGCCGGCCATTTGTGCGTCGTGGCGCTCCATTTTCCCGTCATCTTCGGGCAATCGGCCCATCAGGAGTTGATCCAGCCGCGCGCGCGCGATCCAGTAGTCCCGAAGGGAATCGGTGTAGCGGCGTTCGGATTCAATCTCTTCGCGTTTCGTGTCAATCAGTTGAAATACGCCGAGGAACATGGAGTTGTAGAGAAGCTGTGTCTGAATCCGAAGACGGCGCTGTACGGGGACCACGACGCGGTCGTAATAGGCAGCGACGTTGCGTTGGTATTGATAGGCGTATTGTGCGAGGCGCGCTTCGGCGCGAATCTCGACGGCCAGTGCGGTGAATTGATCCCAAGCCTGGCGCACGGCAAGTGCTCGCCGGGTCCGCGCGGGCTGTCCCTGATCGAAAATGGGAATTGGGATGGACACGGCGGGGCCTCGCCACCACAGATCCGGTCCCTCGCTGTGCTCCAACTCAGGCTCGCCCGCGGAGTTCTCTCCGATTTCCGTCTCGATTTCGGTTTCCCGTTCAAACTCTGCGCCAATCTTCAACTCGGGAATCACCGTTTCGATGGACTTGATACGGTTCCGGCGTGCGACCAGCTCGATCTCGGCCCATGCTCGTTCCAGATCGATACTGGCATCGATCGCCCGTTGTTCCACACGTTCCAGGTTGACTTCATCATCCGGCAAGGGAGCGAGATCCTCGCCAACGGACCACGCCGTGTTCAGGCCCCAGACTCCCATGAGCTTGTTCAGCGATTCACGTTCTCCGAAGACCATCTTTTCGGCGGCGGCGGTTTCCAGCTTCGCCCACTCGTACGCCGATCGTTTGGTCAGCATCATGGCTTCCCGGACGTTTCCCGCATGCTGCAGCCGAATGGCCATCTCGGTGGATGCCTCATAGGCAAGCAACGCGGCGCGCCAAAGATCCAGGTTCTTTTGTGCCGCCTGCAGCCGGTAATAGGCGATTCGCGTGTCGGTCGCCAAATCGATAACTTCGCCGATCACGCGGAGCCGGGCGCGCTCGAATTCCGCCGCAGCGAGCCGTTTGCGTAAGGGTATGAGCAGTACATCGAGGAAATCCTGCATCACGGTGATTTCCCAAACGCGCAAATTGAACTCGCTATCTTCCTGGTACTTGACGACGAATTCCGCCACGGGATTCGGTGGGAGTCCGGCTTGAATCAAATCGGCCAGCTCGATACCAAACTCCGCGTAGATGGCCTGCAATCGCCGGTTATTCAGAAGAGCAATGTATACGGCTTCTTCGCCCGTCAACTCGCCTTCGAGCATTTGTTCGATTTCGTGAATGATTTCGCGCTCGTCTTCCGATATATCCATCCATTCGATTGAATGGCCTGTGCGCATTTCGACGTCGGACTGAAGCTCCTCAAATCGTTTTTCAACCGGCACGTGGGAACATCCAGACAGAATCATGGTTGTCGTGGCCGCAACGGCGACTACCCTACGAAACTCATTCATTTCTTTTTGCCTCCCGCTTAATCAGCGTCATGCCGCAGACCGGGCATAATCCCGGCGACTCCAGAGGCAAGGCCGGGTGCATCGTGCAAAGATATGAAGAGGTGGGTTTTGAAGGCTCGGATTCCTTGGTCGCAGACGTGGGCTTGTCTTGCGGGATGCTTTGTTTCAGGGGACGATTGCATCGCATGCAGTTGCCGACATATGGCGACGTTTCGTCAGGATGCTTGGGGCACGCGTAGACTGGTTCGAAGTTCGGTTTTGCGTGCCCATGCTGCTGATACTGGTTGTCGTGGGGGTCCATCATGTCTTCGCCGCTGTGACCCTTTTGTTGCAAATGATCGTGCTGTTTCGAATCGTCAAAGGGATCCATGTCCGGCAACGACAATGACCGATCCAGCAAGACGGTTGGAACCGGACATTCTGCTGTTTCGGCGTCAGGATTTGCGGGATGGTCGGCGGGCAACTCGCCCATATCGACGTTCGTGGCGCATCCGGCGCCGAGCAGTATTACCGCGGGAATCCACCATCGGTTTCTATTCACGTTTGTTCTCATCCCATGTTGGTTTTGCGATACCTGATTCGACGACTCGGCCTCGTCGAGATGTGTAGAACAGAAACAGGTTGTGTAAAAAATACTCAATCATCACCAAAGGAGTTTCATCACGAGCTCTCGGCATTTGCTGTGGAGTCGTGCGTCTCCTCGCCCCGAGTGTCGTTTGGATATTCGGTTTCCGAGGTTGAGCCGGATTCGCTGTGACCCTCGGATTACTGTTCGTGATCGTGGGAGTGATTCCCCCGTTCCGAAGCGTCTTTTACGAGTTTCGCGTATTGATCCGAATCCGTTTTGGGCAGGGAGGTTAGGAACCCGACAATCGGCCAAATTTCTTTATCAGAATGGGTCGTGCCGAAGGCGGGCATACCAGACATCTTAATGCCGTGTTTCACCACCCAAAACAATTCTTCTACGCTGAATCCCTTGGCGCTGTGCCCCATTTCCGGTGGTCGAGGGTTCAGCCCCTTGCCAATATACGAAGGTTCTTTGCCAG
>CAZWDH010000303.1:0-413 GCA_964632865.1 uncultured Nitrospiraceae bacterium
CATGCCATTCGACGATCTGGGGATGGCTGTCCGGTCCCGGGCTTGTCGTGACTCGAAAGGAAGCGCCATCCTCTGTAGACTGGATCGTACCGTTGCGCGCGAGGTATCGAAGGTGAAAATCGCCAAGACCCTCTCCCGTTACAATGCCCTCGATCGTATGGGATTCACGCAAACTCCCGGTGATCAAGATGTTCAATCCGGATCGTTCGCCGCGGGCGATCCGAGACGCATGTTGCGCTAGATCGATGTTCTGATTCGGCGTCTCCGGCAAGGGGTCGAGTTCCTTGGGATCCGCTGCCAGGTCGTACCAGGACTCCACATCCGTTTTGATGTTTCGGATGTATTTCAGCGATTCGCTTCGCGCGCTATAGGCGCTCGCTTTCTCCAGATACAACGACGAATAGGCAAAACGC
>CAZWDH010000303.1:423-7976 GCA_964632865.1 uncultured Nitrospiraceae bacterium
ATACCCGCTCGTGATCAGCGACCGCCCTTCGAACTCCGCGGGAACGGGGATACCGGCAAACTCCAACAACGTCGGCGCTACGTCTACGATCTCGCAGATGCCATCCGTTGAGACCTGTACTTGGGCGGTACGCCTTGTGGGTTTCAGGATACAGGGAATTCGTACGACTTCGTCAAAGAGCGACTGCCCGTGTCCCAAACTGCCATGCTCCCAGAATTCCTCGCCATGATCGGACAGCACAAGAATCAAGGTGTTGTCGTAAAGGCCTCTCTCCTTAAGCACGCCGATTAGCCTGCCGAACTGCGCATCGGTGAAGGCGATCTCGCCATCGTACAAGTCCTGCAACTCTTTGCGCTTCGCGTCTTGCTCGGAAAGCCTGGAGGTGTCCGAAAGAAACTTTGCATCGTAGGGTGCGGGCGGTTCGTAAGGAGAATGGGGTCCCATCGTGTGTATGTAGAAGAACCACGGCATTCCCTCCGCGTCGTCCAAGGCTTTCAGCACGGCATCGACAACGTCGGCGTCCTTATCCGGATTTAACGTGAAACTGCCGACGTCCTGGAATCGGGCGAAACCCTTTCCAAACCCCCAAGTCGGCAGACAGGTGGGGTTGCTCATGAATGCCTGGGTGAAGTACCCCGATCGACGAAGTGTCTCTGCGACAGTCGTGAGGCTGGACCGGAGGACGTTCGCCCGATCGTTGGTTCGATGGGTCGAAGGATACGTGCTGGTGAGCAACGACGCCACCGCCGGACGGGTCCACGATGACTGCGAAATCATCTTCTCCAGTTGAAATCCTTCCAAAGCTAATGCATCGATGTTCGGAGAGGTGTTTCGCTCGTAGCCGTAGCATCCCAAGCGGTCGCGCCGTAAGGTATCGACGAGAAAAATCAAGACGTTCGGCCGTGTCGTATCCTCTGAAGTCAGACCGCACCGGGACAACAGAATGTCCGTTTCGGACGCAAACAGTACCCGGCACGGTAGGCCACGTCCGGCATACTGCGACAGGTCAATCCGCGCGTCTTTCCAGTGCTCGGTGCCATCAAACGACACCGCTTGAACGGGAGTTTCGCCCGCGAAGACCGACGCCGACGGCGCAACTTCGGAATATCCGCGCGGATAGAACGACAGATGCACGACGCCACCGGCGGGCACCTCGCCCAGGTCAATGATATGCTCCCCTGCGAGAAGGACCCGCGCGTCGCGCCATTCGCCTCCAACTTCGATGTACTTTTGGGGCAAATGCAACGGATCGACAAGCGCTACCTGGTCCGGTAAGGTTGGCCGGCTCGTACACCCGCAAATCGCGATAACGATAGACGCGGCAGTGCAACAAGCACATGCCCAAGTCATTCTCACGGTCCAATCCTCCGGATGCGACCATTGCGGGGCTTACGCCGCAGTAACCAAAGCGTCCGCGCATCGCGCTACATATGCGTTCTGCGTATCCGACCCTTGGCGGCCGGATGCGCCTGATTCCCACGCGGACTTCGCTTCGTCCATGCGATTTAGCGTCGCCAAGGCCTGGCCCCTCCAATAGTGCTCTTCCGCCTCTTCCGGGTTCGCCGAACGCCCGACGCCGAGATTCTCCGGGTAGGTTAGCGCCGCCTCGAAGTCCTCAAGCGCGCCTTCGGCATTGCCCGCTTCCAGCCGCTGCTTGCCGCGCTCCAGGTGCGCCTTCGACCAGACGCGCCAGGACTGATTGTTGTTCTCCCAGTTCGAGAAGTACGAATCATCCAGCAACGCGATCGTGTCGTCGTACTTCTTCACCGCGTTGTACGTTTCCGCCAACAGCACGGTTACGTCGCCGCGACGCGGACGTTCGACCGGCATGCCTTCGATCAACGCAATCGCCTCGCCGCTTTTGTCGCGAGCGATCAGAATGCTTGCGGCATCGCGATATAAGGTTTGGTCTTCGGGGAAAGCGGCAATCGCCTGCTCGTAAAGCGCGGACGCGCGCTCCAGATCGCCATTCTCTTTCCAGGCATAGAGTCCCAGGTTGCGGTACGCGACGCTGGGTGCGTTCGGCAGGGCCGCGGCGGCCTCCCACGCCTTCACCGCTTCTTCGAGGCGGCCCAATCCCGCGTACAGATTGCCCAGGTAGAGAGGTGGCCGAGGGTTGTTCTTGTCCGCATCGATGGCATACTGGAGAACGGCCTCGAATTCCACGTGAGATGGAAATGCATAGTGGGGGAATACCGAGCGTGCCATATCCAGATACCGTCGCTCCTCGATAGGACGGACGAGCTTGTTTGCAAGGTGCGCCATGAGATACCAGGGAAGCGGCCGATCGCGCATGTCGCTGGGCGGGCCGAGATACTGTACGTGATGCGTGGCCGGGATCGGCCTGCGGTATGCGGCGTCCATAAGCGTCAGGGCCTCTTCCGTCAGTCCGAGTCCGTCTAGGAAGAACACCAGGTTCTCCATTTCGAACTCATACCGGCCCATGAGCACCTTCATCTCTTCCACGAAATCGTCCATCAGGTTCGGGTACACAAACGCCAGCAGCGCGCTCCGGACAAAATCGAGGGGATCGGCCTTGCGCGCCTTCGCTGCCTCGACAGCCACCAGGTCATACTCGCCTGCGGCATACAGCGCGGCTAACCAATGATCGCGCGCGCGCGAATCGGCCGGGTTTAACGTCACGGCTTGCTCGAATGCCCTGATCGCATTGGCGTGGAGCCCTTGGCGCATGAGAGCGCGCCCGACGAGGTCGTAACCGAGCGACCGCTCATCCAGTAACCCAATCACGCGGTATCCGCACGATGCCGCGTCTTCGGCGCGGTTCTGGCCCAGCCGCGCCGCGCCGAGGTAATACCACAACAGGTCGTCCTTTGGGTTTCGATCGAGCGCCTGTTCCAGCCGTTCCGCCGCTGCGTCGTACAATCCGGCTTCGAGATCCAATACCGCGAGCGAACGCAACGCGGGAACGAAGTCCGCATCAAACGTCAGCGCGCGCTCGTAGGCCTCCCGCGCGGCGGTGCGGTCGATGCGTTCTTCCGCGGTTACCCCTTCCAACCACGCTTGTTCGGCCGTGGTCACGGGATCGGGTTCGTCCAGCGGGGGTGGTGTCCTTTCCGGTATCGGCAACGGAGAGACGTATTCAGCAAGCACTTCGCGCTCCGCGGTCTCAATACGTATAGCAACCGGTGCCTCCGCGGCGCCGGTCTGAGTCAGTACGACAGGCGCGACGGGCGACAGGTCCACAGTCTCTTCCCGCAACACAGTGCCGTCGCGGGTAATCACGCACCGCGCGTCGTCAAACTCGCCCGTCGCCAGCACGCGAATCTCCAGGTCCCCGTCCTTGCGATACGTCTGAACCGCCGCGTCTCGTGTTGCGTACTCGAATCCGTCGCCCAGGCCATGCACGGGGTACCACCACTCGCGCCAGGCGATCTCTTCGCGCGGGCCGAGCAATCCATAGTCCGCCTGGGTGCGCAAGGGTCCGCTCTGCACTTCGATGTACGGTCCGTCCTCGTCGGTCAACGCGGCCTGACTGGCCAAACCGTCCCCGGATTGTCCCCAGGTCCACGCCTTCTTGCCGGTAATGATCTCGTGGTTCCCGTACTGGACAATGCCGCGGTCCGAGTCCACTTCGTAGGCTCCGAAGAAGTCGAAGGCACATTCGTACGCGAATACGGACGTGGGCTCGTCGTAATTCTTCAACCACGTCAGGTCGCGCCCGTTGTCGATGGGCCATTGAAAAAAGTTCGTACCGCCATGATCGGTGCCCAGGGTCATGGGGTAGATGAAGCGCGTCCCCGGCACGCAGGGAAAGGCGGTGTTATTCCAGAAGTAGTAGCTGTGCGTGCCATCGGTCGGGTTGTAGATGCGGATGCTCTCGTCCAGATACGCCTTGCCCGGGTGCAGGGTCAACACCACGTTCCATCGCGTGTGAAAGTTCATTTCCCGATAGCCAATCACCAGCGACGCGGAACCATCCTCGTGCGTTTGCGAGACCACGTTCACCGGCGAAAAGCTCGTCACCGTGTGTCCCTGCGGCCCCCGGTTCCACTCGATCCCGCCTGAGACCCACGCGCCTCGCATCGCGATGAGCCCGGGTTTAATCACATTGTTGAGGTGAAACATCTGCTCGTTCGTCGTCTTGTCGAGCACGGAATGAATGCGACCGCCAATCTGGGGGAGACAGGTCACCTTGAGGTATTCGTTTTCCAAAAAGACTGCGCGGTAGGTTCGATCTTCCTTCACCGTGGAGAGGTGGTCTTGCATGGTGTAGGGGTAGACGATGGATCCTTCCAACTCAAAGATCTTGGGGTTCACGTCCGCACCGTAGATGGGATACGTGGGGATCGCGATTTCGCCTTCCCACGCGCGTACCTCGCCCATAGCCGCATAAGTCGTCGGGAGCATTACCGCGATTGTGAACACGAGAGCTTTTCGTAACCAACACACAGCTAAACCCTCCCAAGTCGGTGCGCTAAATACATCGACTTATTATGGGAAATCACGAAGAAGTTGTCGAACAAGTTCACGTCCCGCCTTTCCGATCCGCGATCCGAAATCCGCAGTCCGCAATGCTCCGATGCAACGGCCCGCGCATACACAGTAGAAACCAACCCACGAGGATCACCGTTAAATGCTCCACTGGCTCCAACGCTTCCGCCGCAACGTGCAACCCGCGCCGCGCGCTGAAACCTTCACCACCCGCGAACGCGGCGGCGCACTGTTTCCCGTGTCGCTTGCGGAAGATCAACGCGCGTACCAGGGCATCCCCCGCGAGTTTGTCGCCCTCCCCAACGACACGCCCTTCGGCATGCTTCAGGTCTACCGTTTCCTGCGCGATGCCATTCCCGATATCTCGGACGCCGTGTGGACGTGGAAGCGCCTTTGCCAGACCGGGTACGACATCGAGATCATCAAGCCGTCGTCGGGCGTTGCGAAACGCCGCGCGCAACGCCTGCTCCGCGAACTCGACATGCGCGTGAACTCGGGCGACCGGGGCATGGACGGGCTCCTCGATGTTTTCTATACCTCCCTCTTCACCTACGGTGCCGCCGCGGTCGAGATCGTGCTCTCCCAAAGCCGCGAATCCATCTTCGACGTCGTCCCTGTCGACGTATGGACCGTTCGCTTCCGCCGTGAGGACGGCATCCTCCTTCCCTACCAGGTCCTCGACGGCGAAGCCATCCCCCTGCCGCCCGAACGGTTCATCTACGTCGGTCTCGATCGCGACGGCACCAATCCCTACGGCCGTTCCATGCTGCGGTCCATCCCTTTCGTGGTGAAGATTCAGCAGCGGCTCCTCGAGGACATGGCGAAGGCCACGCACAACGCTGGCTGGTCGAAACTGCACGTGCAATACACGCCTGACGAACGCGTGCGTGGCGAATCGGCGGAGAGCTACGAGAAACGGATTCAGGGGAACTTCGATCTGCTGCGGGATCGCTTGTCCGGACTCGAAACGGACCAGAACTTCGTCACCTTCGACAACGTGCGCGTAAACCTCATTCGCGGCGACCAGCACGCGCAGATCTTCTACGACAATCACAAGGCCATCGAGGAACAAGTGATCACCGGCATGCATCTCATGCCCATCCTGCTTGGCCGAAACTACGGCACGACCGAGACCTACGGCACGGCCCAGTTCGAGATCATCAACCGCCACGTCGAAGCTGTGAATCGCAGCGTCAAGCGCATCCTCGAACGCTTGTACAACTTCGAACTCGCACTTATGTGGGGATACGCCGAGGCCCGCGTGAAGATGCGCGCCAACCGTACGGTAGACGTGCTCAAGGAAGCCAACGCGCGCCAACGCGAAATCGCGAACGCCATCCAGCTCCGCGACGAAGGTTTCCTCTCCCACGAAGGCGCCGCCAAAACCCTCGGCATCGGATAGGAAATACACATCCCCCTTGATCCCCCTTCAAAGGGGGAGTGCTTCGCAACGCATTGCGTTGCGTAGAGGTCCGCCAAAGGAATCTACTCCGAAGCACGTAGCGGCACATGCACCGATAGAAGTCGCCGGCCCAATTCCCCCTTCGAAGGGGGATCAAGGGGGATGTTTCTTGATTCGCAATCCGCAATCGAAAGGGTCGTACATGGGGGCACTCGTTAGCCCCTGAATAATGAATAAGTAATTGTCCACCGGGCTGACGGGTGTCCCCATGTATGCCCCTTGCCTGAAAACGAAACGGAGCAACGCCATGGATCTCGATCCCTTTGTATTCCGCCGCGAAGGCGCACTGATCGCCGTTCGCGCCCGCACCGACGACGGCGATTCCGCCGCCGAGGTGAACCGCTTCGCCTTGCGGCCGCTGGAGCCGCAAGAGTTCGCCGTGTTCACCCTGGACCTGTGCCATAACCAGATCGACCGGCACCATAGCCGTTTCCCGGACGACGAACTCGAGAAGATCAGCGCCATGGCGCCGGGACGTCCCCTGATGGAACGCCACGACCTGCGCGGTTCGCTGCCGCGCGGCACCTTCTTCCGTTCGCAGCTTCACCGGGACGGCAACCGCGTCTCGGTGCGGCCCGACGTGTACGTGTTGCGCACGCAGGACAACGCTGACTTCATTCTCAATATCGAAGGCGGCGTCTACCGCGAGACCTCCATTGGTTTCTCCTTCGAGATGCCGGAGTGTTCGATCTGCGCGAAGGACTTGCGCACCTGCGATCACGTTCCCGGCAAGACGTATGGCGATCATCAGTGCCACTACATCATGCGCAATGTGCTCGAAGTCATCGAAGGTTCTGTCGTGTCGTCGGGCTCCCAAGGCACCGGCTTCGTCGCCGCCGCCCGGGCGGAGCGCGCCTTGCCCCTGGACCAGGCACTGAAACTCGCACGTGACGCCTACCACGAACCCATCAATCTGCGCCCAAGATACTGGTGGTCCCGCGAGTAAACCGTCACGCGAATTTCCCCGTTTTTAATTCATAATTCTTAGTTCATAATTCGCAATTGGCAACGAGCGCCGGTGATCCAATGACCAACAATGCAACGTCTCCCTGCGAAGCGCCCCACAGCGCAAGTCAATGTTCCTTCGGCATGGTCTACGAGATCCAGATCAACAACCTCGCCGAAGACATCCGGGATCTGAAAGTCCGAGTCGACCGTCTGGAGGCGACCTTGACCCGAGGCGTCCTACTCCTCGTCGCCAACCTAGTCGCCGTAATCATATCCCTGGGCCAGCAACTGCTCCACGCATAGAGCGCTTGGGGTTCCGCTGCGGCAAAAGCGTAGCGTCCGGGCCCGTCCGTTTCTGTCCGTGTAGGTCCGTGCAAGTCCGTGTTCTTTCAATCCGCAATCCGAAATCAAAGGATCCGCCCATGTACTGGTCCCTCACCACTGAACCCCTCGACCCCGCGCAACGCGCCTGCGCCCCCGACGGCCGTTACGTCCTTCATCGCCACCGCGACGCCATCGGCGCGCACCTCGATCTGCGCATCGAGACCGGCGACTGCCTCACCGGATGGCGCGTCGACGCGACCACGCTGGACGGCGAACCCTGGGCCACGGAAAAGGCGCCTCACGATCTGCGCTGGCTGAAGCACCCCGGCGACGCGATTTGTCTCGAAGCCGGCACCTACCAATGGCT
>CAZWDH010000304.1:0-7936 GCA_964632865.1 uncultured Nitrospiraceae bacterium
TTCGCGTGCTGCCTCGTATCAGTTCGGACAACAACATCCTCATGGATATCGAGGCCGAAGATAGCACGGCGGAAGACAAGACTATTATTTCCGCGGATTTGGCGAGCACGATTCCGCAGAAGACTCAGAACAAGGCAGAGACCCAGATACTGGTCAACGACGGGCAGACCATCGTGATCGGCGGATTGCGCTCCCTGAGTCTTCAGGATGATCTGGAGAAGGTTCCGCTATTGGGCGATCTCCCATTCATTGGGCGCCTGTTCCGCACGACTAGCAAAGAACACACGGATCGTGAACTGGCCGTGTTCATCACGCCTACCATCGTGGATGAGACCACGCAACCGGAAGCAGAGCGCTTGGCGAAGTTCGACGAAGACGCCACCAACACCATGCGCCATTCCGCGAAGGACATCTGGGGTCGTACGGCCGACCGTTTGGCACAAGGCAAAAACGAGCGCACCGTGGCCATCGGTCAGGCAGGCGACATTTACTCCGACGGCGAATTGGTCACCGTGGATGACCTGAACCGAGTTTTTGAAGAACTGCGCAATTCCACAGTCAAACCCAAAATCATCCTCCGCGCACATCCCAGCGCGCCGCCTTCCGTAGCGGCAAGCATTCGCGCTTCGGCGGAAGCCGCAGGCTTGAAAGTGGTCGCTGACGATGCGCGCCTGCCCTTCGTGCCGAGTTTCGAGGCCAATGTACCGCCGCTGGTCCCGTCCGAGCCGGTAATCGTCGCGCCGGAGTCAGAGGAGCCTGCGCCTGCCGATACACCCGTACCCATCCTGCCAGTGCCGGAGGCTGCTCCGCAGACTATGGACCCGCCGGAAGTGGTGGAACCAATGGCGGAAGAAGAATCCGGAACAAAAGACCAAACTCCACCGATGCCCGCCGTGACGGAGCCGGCAATCCCTGAACCCCCAGCCGTGCGTGTGGAAGAAACGCCGGAACCTGCCGCGTCGCCGAAGCCCGAAAGTGCGCCGATCGAATCACCCCCGGCTGCGCCGCCTCCGGCCGAAGCGGCCGCGCAAACCCCGCCCGTGGAACAGGAGGCGACGGTCGTAAACGCTCCCGGCCCTCCGGAGATGCCCAAAGCGATACAAGCGGCGCCGATGACAACCGACCTGCCCCCACCCGAAAAGGTGGGGGTTTTCACTGATGACGCGGCCTTCACCATTCAAGTGTCGTCCTTTGCCGCCGCGAACGAGCGCGTTGCCCAAGCGTACCAAGCGGAGATTGAAAAGACGACGGGATACGATCTCGCACTCGTACCCGCGAAAGACGGTACCATCATTCGCGCTTGTGTCGGCGGATTTCCGGACCACGATTCAGCGCTGGCCGCTCAACAGGCCCTGAGTAAGTCCCCCTATTTCACCGATTGCTTCGTCAAGCCCGTTCACGGCGAATGATTGAGCGGATTGTCTCCGGGGGTCAGACGGGCGTCGATCGCGCTGCCCTCGACGTCG
Source organism: uncultured Nitrospiraceae bacterium (assembly GCA_964632865.1). Lineage (GTDB taxonomy): Bacteria > Hydrogenedentota > Hydrogenedentia > Hydrogenedentales > SLHB01 > JAHDWY01. Next base: position 1,467 of record CAZWDH010000304.1, read on the forward strand.
CCCTGGAACGCGGTTTGCCCTGCGGCGGTTGGTGTCCCTCTGGGCGCCTCGCCGAAGACGGGCCCATCGATCGGAAATACCCCCTCAGTGAAACCCCTTCCGCAGACTACGCCGAGCGGACTCGCTGGAACGTCCGCGACTCGGATGGAACCTTGGTCCTTACTTGGGGCCCACCCTCCGACGGCACTGCATTTACCATTGAATGCGCCCAGGAACTCGGCAAGCCGCATCTCGTCGTGGACCTGCAAGACCCCGTGGATTTTGGAGCCATCTCTGCCTGGTTTCACCAGCAACGAATCGCCGTGCTCAACGTTGCCGGGCCGCGAGCGAGCAAAGCGCCGTCGGTTTACGCTGCAGCGAAACGCACGTTGAACGCTTTGCTCGAGTTCATATAGTCCATATCGTCCATAGAGTCCGCTGTCCCTGCCTCAACCTTCCGCCTTCCCCCGCGCAAGCCCGCCCGCGGCAATCGCCGCCATGGCCCAACCTGCGATCAAGGCCACGCCGCCGATGGGCGTGATCGCCCCAAGCCAGCGCAACCCCGTCAACGTCAGAAGATACAGGCTTCCTGAAAACACCACGATCCCGAAGGTCCACCCCAGACACGCCAGCCGCGCCCACTTTGAATTCCACAAGGCTGGAGCTGCCACCCCCAGTGCCAGGATCGCGAGCGCATGGTACATGTGATATCGAACTCCCACCTCGAAGATCTCCAACAGCTCAGCGCTCACACGAGACTTCAGTCCGTGTGCGCCAAATGCGCCCACCGCCACGGCGAGCCCGCCCAACACCGCCCCCAAACGGACATACGTCACCTGCTGATTCATACGACATCCTTTCATTAGATCGACGACGAGCATTGACCTTACCCTGCCGGTACAACCCGCTTCCAGGTTGGAAAATAGGGACAGCCACCATTTTCCTTCTCCGCGCCTGGGTCATTTACTCAGCGATCGAAAAGGAAAATGGTGGCTGTCCCTATTTTCCCGAATGCGCACAGGCCCTTTGGTATGCACCCTGATCGTACCAACAGCTTGGATCGTTCGTGGGCATTCAGTACACTGGTCGCGGCGGTAAGGGTAGTTCACTGAACATGGCTTTCAAGATGAACCGAGCTGGGGTGGATCTTTGTCGGAAAGGGCTACTTCGTTCGTGCGGTTGCGAGTCATAGCGCGCATTCTTGCAGTTTCACTCGTTGTCACAATGCCTTCCTGGGCCGAAGAAGCGCCACAAACGCACTCAGACGATACCCTGCCGCGCGAACTCGTCGCCAATGAATCCGAAGCCCGCACAAACTCACCTTGGTTCTTTCTGCTGGGCTTCTCGAATGCCCATCCCAGCATCGAGAGCGAGCGACTCATCGACCGCTACTTCAATAGCACCATGGGCTTTCTCTCGCCAACCTATGACGATGTCATGACCGTCGGCGACCTCCGCGACAGCGGCCTCCTGTGGGTACCCTACATCGGCGTGGGCCGGGTCATGTCGCCGCGGTGGGCCGTATTCGCGCAAGCCGGCTACGCGGCGGGAAAGGTGCGCACGAAGGCCGACGATCCAAGCATCCTCATCTTGCCGCTACACACTGATTTCGAAATCAAGCGCGGCGCGTTGTATGGAGGTATCGGCGCCGACTACTTTCCCTTCGGCATGCCGGAACTCCGCGAGTACGACGGCTTCATGGATCGGTTGCGAGGCACGAAACTGAACGTGGGCCCGCGCGTGACCTGGACCAACGCCACGTACGAAGCCAAGGTGAAGGTCGGATTCAAACCTTTCGACAACCTGGTCGACTACACGGAAAGCGATGAATGGCTCTTACCGAGTGTCAGCGCGAACATCGGCGCCGACGTGCCCATCAGCAAGCGCAGCCAAATCTCCTTCAACGCCAGCTACAACCGCTTCTTCGACGAGCGCGACGATTTTGAAGGCCCCTCGTTCACGATCATCTGGAAACGGTTCTTCGGCAAACGCCCCGCACTTGAAAAATAAGAACGGCGCACGAAACGATGTTTCGTGCGCCACTGAAGAGTTCGTATGTTAGCTTAGTTGCCGGGATAGAGGGGAATCGAAGACCCACACTGCTGGATCGGGTCGATCTTCTCAAACTGCTCCGGCGGCACCGAAGGCCCCGGCCGCGAGCACTCCTTGTCGAAGATCTGCTTCAACGTGTTCGCAATATCCACTGCCGTCATCTGTTCGATGTGATGACGCTGCAACGCGTGCGTCGGTTTGCCATCCTTGAAGAGGATAATATTTGGAGAAGAAGCCGGCACGTCCGGCATGAGTTGCCGCGCCCGTTGCGTTGCTTCCGTGTCGACGCCCGCAAACACCGTCACCAGATTATCCGGAATGACTTCGTTCTGAAGTGACAGCATCACCCCCGGGCGGCAGGCGCCCGCGGCGCAACCGCACACCGAATTGATCACCAGCAAGGTGCTTCCCTGTGCGCCGTTCGCAAGCACTTCGTCCACTTGCTCCGGTGACGTCAGCGGTCGAATCCCGACGGCAACCAACTCTTCCCACATGGGCTTCACAGCTTCCGGATCGTAAATGGGGGGCATTCTCACTATCCTCCAGACGTACCAACTACCTGAAATTTGGGCGCATAGACGGCCCTGCCAGGATGACCATGATTTGAATCACGACGGCCCCAACCGCCGCCATTCCTCACATTAACTATCAGGATTGGCCCTTTATTCCCAGCGGCGGACCTCCCGGATCCCAGATTCCTTCTCGCAAAGACTGCGAAACGCGCTGCCCCAAGTCCCCCTTCGAAGGGGGATTTAGGGGGATGTTCCCTCAGACAGCCAGCGCCGATATCCGGCCGGATTTCGAATCCTGTGTACTAAATCTGGCGCGGCGTCGTCGGCCCGTCTTCCGGAAGGATTAGATTTGCGTCCAACCGCTCGGCCCGTTCCATCATTTCATCCCAAGTCACCGGACGGCCTTCGTACGCCGCCATCCGCCCCAGAATGCTCGTCAGCGTGCTGTTTGCGCTTTCCTGGGAGTTGTTCAGATACTCGCCGGTTTCGATGCTCGCGCAGAAATCCTTGATGTTGTTGATGGCGCCGTCCTGGTAGATCGTCGACGTGGCGCCGCCGGGCCAGCCGCCCTTACGGTCCTTGATGAACACGTCGCCGCCGTAGTGGGACTCGACCGTGCCTTCCTTCCCGAAGACCCGCGTGCAGAGGTCGTCGAACCCGATGTTGAACTGGGTCGAGCTGAAATCCATGAGCACGTCATTCGGGTACCGGTACGTCACGATGAAGTGGTCCCAACAATCGCCCACATCGGTCCGCGCCTTCCGGCCGCCCGTGCCCTGCGCCTCGATCGGGTGCGCCTCGAGGAACCAGTTCGCCACGTCCAGCACGTGGATATTCTGCTCCACGATGATGTCGCCCGACAGCGCCTTGTCGAACACCCAGTTTCGCACGCGCGCGACCTCGGTGCCCGGTTGCGCCTTCAGGTTCAAGCGCCCCGTGTGGTAAAAGGTCTGGCCGCAAACGGGCTCGCCGATCTGACCCTCATGCACCCGCTTCGCCGCCTCGCGGAAGAACTCGTTGTTCCGGGTCTGGAAATCGACCAGCGTCGACAGCGTGCCTTGGGCCGCATTCGCGGCGTCTACGATGGCCTGACACCCTGGCACGTCCACTGCGATGGGTTTCGCCAGGAAAACGTGCTTGCCCGCCGCCAGCGCCGCCACGACCTGATCGGGATGGAAGTAGGGGGGACTGATGATCGCCACTGCGTCCACGTCTTCCCGCGCGACCAGTTCCTTGTATCCGTCGAGGCCCGTGTAGGTGCACTCCGCCTGCACGTCGAGCCGTTGCGCGGCAGATAACACCTGGTCCTCAAAGTAGTCATGCAATGCGACCACTTTCGTGTTCGAGTTTTGTTGGAACAGATTGCCGATCCACGCCCCGCGGCCACCGCACCCGATGATGCCGAGCTGCAGCTTCGAATTTGCCCCCGTGCCCTGCGCCGCCCCCGCCGACGCCAGCATCAACCCGGCCGTCCCCGCCGATGCCGTCTTCAAAAACTCCCGCCGCCCCACTCGTGATGATTCGTTGCCAGTCATTGTCCGGTTCCTCCTGAATACTGCGACTGCAAGCAGTGTACCGAATCGAGGGCGCCAGCAAAAGGGAACGGCTGGGAAGAGGTAAACTTGCGCCTTTGGTGACGACAGAAATAACCTTGTGATCGTTAGACCTGCCGTGGACGAATCGCTCAATTCGGGGAGGAGATGATGAGGGGAACAAAATGCTACCGAACGACGGCCGCCGCACGTTACGGAGTCGCCCTACTGTCACTGGTCGTTTCGTTTATCTGCCTGAACAACACCGCAATTGCTGCGACCGGCAAAGCAGTTCCGAAGGAAGGCAAATCTGTTGATCCGCCCCTTTCGGAAATCTCGTCAGACGAGGTCAAAAGCGTGCCCATACTTGGGGCAATCGAGTGGCAAACCACCGAACTGCCCTGGGTCGAGCAAGGGCCCGACGCGGGGATCAGCGGTGTGGGTATGGTCGCGCACGAAGGGAAGATCTACGTCATCGGCGGATTCATCCCCGGCGGCGACGAGACCGACGACGCCGCCAGCCGCCGTACGTCCCGCTGGACCTGGCGCTTCGATCCGGAAGTGGGGGAGTGGGAGCGCCTGCCGGACGCGCCGGTTCGCCGTGAATACACGCGGGCGATTGCCACGGACGACAGCATCTACCTCGTCGGCGGGGCCTGTCAGTACAAGGGCAGCGATCCTCCATACCGTGTGCACGGAGACTGCGCACGCCTTGATCTCAGCGCAGACCCGCCCGTATGGCACCCGCACAGTCCCCTCAATACACCGCGCACGCACACGGCCATTGGCCACGTTGGCAACTTCCTCGTCGTCGCGGGCGGCAATGAATACGACTTCGCCGAGAACGGTTACAGTCACCGTACCATCCGCGGCACTACCGAAGTCTTCGACCTCGATCACCCCGAGCGTGGTTGGCACACGAAAACCCCGATCCCCGGTCCCGCGCGCGGCTGGTCCGCATCGATGGCGGTGGGGGAGAGCCTGTACGTCTTCGGCGGCCTCACCTGGAACGTTGCGAACGAGATTGTCGGTACCCAAGAGACGCTCCGCTACGATCCCGCGACCGATACGTGGGAACAACTCGCGCCGCCGCCCCTGCCGATCTCCGGATGGGAAGGCGACCTCTACCGAGGCCGCTACGCCATCATCACCGGCGGCGACGTCCGCAACGGCGCACACGCGCCCCAACCCCTCATCTGGTCCGACCTCACCTGGGCCTACGACATCCAGGAAGACCGCTGGTACCGCATGGACGGCGTCCTGCCCCCCGGCGCTGTCTTTAACGACCCCGGCGTCGCCATCATCGGCGACACCATCTACGTCCTCGGCGCCGAAGGCCCCCACGGCAGCCATTACAACTATTTCCTAACGGGACGGATTTCGGGACCAAACACACATTTGTAATCCATGCACGTGCGGAGGGAACTGACATGAAGTGGATAGTCATGTTGCTTTTGATAAGCGCCGTCACCCTGACGTTCGGCATCGTGTGTCTGCTTTTCGTGGAACGGTATGAGGACGAAGGACTACTTACCGGCGTCATTTGGATTGGAGTTCTGGCTATGGCCCTGCCGCTTGGTCCTCATTACTATAGGGCACGGAACTCCTATGTCGAGTCCACAGAGCCGGTGTTACGACGGCACTTCCGGCGCACGATTGGCTATTTGCAGATCGAGATCCTCGTGGTGTTTTTGCTGTTTGTGACGCTGCTGGCCATTTCATGGCTCATCGCTCGTACGGCTTAAAGCACGTTTGTTCGCGCAAGAAGGACGGAAGGCGATCGAAGAATGCATAACACTGCACAAGAGAATGGCGGCGCGACAGCCCACCAGACTAGAAAGCACAAACTTCTGGAGCGCTCGATTGCCGTGTTTCCCTTCGTGGGATTCATGGGCACCATACCAATTGTTGGTCTACTGGTTCAGGGTGTGACCGGTTGTGTGTTGATAGGCGTTCTTTGGTCTTTGGCGCTGATCGTGTTCGTAGTCGAGATCACGTTCTACAGCCGAATCTGGTACATGGATCCCGATGCGCCAATTGACCCCGGTGATGTCACGGACGCGGAAATCCTCATCACTTCTCAAATCATCGCGTCGTTTCTGGTTCTAGTAACCGGTTTCTCAGTTGTCTTCCGAATTGCCGGAGTACTGGCGTAGCTTCAATTGCGTATCGACACGAAGTGAGCACGTGAATCTCCACTCTTGTCACGACATGCCGTACTCACCCACGACGTTTGTCCGAATAGCCTACAGTCAATCCCTGAAGACCTCGGGCGAGGACGCCCAAGCCACGGCGCAGCACCCCATTTAAGATTTTGATCATTCGAATTTGTTTCGGATTTCGTGCTTCGGATTTCGAATTTGTCTTTTCTTACCGTTCCGGCCAATCCGCACCC
>CAZWDH010000305.1:0-7930 GCA_964632865.1 uncultured Nitrospiraceae bacterium
ATCTCTACGGCGTATATCCCGACGTGAAACTGGAACTGCAATCGGACCCCGCACTGCCCGAAGACGAGATTCTCGCGCGCCTGCTTTTCGACCGGGACCTCAGCGACATCACCGCCTTTCAGGCCGTGCAGCTTGCGGCCATGCTCGAATCCATGCGCGGAAACGACGGACTCAGCGCGCTCGCCAAATCTTCCCGGACCCTCGCGGGCTTTCGCGTGCAGGTGCATCGCGGTGAAGGCTTCGGTGAAAGCACCCTCTCCGTCGGCAAATACCTTAGCGACGATGTCTACGTCGAAATCGAGCGAGGCCTCAAAGACGAAAGCAGCCAGGGCCGCGTCGAATACCAAATCACGCCCGAACTCTCCGTCGAAGGCCGCGCCGGCGCGGAAGGCGGCAGCGGCGTCGGTATCCGGTACAAGAAGGACTATTAGCTCGTCCGTCTCATTGCAGGCCGCCAACGGCACGGCCTATACTGCAGCTCAGGGTTGTGCACCACACTCGCGGGTTCGAGGAGTTTCGATCAATGCCGTACCATCACATCGCCAAACGCGTCCTGTTCATCGTAGTACTTGCGTCGGGTGTAACGACCGTCATCGCGGAAGACGACGGTGGATTCCCATCCCGCGAAGCTCCACTCGGAGAGCGCATCGAACGATTCGACGAGATTCTACGCGAGCGCCATTGGAACGAAGGCGTCATCCAGACGCAGGTGATCTTTCCGCCCGCCGGCGAAGAGCGTCCGATCACGGGAAACCATGAAGATGTCTGCGGCCGCACCGCCGTGCTGCTTGCGGGCTATTCGCACCGGTACGCCGTCACCGGGGATCCGCAACATCGCAAGCTGGCGGACCAGATCATGGAAGGCATCCTTACGCTGGAACGGGTCACCGGCGTGCCGGGACTGGTCGCGCGCGGTTTCTACAAGACCGACAAGCCCTTATGGCACGAAAAGGCCTACTTCTTTTCCAATGAATGGCACGATTCCTCGTCCATGCCGGGGTACCGATGGCTGGGAGATCTCAGCAGCGACAAATTCGTTGACCTCTTCTACGGTGTCGGCACCTATTGGGAAATCTGCGCGGACGAAAAACACCGGCAGATCGCGGCGGACTTTCTCGACCGGTTCATTGGCCGTTGTGTGGACAACAATTTCAAACTGGTCGACCTCGACGGCAAGATGACGTTATGGGGTAACTTCTGTCCGGACCTGCCGCACGAAAACCTGAACGCGCTCGAAATGCTCGCGGGACTCAAGACCGCGCACCGCATCACCGGCAAAGAACGCTACCGCGCCGCCTACAACAAGTTGATCAAGACCTACCACTACGACGACCAGTCCATCATGGCGAAGACGCTTTGGCCCGACGAATGGGCCGTGCCGTGGGACGATAACCTCGCCGCGAAATCGTATTGGATGTTGCTGCGTTACGAGACCGACCCGACCTTGCTGACCAAGTACCGCATGGCCTTGAACCGCCATCTCTTCTCCTGGAACCGGCTCACCTTTGAGTATGGCGCCGTGCCCTACTATTTCATGCTCTACCAGGTCTTGACCGGCGACACCGTTGTCGACGAAGAGGTCCGCGAGAAAATCCTCGCCATGTGGCCGGGGCGGCGCGAGATGAAGACATTCACCGTCCCCACGGAGGACGGCCCCCAGCGGATGGAATCGATGGAAGAGGAGATCAACGTCGACGTGATCCGCAATTACTGGTTTGCCCGGCACTACGGATTTGTCGATGGCCCCGAACCGGCGCCGGAACCCCAGTTCGGCACCTACGTATGGAAACAGGCCCATCCGAAGCCGTCGAATGATCCCGTCGCGCCGGAAGGCATGGTTTACGTGCCCGCCGGACCCTTCATCATGGGCAGCGACTTCGGCGATCCCGACGAGTCCCCGCAACATGTCGCGACGACCGGCGCTTTCTTCATAGACGTGTACGAGGTGAGCCACGCCGACTTCAAGAAGTTCGACCCGGGCTATACCTATCCCGAAGGTAAAGAAAACTTCCCCGCAGTGGTCACCTGGGAGCAGGCCGACGCTTACGCAAAATGGGCGGGTAAACGCCTGCCCACAGAAGCCGAGTGGGAGAAAGCCGCTCGCGGCATCGACGGACGTCGCTATCCCTGGGGCGACACCTACGATCCGACCTTCATCGCCTACGACCGGTCCATTGGCCGCGGCGAGACCATCGCGAATCCAGCGAGCCCCTACGGCTGCTACGACATGGCCGGAAGCGCCTACGAATGGACCTCAAGCTGGTATCAACCCTACGAAGGCAATCCGGTTTCCTGCGACGAGTACGGCAAGAAGAACAAGGTCATGCGAGGCGGTTCAAACTTCAACGACCTCGCCATGATGCGCACCACCCACCGCTACTACCTCCCGCCAAACACGACGGGAAATTACAATTCCGGATTCCGTTGCGCGAAGGATGTGGAGTAGATCGGACTAAACCGAGCGCCTCAGATCTCGTCGTCGATTTCGAGGTAGTGCATCCAGGCCTGGTTGCGGAGGGCGTCGCGGACGTGGGCCTGATCGTCGGGGGAGATGTCGGTTTCGAGCGCTTGGTAGAAAGTCTGCCAGTCGAAGTGGAGGACGGCGACGTTCTGGCCCGCGATGACGCTCGCAAACCGTTTCTCCTCGTCTTCGAGGTGAAACTGCTGCATCTCGCCCAGCAGCGCGGGCGCCTGCACGCGGGCCTCGAATCCGTCCGACTTGCGCACGGTCACCTCGCCTTGCAGCAGCACGAACCCGTCGCCCGCGCGCGCGTCGCCTTCCGTGTACAGCACGTCGCCCGGTTCCATGTTCGAGAACGTCGAGATCCGCAGCAGCGTCGCCGCGACCCGTTCCCGTAAGGGGTCCGCCAACTCCAGCAACACCGAAAGGCGCTTCACCTGATCTTCCAATTGGCCCATGAGAAATCATCGCTCCAGCAGTTCAACGCAAGCCTCGCAGCAGGACTCCGATTGTAGAGCCTCGCCCGGGCGGGATCAACGACTCGTCGGACTGGTTCTACCGACGGCTGATCGGGATCGGCAGTGAACGGCGCCGCCGAGGCGCCGCAGTGGCCCAACGGGCCTAGATACGCTCAGCCCCGGTTTGGCCGCCGCGAAGCAAGGCCTAGCCGGGGAACTCAGCAATGTGTTCTCGTGATTCTCTGAAAGAGATACATAGTGCATGTTTAACCCCTTCAGGGTAAGTTTGGTTTTACGGGTGCTCAGATCCCCAGGTTGCCCCTCCCGTCGGTCGGAGCAACCTGGGGCTAAGAGTATGCAGGCCCGTTGGGCCAGATGAGAACCGTTCGACTGAGGCACGTTTGACTGAAACTGCTTGTCTTCACGCATCGGTCCGTTATACTGGAACTTCTGCGGGCGTTTGGAGCGAGGAGCCAGGACTGATGCAAGGCGCAACTTCGAGACGGGACTTTATTAAAACCATGGCGGCGGGCGCGGCGGTGACCGCGTTGCCGCGAACTGCACAGGGAGGAGCCGGCCCCATGCGCAGACCCAACATCATCATCATTCTCGCCGACGATCTTGGTTACGGTGATCTCGCGTGCTACGGTGCAACGGATCTGCAGACGCCGCACATCGACAGCATCGCGCAACGCGGTATGACATTCACGAACTTCTATGCGAACTGCCCCGTGTGTTCGCCCACGCGCGCGGCGCTGTTGTCCGGCTGCTATCCCGATCGCGTCGGCGTGCCCGGCGTAATCCGGACGCATCGCGAAAACAGTTGGGGGAAGCTCAGTACCGACGCGGAACTATTGCCCGCGGCGCTTGGACCCGAAGGCTACCACACCGCCATCGTGGGCAAATGGCATCTCGGCCTCGAATCGCCGGACACGCCGACGGAACGCGGCTTCCATCATTTCCACGGGTTCCTCGGCGATATGATGGACGACTACTACACGCACCGCCGCCACGACATCAACTACATGCGCCGCGGCACGGAGGAGATCGATCCCGAAGGGCACGCGACGGACTTGTTCACCCAATGGGCGAACGAGTACATCACGGAACGCGCCGCCACGGAGCAGCCCTTCTTCCTCTACCTCGCCTATAACGCGCCGCACACGCCCGTCCAGCCGCCGGAGGAATGGGTCGAACGCGTGAAGCAGCGTGAACCCGGCATCGATCCCGACCGCGCGAAACTCGTGGCGCTCATCGAGCATCTCGACGACGGCGTGGGCAGGGTGCTGAACACCGTCGAATCTGCGGGCATCGCGGAGAACACGTTGATCGTGTTCGTCTCCGACAACGGCGGCTACCTCAAAGTCGGCGCGAACAACGGCAACCTCCGCGACGGCAAGGAAGACATGTATGAAGGCGGCATCCGCGTGCCCATGTGCGCCATGTGGCCCGGCACGATTCCCGAAGGCGCGACCTCCGATCGCGTGGCGCTTACGATGGACCTCTTCGCCACCGCCTGCGACGCCGCGGGCGCCTCGCCCGGCGCGGATATCGATGGCCGCAGCATCCTGCCCGCCTTGCGCGGCGAAGATCAGCCGGAAGAAGAGCGCACGCTGATCTGGGTGCGGCGCGAAGGCGGACGTTACGGCGGCCGCGACTATTACGCCGTGCGCCAGGGCGACATGAAGCTCCTGCAAAACGGCCCCTACGAACCCATGCAGCTCTACGACCTTGCCGCAGACCCGCTCGAACAATCACCGTTGCCGTCAGAGCACCCCATGTACCGGCAGTTGTTCCAATCCCTCAGCGATCACATCAACGACACCGGCACGGTTCCGTGGCAGCGGGGAAGAATGATGAGTGATGAATGATGAATGATGAATGGGAATTGGGAGTGGGAACTTGTAGAAGCGAGCGGCGCTCGTGGATGAATTCGAATAGCTGTGGGCGCGCTCTTCGAGGTGGCACGGGCTTCCAGCCCGTGGTCTCATGGGCATCCTGCCCATGAGACTCTTAAGTCATCGCCTGGAAGGCGATGACACCTCGAATCATGGCCTGGAAGGCCATGCCACCTCAGAAAGCCCTGCGGCATTGAAGACGTGAAAGGGAACCAACGACGTTGACTAGTGTAGACCTTCTCAATCGCCGCGCGTTTCTTGGACGTGTAGCGCTGGGCACGGCCGCCTTATGCGGAGCACCGTTTGCCCGCGCCGCCGAATCGATGCGGCGTCCGAACATCCTCGTCATCCTCACCGACGACCAGGGTTGGGGCGACATCCATTCCCACGGCAACGACACTATCGTCACGCCGGTGCTCGATCGGCTCGCGTCGGAAGGCGCGCGGTTTGACCGGTTCTACGTGAGCCCCGTGTGCGCGCCGACCCGCGCCGCGTTCCTCACGGGACGCTACTACCTCCGCACCGGCGTCGACGGCGTCACCCACCGCGAAGAAGTCATGCGCAGCGAAGAGCGCACCCTCGCGGAGATCCTCAAAGACGCGGGCTACGCGACCGGCTGTTTCGGCAAATGGCACAACGGGGCACAGTATCCCCACCATCCCAACGGGCAGGGGTTTGACGAGTTCTTCGGATTCTGCGCGGGCCATTGGAACAACTATTTTGATACCACCCTCGAACGCAACGGCAGGCCCGTCGAGACCGAGGGCTACATCAACGACGTGGTGACCGACGCGGCCCTCGACTTCATCGACGCCCACGCGGATGCGCCGTTCTTCTGTTACGTGCCTTACAACACTCCGCATTCGCCGTTCCAGGTGCCGGACCGCTATTTCGATCCCTTCAAGGAACAGGGGCTCGACGATACGCTCGCCTGCGTGTATGGCATGATCAAAAGCATCGACGACAACGTGGGGCGTCTGCTCGACCGCCTCGAATCCCACGGCCTCGCCGACGACACCATCGTCGTGTTCTTCGGCGACAACGGCCCCAACACCGAACGCTACAACGGCGGCATGCTCGGCCGGAAAGGATCCGTTCACGAAGGCGGCGTCCGCAACGCCCTGTTCATGCGCTGGCCCGGCCACATCCCCGCCGGCACCGAGGTCAAACCCATCGCCGCCGCGATCGATCTCCTGCCCACCCTCGCCGAACTTGCGGACGTGCCGGTAAGGAGCACGGGCGTCCCCGCCCGTGAACGAGGCGCCTTGAGTAATGATGCAGACGTCGACGCCACCACGACCCAACGATCGGCCTCAGCAGTTTCTCGATTCGACGACAGCCTGCGGGACCGCCAGAAGAACATCCCCCTTGATCCCCCTTCGAAGGGGGAATTGGGCAAGTCCAGTCTAGCCACTGTGGAGTCTTCACAGGCGCCCGGTGCTGGATCCTCGGACAATATGAACGCAACGCGAAGCGTTGCGCACAGAGGGGACGACTTTTCGGAGCAACGTACTACCCCGATCACAGCGAACGAAGGTTCGCAAAATTCCCCCTTCGAAGGGGGATCAAGGGGGATGTCCTCTTCCGCGCGGCCGCTCGATGGTCTCAGCCTCGCGCCGCTGCTCACCGGCGAACCCATGGATTGGCCCGACCGCATGCTCTTCTCCCACTGGAAAGGCCGCGGCGCGGTCCGTACGCAGCAATACCGCCTCGTCGTCGAACGCGATCGTCACACCCTCTTCGACATGACCGCCGACCCCGGCCAAACCACCGACGTCGCCGAGTCGCACCCCGACGTCGCCGCCAAGCTCCGCGCCGCCTACGACCAGTGGTACGACGAGATGATGCGCGAAGCCGGCGGCCCCATTCCGATTCCCATCGGCTACGAACAGATGCCCGTCGTGACCCTCCCCGCGCCCGACGCCCAACTCCACGGCAACGTCACGTTCGCGGGCGACAAAGGCTGGGCCAACGACTGGATCACCAACTGGACCAGCCCCGAAGACCGCGTCACCTGGGACATCGACATCGTCCGCGCGGGGACCTACGCATTCGCCCTCCTGTTCACCAGCCCCGAATCCGCCCCCGGCACCGAAGTCGCTCTCGAAATCGCATACCAACGCGATCACGCAACCCCAACGCCATCCGCACCTCTTCCTCCAGACTCCAGTCTCCGGACTCCAATCGTCACCCAACGCCTCACCCAGGTCCTGACCGCGCCTCATCATTCATCATTCATCACTCATCATTTCCCCCGACCCCCCATACCCTCCCCAGACCGCGTCGAACGCAAAGAAGTCTACGAAATGCACTGGGCCGACTTGCCCATGGGCCAACTCGAACTCGCGCCGGGCCGCGCGAGGCTGACGGTACGGGCTACGGAGATTACGGGGGAGATGGCGTTGGACCTGAAGGCCGTGCGGGTTGAGCGCTTGGGACGATGATACAGGCTACTTGAATCAACCTGTAGGCGGAAACCTTCGAATCCGCGGTCGCCTTCAGTGCGTAGTTGAGCTCCCATTGACTGTTCGGTCTCAGTCCTTGCTGTGGAACAATCGCTCAAAGAAACTGTCAAAATACGTACTGACAGCTTTGCGATCGCGCGCATGGCGAGCTGTTTCGAACGCAAACACAAACTTCGCCAACCCGGTCTGGTGAAGATGCCTTTTGTAGAATTCATTCAGAACTAATTTGCCATGAAATTCCTCCCTTCGACGTTGATTCTCGTGAATTTTTTTCACTCGATCTCGGGCACTCTTAACCGCTTCAGCAATCTGGGTCGGCGAATACCGTGATGTGACGTCAGAAATATACTCAGAAGCTTTTGAATCTATCTCTTCTATCTTGGAAGGAGGATGAAAGTAGGACCTTCCCAAAGCCAATGCCGTACGACGCCCAACCTCACGTTCAGAGAAGTCGTCAATGACTGCGTCCAGTGCTTCCTCCAAGTCGGCGATATTCTTAAAGCCAGTTCTTTCGACCACGCTCTGTATTGCCTCCCAGATCGAATGAGGGTCAAGAAGAAAATTTTCAATCATGGAAACCGGAAGCAATTCGAAGGAGTGAGCTTACCCCCATCTTTCGACAGGAAGGGGCACGAATTAAGATGTAGC
>CAZWDH010000306.1:0-7890 GCA_964632865.1 uncultured Nitrospiraceae bacterium
ACCGTCGATACCGGAACTCATACCGTCACTTTCCCGTTTCCAAACGGGGGCTTGGTCGTGATCGCCGGAAATCCGTCAGAATAGCCCAAAAATTTCTTTCCGCGTAAGCGATTTTATTGAAATGAGTTATGGGTATGCGGAAAATTTTTGGTGATTTCCACTGGCAAATTTCCGTCAAAGCTGCTATGATTGGGTTGGAACCGTGTAAAGAATAGACCGGTGAAAGGGGGCGCTCATGGCCGAACTGAATACGATAGTCCTCGATGACCTTCCTGACGCAATCCTCGTCGAGGCCCAGTCCGCCCCCTTGCCGGTCCCTCGCCCCGTTGCGCGACGCGTCGAACGCAGCCGCAAGCTGGGTGAATGGCTGATTCTCGAGGGACTCATCACGGAAAGTCAGTTGGACGACGCGCTCGCATACCAGGCGGAGCACGGCGGGAGACTTGGGGAAGTCCTCGTCAAGCTGGGAATCGTTGATGCCGAAGAGTACGTGGCGTTTCTCGCGCGAACGGCCGGCGTTGGCAGCGTCCGGCTTGCCAACTATGCCATCCGCCAGGAAGACGTCCGCTTGCTCCCAAAAGAGGTCGCGGCGCGCCACGAGTTGGTGCCCATCGACCGGTTTGGTGACCAAATCGTCGTCGCCATGGTGTATCCGCTCAACTACGATGCGGTGGACGAAGTCGAAAGTTTGACCGGACTGCAGGCGCGGCCGGTACTCTGCTCGAGCGATGCGTTCCGGCTCGCCTACGAGCACTTCTACCCACACAATGGATCGACCCGGAACACGTAGAATTGCTATCCGTGCCGGTACCCTGTTGGTGATCGGTTGTTGACCTCCTCGGAGGCGCCAGTAGGCGGGTTGCCACTGGCGCCTCACTCGTTTTCCGGGTGGAAAAGTTGCACGAACCGCAGGGATTGTGCGATAGTCCTGCTTGAGTTTTTTTCTTTCGTAAACGCCGATTTTGCAAGTTTGCCCCCCGCTTCGCCCCCCTTGGCACAGGCGTTGTGCCGGGAGCTAGGGTTTACGAATCGAGAGGGATACAGCGGTACGGCTGTACCGGGGAGCCTGGCCGAAAGGCCGATTCACGAAATAATCCTCCGATGGGCGCACCGTGTGCGTTCGATGTGTCGCGGCGAAGCCTTGCCGCATCCAATCGGGTTGGGGGATGGCTGCCCCAGGTAGCCATGGAGAGATTTACCCATGCCAAGAATACTCGTGCTCGACAATCTGAGTCAGGAAGGCGTCGACATTTTCCGCGAGGCCGGTTTCGACGTTGATGTAAAGCCTCCGCAGAAACCGGACGAACTTGCCGCCATCATCGGAGAATACGACGGGCTGGTGGTTCGCAGTGCGACCAAAGTCACGGCGGAAGCCCTGGAGAAGGCCGGCAACATGAAGGTCATCGGCCGCGCCGGCGCAGGTACGGACAACATCGACAAGGCCGCCGCGACAAAGCGCGGTATCGTCGTCATGAACGTGCCCGGCGGAAACACCATCTCCACCTGCGAGCATACCTTCGCCCTGCTCTTTTCCCTCTGCCGTAACGTTCCGCGCGCCCACGCCTCGATGATGGAGGGCCGCTGGGACCGCAAGCTCTATTCCGGCACGGAAGTCAATGGCAAGACCCTCGGCATCGTCGGCGCGGGCCGCATCGGCGGCGCCGTCGCGAAACGGGCCCAGGCCTTCGGCATGAATGTGCTTGTGTACGATCCGATTCTCACCAAACTGAAGGCCGAAGCGTTGGGCGTGGAACTGGTCTCGCTCGACGAAATTATCGAGCGGTCCGACTTCATCACCATTCACGCGCCGAAGACGGATAAGACGGCGAACATGATTCGCGCCGAACATCTGAAGCGCATGAAACCCACCTGCCGCATCGTCAACTGTGCCCGCGGCGGGCTGGTCAATGAGGAAGACCTCGCACAGGCGCTGAAGGACAAGACAATCGCGGGCGCCGCGCTGGATGTGTACACGTCGGAGCCCCTGGAGAAGAATCCCTTCCTCGGCCTCGACAACATCGTGACGACACCTCACCTTGCGGCGTCCACCGATGAAGCCCAATTGACCGTGGCCGTCGATGTGGCTCATCAAATGGTCGAATACTTGACCACGGGCGCCATCGTGAACGCCGTCAACGTGCCGAGCCTCGACGCGGAAACGCGCAAGCAGCTTCAGCCCTTGCTGGTGCTGGCAGAGCGCCTGGGCCGGTTCATGTCCCAATACATGGACGACCGCCCGAAGGGGTTGGAGATCACGTACGACGGCGAATTGCCGGTGACCGATACCTATCCCATCACAGCGGCAATCCTGACCGGGTTCCTCGAGCCCTTGGTCGAAACGGTGAACGTCGTCAGCGCGCCTCACTTGCTGCAAGAATACGGGATCGATTTCAGCGAGAAGCGGAGCGCCCAACCCCACGACTACGCGTTCCAGATCCGCGTGACGGCGGCTACCGACTCCGAAAGTCACGAAGTCGCCGGTACCCTGTTCAACAACCAGGAGCCGCGCATTTGCAGCATCGATGGCACGCGGGTCGACGTGGAACTCGTGACGAAGATGGTCGTGTGCATCAACGAAGACAAGCCCATGGTGTTGGGCCGGGTCGCGATGACCATCGGCGAGGCCGGTGTGAACATCGCAAACCTCGCCCTGGGCCGGGAAACGGCCGGTGGCCGCGCCACGGCGGTGATCAACATCGATGGTCCTATGGATGACGCGGTTATTGACCGCATTCGCCAGATACAACACGTAGTAGAAGCGCGGATGGTGGAAGTATAGTTCTCAATATCTGACCGGAACGGAAGCGGAAGCAACTTGCAGAGGATACCATGGCCAACTACAAATTCATCAAAGTACCTGAGGGCGAGCGAATCACGAAGAAGGACGGTGGAAAACTCGATACGCCGGATAAGCCCATTGTGGCGTTTATCGAAGGCGACGGAACCGGGCCGGACATCTGGCGCGCGTCCAAACTGGTCTTTGATGCGGCCGTGAAACACTGCTACGGCGGGAAGCGCGAGATCGCGTGGATGGAGATCTTCGCCGGCGAAAAAGCCAACCAGACTTGCGGAAGCTACCTGCCCGACGAGACCCTGGACGCCATCGAAGAATTCCACGTCGCCATTAAGGGGCCGCTCACAACCCCCGTCGGCGGCGGATTCCGCAGCCTGAACGTGACCCTGCGCCAGAAGCTGGACCTCTTCGCCTGCGTGCGGCCCGTCCGCTACTTCGAAGGCGTGCCGAGCCCCGTGCGCGAGCCGCACAAGGTCGACATGGTAATCTTCCGCGAGAATACGGAAGACGTCTATGCCGGCTTCGAGTTGCAGGAGGGCAAGGACGAGACCGCCAAGCTCATCAAGTACCTCAAGTCCGAATACGGCTGGGACATCAGGCCGGATTCCGGCATCGGCATCAAGCCGATCAGCGTCGAAGGGTCCAAGCGCCTGATCCGGGCCGCCATCAATCACGCCATCGAGCACAAGCGCAAGAGCGTGACCCTCGTCCACAAGGGTAACATCATGAAATTCACCGAAGGCGCCTTCCGGAAGTGGGGGTATGACCTTGTGAAGGAAGAGTTCTCCGACGTGGCGGTTGGCTGGGACGACTGCAACGGAAACCCGGGCGATAAGATTCTCGTCAAGGACGCCATCGCGGATATTTTCCTGCAGCAGGTCCTCACTCGTCCCGATGAGTTCGACGTCGTCGCCACCATGAATCTGAACGGCGACTACATGAGCGACGCCCTGGCCGCGCAAGTGGGCGGAATCGGGATCGCGCCCGGCGCGAACATCAATTACGAAACCGGTACCTCCATTTTCGAGGCGACCCACGGCACCGCGCCCAAATACGCCAATCAGGACAAGGTTAACCCCAGCAGCGTCATCCTGTCCGGGATCATGATGTTCGACCACATGGGTTGGAACGAGGTGGCCGAGGCCGTAATCGGTTCCATGGTGAAGACGTTCAGAGAGAAGAAGGTGACCTACGATCTGGCGCGGCTGATGGATGGAGCGCAGTTGCTGAAGTGCAGCGAGTTCGGAAAGGCTCTGGTTGAGAACCTCTAATAAGTCGATTCCCGGATCCACAACGCAGTGGATTTGGGATTGGTGACGAATTAGCGGGTTTTGCTGATTGACCAAAACTAGAAAATGTGGTACGCTTTTCGTGGTTGTTAACGAGGGAGTGTGCCGCAGTGGCCAGTGCGTCGGGTGTCGAAGTGGAAGTCGAACCGGAGTCCTCGCGGGATCGTAGCGCTCAGATCTACCGTTTCGCCCAAATCGGGCGATGCGTGAGCAGCGTTACCCATGACGTGAACAACTACCTTGGCGCGATAATGGCCTATGCCGAGCTGGTTGGCATGGACAGCAACCTGAGCCCGGAATCCAACCGGATGTTGGGTGAAGTCATTGGGGCTGTGCGGAAATCCAGCGCCTTGGTCAACAACCTCACCGATGTCGCCCGCAAGGAACGGCTGGACGTCCGCATCATCGATCCGTCGACCTTGATGGAGCGCGTGCTCGACCTGCGCCGTTACGACATGAAGGTTGGTCACGTTACCCTGGCGACGGAATACGCGCCGGATCTCGTTAACGTCACCGTCGATCTACCCAAGATTCAACTCGCCTTCATGTATCTCATCTCCAACGCCATCGAAGCGCTGGAGGAGACGAAGGTAAAACGGCTGGACATCCGCGTGGGGCTCGTGGACGGCGTCGTGGAGTTTGCGTTCAAGGACTCTGCGCCCGCGATTGCGCCTGATGTCGTTCAGCGTATGTTTGAACCCTATTTCACAACCAAGTCCAAGGAACACCTCGGCCTGGGCCTGACCTTGGCGCGTGCCACCATTGAGGATCACGACGGGGAGTTGTCCTATGCACCCGACCGCGGATTCCTCGTGCGCATTCCGCTAAACAATCACTACTCTCAGCCGGCTTAATTCTCGTCGGCAACTTTACCCCGTTTTTCTAAATACGAAAATGTGGCTGATGGCCATCGGCCACCGCGTACCCAATAAAGGCCAGCCGACCCGGTTTATCTGGGCCAAGCTGCGCTGGGCGAGTCCCGTCAATCCCCGTCCGCGCGCTTGAGGACCTAACCGCACGTCTATGAATTCGAACCCGTGGCGCTTCATGAGCGCGCTCATACCGTCGATGGAGAACAGAACCGTGTGCCAGGGGGGGCAGAACACTTGATGGAGCTGGGGCAGTTCGGCATCGCGTCGGCCCAACCGGATTGCGCCGCCCATGAACGTTGCGAATCGGGCCGTCGGCTGCATGGACACGAACAGGCCGCCGTCGCACAGCAACGAACGCGCGTGCTCCAACCAGGCATCGTGTTCGACGATGTGCTCGAAGACCGCGGACATGACCAGCGCATCAAACGTGGTCCCCGTCAATTGATGGATATCGCGAAACTCCACTGGAAACCCGCGTCGCTGGCAATGCGCCACCATTTCCTCGGATACATCGATCCCCGTGTAATCGAAGCCCTCCGCCAGGAGCGCCTCGCAGAGGCCACCCCAGCCCGAACCGATTTCCAACACCCGGGAACCTGTGTCGTGCGCATTCAGGACGGACGCGATGGCTTCATAGTAGGGGCGTGCCGCGCCGGTCTGTTCGTCTACGTCGGAGCGGCAATGGCCGGCCGTCGCATAGTCCTTTCGATAGGCTTCATCGAGTTCCGCCCGGGTTGGCAGCGGGTATAGCTGAAGAGTGCCGCATTCCGCGCAGCGGTAGTAGTGGTATCCTTCCCGAGGCCCAAAGGGTTCGAGAGACCCATGGCAGGATACGCACGCCGCGCCGCTTGAATGGGTTTGGTCTTGTGAAGGTGATGTGTCCGTCATGATCGTTGCTGCATTGCCGCCGCAACCTTAGATGCTGGAACGCCCGAAATCAACCATTCGACCCGCGGCGCGTTGAATGCGTTCCGAGATGCATAGTATCGTACGCTCACGCGGTGTATGTTGGGGTTTCCCGGAGGCGGCATGGAACACAGTACCCCGGAAATTTCGGTGGTCATTCCCATTTTCAACGAAGAGCCCAATCTTCGGGAATTGCTGCGCCGTATCGCGGAGACGCTGGACGCCATGGGGCGCACTTTTGAAATCATCGCCGTCGACGACGGCAGTTCCGATGGGAGTCTGGACGTTCTGAAGGGGATTCGCGAGGCGGACCCGCGCCTTCGCATCGTGTGTCTGGCGCGCAATTTCGGGCAAAGCCCCGCGCTCTATGCTGGATTCGCCCACGTCCGCGGCCAGATCGTCGCCATGATTGACGCGGATCTACAAAACCCCCCGGAGGAACTTCCGAAACTCATCGCGAAGATCGACGAAGGCTACGACTTTGTCAGCGGATACCGCCACGACCGCCAGGATTCGTTTCTCAGGACGGTTCCGTCGCGCGTCATCAACTATGTCGTGAAGAAGACCACGCGCGCCGAGTTTCGCGATGTGGGCTGCTCAATCAAGGCCTTCCGCCGCAACGTCATCGACGTGATGGGCCGTTTTACGCACCGCTCCCGATACTTGCCCGTGGACGTGGCGCTCCTCGGCGTGCGCACGGCCGAAGTGGAAGTGGCCCACGACAAACGGGCCGCGGGAACCAGCAAGTACGGCTTCTTCACCCTTATCCGCACCACGTTTGATCTCATTACGAGCGTGACCGCCGCGCCCCTACGGTTTTTTGGACTGCTCGGCTGGTTATTCGCGCTAGTCGGGTTCGGTGTTGGGTTGCGCGTCGCGTACTTTCGGTTGACCCATCCCGAAGATCCGCAAATGATAGGTTCCGTCATGGCCATCATTTTCTTTCTTTTTGGCGTGCAGATGATCGGCACCGGCTTGATGTGCGAATACATCAGCCGCATCTACATCGAGGTGCAGAACCGCCCCTATTACCTCGTGCGGGAAGTGATCGAATAATGCCCGATCGACACTGGAGAGGCGGGAACGCCCCATGAGTGCCGACGCCGTCAACGTGCTGGTTCTCGGCGCGGGGAGCAATGTCAGTCAGGGCATATTGAAGACGCTGGCTTTGTGCAAGCTGCCCTGCAACGTAATTGCCGCCGGCGTTCATCCTATGGACTTCGGGTTGCACACGGGGCATCGCGCGTACCTTTGCCCCTGGGCCACCGATCCATCTTTCATGGATTGGTTGCTCGACACCTGCCGCAAGGAACGCATTCACGCGATCCTCTCCGGCGCGGAGACCGTGGTTGACTTTCTGACGGAACATGCATCCGCAATCCGGGAGGATAGCGGTGCGATGAGCCTCGTCAGTGGACCGGCCGTACACGCCATCGGGAAAGACAAACTGGGTACCTGCCACTGGCTGGAGCAACACGGGTTCCGCGCGCCCCAGTCCGCCATGTCGGATGACGAAGCCGCGTTGACCGCGCTCGTCGCGCGGCACGCGTATCCCTTCGTGGCCAAGCCGCGGTTCGGTGGCGGCTCGCGCGGCTTGATCTGGATTCGCGACGAAATCGATCTCGACTACATCCGCAAACGTCCCGGCTATGTCGTGCAGGAATGCGTCGGCACGGAAGACCAGGAGTATACGGTCGGGTGTTTCTGCGACCGGGATGGCACGGTTCGCGGCACCATCGTCATGCGGCGTGAACTGCAGGACGGCGCAACCGTTCGCGCCATCGCCTGCGATCATCCCGTGGTCGAGGACACCTCCCGGCGGATCGTTGAGGCCCTGAAGCCTATGGGACCCTGCAACGTTCAATGCCGCGTGGCGGACGGCGATGTGGTCTGTTTCGAGATGAACATCCGGTTCTCGGGCACCACGCCGCTACGTGCGCGGCTGGGATTCAACGAAGTGGAGGCGGCCTTGCGCCACTATGTTCTGGGCGAACCGGCCTACGATCTCCCGCGAATCACGCATGGGATG
>CAZWDH010000307.1:0-7851 GCA_964632865.1 uncultured Nitrospiraceae bacterium
ACAAACACACCGTCTCTTGCCCCACTTCTACGGCTGAAAACGATGCTCGTAATAATCGTCGTTCAATTTGCCCACGAGATCCCGGGAATCCGAAAGGTCGGCTTCCAGAAGTTCTCGCCAGGAAACGAAGCCACGAAACTCGTGCCGTTCATTTTTAACGACCAATTGGCCAAGCCGTTTATCGACCATGATCGCCTTCGCTACCTCATAGCGCTCGTCCAACGAAATCCAGTATGCCGGTGACGTCATCACATCCCGGACTTGGGTCGAGTGCAGATCGAGACTTTGGTGCACAACCCGCCGCAATAGATCTCGTTCTGAAAAGACGCCGACGACTTTATCGCCGTCACACACCGCTACGGCGTGTACCTCCCCTTCGTACATACAATCAATAACCTGTTGAACTGATTGGTCGAGATTTACCGAATGCTTTTCTCGTTTCTCGCCGATCAGTTCACGAATCGTCGTAGACATTATTCTTGCTCCAGTTGCGCAGCCGTTGTTGTCGGATGAGGAAATCGCGTATTCCAATTCCCGGTGCCATGCAAAGTCAGATGCTGTAAACTCGGTGAAACGTGTTGTTTCCGATATCGAGAATTCCTATTTGATGAGTCCGGCTGAAGGCTTCTTCTCGTGTTTTTCTTCCTTGCGCTTCTTTGAATCCGCGTCCTTCACCGCTTTCTGCTTTCGGTTTTTGTCCTTGTCCTTCTGGCTCTTGTCACCCAATGAAAACCTCCTTTGCCGTAGCGGCGAAGACTAACCAAACCACTGAAAAGGCTCGGGTCGTGGACCGGCGGTGCGGTCACCCAGAGCGTCAACACTCCATCGGAAGTCAGATGCCCGCACAATGCGATGAACAACCGCGAGTTTCCGCAATGGATCCGAAAATACTCAAAATACTGTACAGCCGGTCTGAATTGTCCGGTACAGGATTCGGCAGTCCCTTGCGCCGTGCGAAATGACGCACATCGTCTTTCGCACGCAATTCGAGAGGAATAAATGAGGTAGCCAGTTTGGAAAGAGAACGGTACTTACTCTACCTGGAGCTTCGACCTATATATTTCTTAGGGTACTCCCCTTGACAGGAAATATCCATCCCGAAGTAGAAATCCTCAAATTGACCCGCATCCGGAATTGCGCTATTCTCGCGAAGGATCTTGCCCGGAGGGTGTTTGGGCGGATCCGGAGAGTGCACTCGATCGCCAGCACGGCCCGAAACGCATGGGGACTTCTCCCGCGCATGCGCTTCCGGCGGGGCGGCGACCCAACCGGTGCGTACCCACATGTAGAAAGGGATGAGGATGAGTAAGAATACGACGATTTCCCGACGGATGTTCCTCGCCAGTTCGACGGCGGCGGTGATTGCGGGCTGCGCGTCGACGGGCAAAGCCCCCGGCAAGATCAGCACGCGTTCGCCGAACGAGATGTTGAACGTGGCCGGCATCGGCGTCGGCGGCAAGGGCGCGAGCGACGTGGACGGCGCCAGCAAACACGCCAACATCGTGGCGCTGTGCGACGTGGACTTTAATAACGGCCGTCAGTCCTTCGAGCGCATGCCGGACCTTCCCCGGTTCCAGGATTTCCGCGTGATGCTCGACAAGATGGGCAACGACATCGACCTCTGCACGGTCTCCACGCCGGACCACATGCACGCCATCATCGCCATGCATTGCATGAACATGGGCAAGGGCGTCTACGTGCAGAAGCCGCTCACCAAGGATATTTACGAAGCGCGCATGCTCACCGAAGCCGCGCGCAAGTGCAAGGTCGCGACGCAAATGGGCAACCAGGGCCACTGCCACGACGGCGTGCGCCAGTTCTGCGAGATGGTCTGGTCGGGCGCCATCGGCCCCATCCGTGAAGCGCACTGCTGGACGAACCGTCCCATCTGGCCGCAGGGCATTCCGGATCCCCTGCCGGAGCAAGAGGTGCCCTCGACACTCGATTGGGATCTGTGGTTGGGCGGCGCGCCCTATCGTCCGTACAACAGCGGCTACTGCCCCTTCAAATGGCGCGGCTGGTGGGATTTCGGCTGCGGCGCGTTGGGCGACATGGCCTGCCACATCATGGACCCGCCGAACTGGGCGTTGAAACTGAACTCCCCGCTCAGCGTCGAGGTCGTTTCGCAGGAAGGCAACAACAATCAGACCGCGCCGATTAAGTCGGTGCTCAAGTACGAGTTCGGTCCGCGCGAAGACATGCCGGCGCTGACCCTGTACTGGCACGACGGCGGCAACCTGCCTGAGATGCCCGCCGATCTCCCCGCCGACACGTTGCTGGGCGAAGGTGACAACGGCACCTTGCTCATTGGCGAGTCCGGTTACATGACCTGCAACACCTACGGCGGCAAGCCGCGTCTGCTGCCCGATACGCGCATGGCCGAATACACCATGCCCGAGCCGACCATCCCGCGAATCCCGGATGAGGACCCGTACCTGGACTGGATTCAGTCCGCCAAGACCGGCGAACCGTCCGCGTCGAACTTCGACTACGCGGGACCCTTCACGGAAATCGTGCTGCTCGGCAACCTGGCCATTCGTTCGGGCCAGAAGATCGAGTGGGATTCCGCGAACATGAAGGTCACCAACGTTCCGGAAGCCAACCAGTACGTGCGCACGAATTACCGGAGCGGTTGGAGCCTGTAAGTCGAGTCCAAGTTTTGAAACCGGCGCGCGGAGTCACTCGGCTCCGCGCGCTTGGTCTTTCCTGCGACTTTGGCCCTCGCGTTTCACCGAACGGGCAAATCGCAAGTCTCAAATGGCTTCGTTTGCACGAAAGAACATCCCCCTTGCCCCCTTCAAAGGGGGAACTGTAACCACTCGAATTTTCAGGAGCGGTTGCTGTCTCGTGCGTCGAAACCATGTCGCCGTTCACAGATCGCGTAACGCGAAGCGTTACGGACCATTCCCCCTTTGAAGGGGCAAGGGGGATGTTCTTCTGGTTCGTTCGCCGCAAATCGTTTATTCGCGGGGCATCGCCGCATTCCGCTTGACAAATCTCCGCGTCTACGCTAAATTAACTGAAAAAGAATTCAGCTTGGAGGCGGATATGGCGAAGGGACTTACGAAACGGCAGGGCGAGATCCTGGAGTTTATTATTGACTGCATCCGGGACAACGGCATGCCGCCGACCATTGCCGAGATCGGGGTGCGGTTCAACATCTCGTCCACGAACGGGGTGAACGACCATCTCGTGGCGCTTGAGAAGAAGGGGTATATCGAGCGCTCGTCCAAGGCCCGCAGCATCCACGTCACCGATCAGGCCTCAGCAGGTCTTTATCAAAATGACATCGGCGTCCTGCCGCTTGTGGGCCGGATTGCGGCGGGGTTCCCCATCCTGGCCGAGGAGAATGTGGAGGGGCACGTTCCCGTCTCGTCCTCTCACTTGCGTCCCGGAGCGTACTGCCTGAAAGTGCAGGGCGACAGCATGATCGAGGACGGCATCCTCGACGGCGACACCATCATCGTGAATCCGGAGGCCCGCCCGAAAGAAGGGGATATCGTCGTCGCGCTCGTGGACGACGAAGCGACGGTGAAGCACTTCTACCGCCACGGCGACACGATCGAGCTGCGTCCCGCGAACGCGGCCATGCAACCCTTGTTCGTGTCCGCGGCCTCTGTCCAGCTTCAAGGGGTCGTCGTCGCCCTGCAACGCAGCATCGTCTGATGACCGCGCCCCACTGCCCGGGGCGTCGCGGGTCTGCAGACTTACCGAGCACTCCGACTTTTTTGCCGGGGAACAATCCCCCTTTCCCCTCTCAACGGTAGACGAGAAAGGATGCCTTCTTGTCCGTGCGGTGTAGCAATGCGCAGATTCCGTGCGCAAGCGGGCATTCGCTAGGGAACTGAAAA
This sequence comes from uncultured Nitrospiraceae bacterium, assembly GCA_964632865.1. GTDB lineage: Bacteria > Hydrogenedentota > Hydrogenedentia > Hydrogenedentales > SLHB01 > JAHDWY01. Next base: position 3,852 of record CAZWDH010000307.1, read on the forward strand.
CAGTGTGGCTGCGTTGCCGCGGGCGATGGCTTCGCGCTGGTCGGCGGTGAGATCGGCGCATTGGAGTTTGTCGACGTTGGCGCGGGGATGGTAGAGCGGCGCGTTCGTGCCGAAAAGGATATGGTCGACGCCGTAGGTCTCGACGGCGTGTTCGAGATCGCCGAGGCGTTCGTAGTTGGATATGTCGAACCACAGGTTTTTCGGCCATGGCGAGTGAATGCGCTCGACTTGGCCATACTTGATCCCGAGTGCGACGACCTTCAACGACGGATGACGGCCGGCAAACACGCCGACGCTTTCGGCGGGGGTGTCCTCCACGATCAAGCGCCGGTACTGACGCCGCGGATCTTCGAGCCCGACCTGCACGAGTACCGGAACCTTGCGCGCGGCGCAGCATTCGACGAGCGCCAGCAAATCGGGATTCTCCGCATCGTCGAGGGTGAAGCGGTGATAGTTCGGATAGAGGACCAGCCCCGCCATGCCGAAGTCGTCCAGGCATCGCTTCAGGTCGTCCAGCCATCCCGCCAGGTTCGGCCGAAGCACGGCCAGGGGAATCAACCGATCGCCATGGTTCTGCGCGATGCTGCGCAGTTCGTCGTTGCCGTCTTGCGGATTGTAGTAATGAACCGAATGGAGGGACGACACGGCAGCGCGTTCGATGCCGAACTGGTCCATGTTACGCAGGAGGTCGTCGAGTCCCCCCACGGGCCGGTAGGGCCAATGCCCGATCTTGGCGTTTACATCAAACACGGAGCCAGCGCCTCACGTTTTCGCCGAGAATCATCTTCTGTTCCGCCTCCGGCAGCCCCGCGTTCAATACCTTGCTCATCTGCACGGCAATGCTCCGGCCCGGTGCGTCCGAGCCGAAGAAGATGCGTTCCGGCCCCAAATGTTTCCGGAGGCACTGCACGATACCGTCTTCGGGTTCGCCCCCGGAAATGTCGACGGCGAGATTGGGCACTTTCGATACGACGCGGGCCGCTTCTTCCCAGCGTCCGCCGCAATGGGCCATCCACAGTTTCAGTTCCGGATAACGCGCGCCCAGGTTGGCCACGTGGCGCGAGGTGGATTCCTTGGTCATTCCGCCGGTGGCTTTCAGCCAGGCGTGGGCCATGATGGGCACGTCCAGTTCGATGGCGCGTTCGACGATGGGCGCGAGGCGGGTGTCGTCGGCGAACTGGGAAATCCAGAGCTTGACGACGCGGCTGGGGCCGTCGACGATCTCGCGTTCGATGAGCTTCAGGGAGGTGTCGATATGGTCGGCGCTGACGTACGTGAAGCCGATGAACCGGTCCGGGTGCTTTTCGCATGCGGCGCGCACGTCCGCGGCGGCCTCCTCCAACTGGAGCACCGTGGGAAACTCGACCCACTTGCGCGAAAGAGAACACACGCACAGCTTGTCGATCCCGCTGCGGTCGGCCGCCTTCAGAATGGCCGCAAGATGCGCGTCTTCAGCGTTGAGTATATGGACATGACAATCGATGATCATGTCTGCGCGACTTCCTCCTCCACATCCTCCAGGAAGTAATTGTACGTACGGGCGCCCATTTCCTCAATAATTTCCCAGGCATCGTTCGGGTCGACGGCCGCGATGAGCCGCTCCCGCACGATGGGTTCGGAGACCATGCCGGCCAACCCCGCCATCACCTCGAGGTGATGCTTCTCGTGTTCTGTGGGCGTGGCGATCATCATGATTAGTCTTGCGGGCTCCCCGTCCGGCGCGTCAAAGGGCACGCCCTTGCGCGAAATCCCGAGGACCCCCTGCACCTGGTCCGTGATGTCCAGGCGGCCATGGGGAATCGCCGCGCCGTGGCCGATGGCGGTGCTGTGCTGTTTCTCCCGTTCGACGATGGTGTCGTACAACTCGGCAGCCTGTGCCTTGTCCAGCCGGTGCGCTTTCACGAAGAAATCGGTCAGTTGATGCAAGGCGTCCCATTTGTCCTCGGCTTCCAGGTTGGTGAGGATGAACTCCTCCTGGAGGAACTCCATGAGCCGCGGGCGGTCGAGCCCGGCCTCCTTGGAACGGTTGACGGCCATTCGCGTGAAGAGCGGGCCGATGATCTCGTTGATGGTGACCGCGGCAACCAACAAGGTCCCGACGCGCAAGGTAATCTCCGACGGGATGCGCGGGTCGCCTTCCAGCAGTACCAACAAACCAATCACGACCCCCGCCTGCGGCACCAGGGCAAAGGGAACGCTCGTGGCGATGCGCGGCGAGCATCGGGTGATGCGCGCGCCAGCAAAGGCCCCCGCCACCTTGCCCGCGGCGCGCGCGACCACGTACACGAGACAGAAGATACCCGCGGACATGAGGGCATCGAGGTGGACCGACATGCCCGCGAGAGTAAAGAAGCAGGTGTACAAGATGGGTTCGATGGGTTCGAGTTCACGGACGAGCCGGTCGGTTTCCTTGGAGAGGTTGCCGAGACAGATTCCGAAAACGAGGCACGCGATGAGCGGGCTCAGATTCAGGATCGCCGCCGCCTCGGTACACACCAGGATTGCGATGATGAGGATGCTGAAATCGTGGGTGTGCGGCATGTGAACCAGCTTGTCCACCACCAACCCGACGACCACGCCCACGCACAGCGAGCCGACGAGTTGTATCGCCGTGGTCAGGAACGCCGCCTGCACGCCCGCCGTCGGCCCCGATCCCGTGAAGTAATTCGCCACGAGGGTCTGAACGAAGGCGAAGACCGTGATGCAGAGTCCGGCGTCAATCGCAACGACGCCGAGCAAGGTTTTCACGAAGGGGCCTTTCGCCCGCATCTCGCGAATGACCGCGAGGGACGTGGCTGGGGCCGTGGATATGGCCAAACTCGCAAGCAGAATGGCCATGACCCAATCCGCGCCGAAGGCGAGCGTGAGCGCGGCCACGCACGCGAAGGCGGCGGACGATTCGAGCAGCGCAATGCCCAGGATACGCTTCAAGGCCGAACGGATGCGGCGGTACGAGAGCTGATGGCCCACGGCCACGGCGATGAGGGACGTGGCGAAAGTGGACAGGGTTTGCAGGTTCCGGGGCACGTCCAGTTCACGGAATACGGTCAGGCCAATGGCGGCGCCGACGACGATGTTGCCCGTGATCGCGGGCACATGCAGCTTCCTGGCCAGCCATCCGCCGAGCAAGCCCGCAAGTACGACGGAGGCGACGAGAAACAACGCACTCGATTCCCACGACGCGGCATCTGTAAGTAACTCGATGATAACGGCATCCCCGATTCGACAGGTCTTAGTACCGCCGGACCCCGGCCCTGCAAACTCATGGACTGGCGGCGTCCGCATTCTAGTGGCGTGTTCGATCCCGGTGCAACTATGTTCCGCGTTACCTCCCACTTGGCCGAAGCGGGCGGGGCGTGTTAGAATGCCAGCGAAGGGGTGACATTAATCCGTGAAAGAGCATCTTTCGAAAACCGCCCGGGTTTACGCGAAGAACATCGGCAAGCACGTGAAGCGCGTGGTGTTCCGGCAGGAATCCTTGAGCGACGCGGTTGCGGCCATCGCAGACGATTCGGACAAGCTCAAGCGCGCGGTCAAGGGGTCGCGGAAAGCGGGCGACCACCATCGCGCCGCGCGATACGTGGAGAAAGGCCGGAAGGCCTATAACCAGAAACGTTACGAAGCCGCGGAAGAGGCCTTTCGTAAGGCGCTGCTCGAAGACGCCGAATACGCCCTCGCCCATTGCTACATGGGGTCCGCCATGTACAAGCAGGACAAGCTCAGCGAAGCCATCAAGTATTGGTCCAATGCCGTCAAGCTCGCGCCGGGGTCGGACGCCGCGGTCCGCGCGGAGAAGAGCCTGAGCCGGGTGCAATTGCAGAAGAAGAATGTCATCACCGCGCTCGAAGAACGCATGGAGTGAATCCAGCTTGACTCGCTTTGACTACTTCGTGCCGACGCGCATCGTCTTCGGTTCGGGCCGGTTTGACACGCTCGCCGAACATTCCCATTCCCTCGGCAAACGCCCACTCCTGGTCACCGGAAAGAACTCCGCCCGGCG
>CAZWDH010000308.1:0-7829 GCA_964632865.1 uncultured Nitrospiraceae bacterium
TGTCAACCATGAAACGGAGCGCTTAAATGTCCGAGAATCAGTACCGGCTATTTAGATAGCGCAGGTACAGGGGTTCCGGCAGGAGTCGACCGCCCACCGCGATCGGCAGCGCGAACACGCACAAGAGAGCGGCCCAAAGTTGTGCGCGGTTCCGGTATTCGCCATTGCGCGTGCCGTTCGCCAGGAGTGACAGGCACAGTGCAAGAAGGATGGGCGCGAGTTGATTGGGAATCCGGTATGGCATCCACACGACAAGCAGAAAAGGAACGTTCTCGCCCAGGACGTTGTGGATGACGCGTATGCCGATGGCCAGTACGCCCACGCACAGGGCGTACAAGGCGATTGCCGCTGCGGGGGACTTCCAGCCATCCTTCGGTTTCGCGACAAGCAGCACGCTCAGGCTTATAGCCAAGGTCAACCCGACGAGCAACACACTATGGGAGAACGGATGCGCGAAGGAGATAAAACGGTGTACATCCTCCCGCATGGAGTAATTGATCCAGATGTCGTGAACGTTGCCTTCCGCATAGTAAGGTCCGCTGTTAGGAAGCGGCACGATGAAAAACCGTTGAATGGTGTAGAACAGCACCGACGCGGCAAACCCCGCACCGCCCCAAAAGAATGCCCCCCTCCACTGCGCTCTTCGATGTTCCCTATCGCCAATGACGAGTTGCGCGCCCGCAAATAACAGCAGGGGCGGCAACTGCCCGGCATGAACTGCGAAGAGGAAGGTCAACAGAAACCACGCCGTGCGCGTCCAACCCGCAACGAAGGCCGTGAACGTGAGCAGGGCATAGCCCGCGCCGATGCCGCCGACCGAAAAAAATCCCGTCCACGTACCGATGCCGTAGTGGCTGCCAAAAAACGAGTACACACCACAGAGCGCCAGCACAACCGCTACGTGTCCCCATAACGCGCGCCGAGTCAGCGTAAACGTGAAAAGAAAGAGGGGCAGGGTGACGAAGAGCATGAGCGCGAGATCGCGAGTGAAACAAACTACCACCGCGCTCCGCGTCAACCACAACAGGCCCGCGGACAGGTAGCTTTGCAGGCTGAACACGTTGCGGCAATAGATGAAGAAGGGATGGCCGTCCGGGTAGGGCGACAGCCGCGTGATCGCAAGCGCGTGTTCATACGTCTCATCCCAACGCACCCCGCGTACCAGCACGATAACCAGCGAAATCGCGGCCCAGAACAGACACCCGTAGAGCCGAGCCCTGCGCTCGCCCCGCGTCAACACCTCGGACGCGCAATTCATTCGCTATCCGTCCCGAGCGCTTTGGGAAACATCCCCCTTGATCCCCCTTCAAAGGGGGAATTTGCCATCGGTGTAGTTTGCCTGTCCATTGAATCGCTCGCCCCGCATCGCAGCCTGCCCCGCGTCGAAGTCGCAACGAAAGGCGTTGCGACCAGTTCCCCCTTTGAAGGGGGATTAAGGGGGATATTCTTTAGGTCAAGGCCGAACAGACCCGATACGACACCGTCAGATTCTGTCGACTTATCCCTAAGCGTCATCGACTACTCGGCGGCCCGGTACAGCCCGAATGTTTGGATCGTGGGGCAGGCCCGCGCACGCACGGTCAACCGCACTTGCGTCGCGGTCACGTCGGCGAACCGGTCAAGCCGTTTGTAGCCGATTGTCGTGCCTTCCACGACCGGTATCCATTCGCCTTCCACCATGGCCTCGAGCTTGTACGACTCCACCCGTTGACCCAACGCGATGTGCTCTTGGATCAGGGATCGGTTGAAGGTCGTCGGTTCGCCGAGGTCCACAATCAACATGCCCTCGGGAACGCCGTCGTCGGTACACCAATAGGTCGCGTCGTCACCGTCGATAGCGTTTGCGGCGGCGAACGCAGGATCTCCGCCGCGTTCGTTGCTGGCCGTGGCCGCCTTGCCTTCCGCGAGGTTCGTCTTGAACGTCTCGGTGACAATTCGCCATACCTCGTCCAATACCGCGACGTCCTTTTCCGGCAGCAACCCGCGCCGGTCCGGCGACACGTTCAGCAACAGCACCGCACCGCGGCCGACGGACTTGTAGTAGATGTCGAGCACCTCCTCCACGCTGCGCAACTGCGGTTCACCGTCGGTGTGGAAGAACCACTGCCCCTTGCGGATGGGCACGTCGCATTCGGCCGGATACCAGACCTGCTCTTCGTCGCGATCGACCACATTCCACAGGGTCTCGGGTGCAACGCCCTGCTCGTTGCCCACCCATCGAATGTCGGGCCCGCAGATGGCGATCAGGGCCTGCGGTTGCAGCTCCCGTATCAACCCATAGTAGCCGTCCCAGTCGTAGATGTGCCCTTCGCTGCCCGCGCCGTCGAACCAGACCTCGCCGACCGCGCCGTAATTGGTCAGCAGTTCGCGCAGCATGTCTTTGAAATGGGCATCGTAGGCGGGCGGGTCCGCATACTTCGGCTCGTGCCGGTCCCACGGGGAGAGGTAGAACCCGAACATCACGCCGAGGTCGTGGCAGGCGTCGGCCACTGCGCGTACGACGTCGCCTTTGCCATCGCGCCACGGACTGGCGGTGACCGCATACTCGCTGTGCGCCGTCGGATACACGGCAAACCCGTCGTGGTGTTTGGCCGTTACCACGAGGTAGCCCATCCCGCAACGCTTCGCGACCTCCACCCATTGGCGGCCATTGAAATCAGTGGGGTTGAAGGTATGCGGGTCCTTCGTGCCATCGGTCCACTCCTCGTTGTGGAAGGTGTTGATGCCGAAGTGGCAGAACATGCCGTATTCGAGCTCCTGCCACGCCAGTTGCTCCGGCGAAGGCACCGGAAGGATCGGCTCCGGCGGCGCCGCAGAAAGCTGAATCGATGTTGCGGTCAATAGAAGCGTGGCCGCGAGGGCAATGGTTGTCATGGAGTAAGCTCCCCCTTCTTTCAATTCGCACACTTAGCGTCGATCACGCCCATTATGCCATCGGGGCGAAGCCGGAGGAAGCCATCTTGCTTTTCCTCCAGTCTCCAGCCTTTTCCCGGGGTTCCCAAAATCCTCATCCTATGCTATAACGGGAGATCCAAGGGCAAAGGTGGCATCGTCTCATTTTGGAAGGGTTCGCTCATGCAAGGCACGGCTGTAGAATGTCCCGTCTGCGGGACGAAGATGATGATCCCTCCCGGCTACGAGAATATGGCAGCGCGATGCCGGGCATGTAACACCGTGTTGAATCAGGGGCCGCAACTCGCGCACGCCATGGCGGGATTGGGGGCGATGTCGATGCCGGTCACGGCAGCGCCGGCTCAGCCCGTATCGCAATCCACGACCGAGTACATCAAGTGTCATCTTAAGAGCGCGTTGTTGAGTTCATTGCTGTGGGGGAGCGCAGGCGCGATCGCGGGCGGTACGTTAATGGCCCTCATCACGATCGCCGTCATGCGGGGCGCCGACCCGACTCAATTTCGCGCAACGATTTTCGGCGGCACGGAATTTGGCGTCTTTGCCGGGTTCCTGTTGGGTTCCGTCTGGGGGCTTGTCGTGGGGTTTGACCTGGGCTATGGCGTCGGGGCTGCGATTGCGGCCGTGCTCGGTTTGACCTTTTCGGTGGCGCATCATGTGATGGAGATCATGTTCATCGCCACGCCGGATGAACCGATTTACCTGACGGCCCTGGTGGGCATCGGGGCCGGCGCCTTCGTGGGCAGTGTGAGCGTCTGGTACAAGAACTACCGGGATAACCTGTAGTCGCGGGCGAGGAAATCAATCGGCACTAGAATTGGTAAGCGGGATCGATGATGCGTTCTTCGGGTGTGGGCCTTTTCCAAAGCACGTAGGTTGTATCCGCTTTGGCATCAAAACCGAGAACGTCGTTATCCGGCGAAGATATTGCCATCGGGATGAGTTGGCCGGCATCGAGTTCTTCTCGTAACGAATCCCACGGCGTCCCACCGGTTTCGGTTTTCTTCCCGTCAGGATACGGCGCAACGTTCATGGGTGTCAGGCATCTCACGTGGCAGGGCGCATCGGCATGAGCGCGGATCACCGCCATCTCCAGGCGCCGCTGGTCCCACATCATGTCCACTTCAAAGCCGCCCCGCGCCCGCAGACCGGAAACCTGGCCTTGACTCCACTCCGCCGGTAATGCGGGGAGCAAGTGAATCTCGCCGGCGTGGCTTTGCAACAGCATCTCGGCGATCCCGGCCGTGGCGCCGAAATTGCCGTCGATTTGGAACGGCGGATGATCGTCGAAAAGATTTGGCAATGTCGATTTCTGAAAGAGGGCCTGAAGATCGCGATAAGCATGATCCGCATGTTCGAAGCGCGCCCAGAAGTTGATCATCCAGGCCCGGCTCCAACCCGTATGGCCGCCGCCGTGGGACAAGCGGTACTCCAGCGACTTCCGCGCCGCATCCGCCAGGTCCGGTGTGCCGCGCAAGGTGATTTGATCGCCGGGATGCAGGGCGTACAGGTGCGACATGTGGCGATGTCCCGGTTCGGGTTCTTCGTAGTCCTCGATCCACTCCTGCAACCGCCCAGTCTTCGGGCTGATCTGCAAGGGCGCCAGCCGGTCGAGCGCGGATTGCAGCTCCGCGCGGAATTCCATGTCGATATCGAGAATCTCGCTTGCTTCGATGGTATTGGTGAATAGATCGTGAATGATCTCCAGGTCCATCGTCGCCCCGTAGGTGAACATGGACTCCGTTCCGTCCGCCTTTCGGAACCGGTTCTCAGGCGAGTGGGACGGATTGGTCACGAGACGGCCTTGAGGGTCCTCAACGAGAAAATCGAGCATGAACAGCGCCGCGCCTTTCATCAACGGATACGCTCGTTCGCGCAGAAACGTCTCGTCGCCCGAGAATAGGTAATGTTCGTAGGGATCCTGCGCGAGCCACGCTGCGCCCATGGGCCAGATGCCCCAGACGCCGTCCGCCGGCGCGGTGAAACCGAAGATGTCGCTGAGATGATGGACCACCCAGCCGCGGCACCCGTAGTGGACTTGCGCGGTGTGCTCGCCTGACGACACGAGCGAATCCATGTAGTCGAACAAGGGCACGTGGCATTCGGCGAGATTCGTCACCTCGGCGGGCCAATAGTTCATTTGCAGGTTGATGTTCGTGTGGTAATCGCTGTTCCACGGCGCGTTCATGTGCTCGTTCCACAATCCTTGCAGGTTTGCAGGCAGGCAACCGGGACGCGACGATCCCATGAGCAGATAGCGCCCGTATTGGAAGTACAACTCGACCAGGTGGGGATCGTTCACGCCTTCGCTTTGTTTGGCGAGCCGTTCATTAGTTGGTAATCCCGGATGAGGATCGTCTCCGAGATCGATCGATACCCGGCGAAAGAGGGACTGATGATCCGCGATATGGTCCGCCCGAAGCTCATCGTATGTTTGCCCTGCAATACGTTCGAGATACTGCCGGCATTGCGATTTGGGATCGCCGCCGCGATAGTCTGTAGCGGCGACCACGAGTAACATCACTTCATTCGCGCCTTCAACCTTCAGAACGCCGTCGGCATTCTCGATCTTTCCGCCGTCCACTCGCACAAGGACATGCGATTCGAATCGAACACCGATGGGATTTCCGGCATCGTCCTTCGAAGCGGCAATCTGTCCGCGAAGGATGAGCCGATCGCTTCCTTCACTCACGCAAACGGCGTCTTGCTCGCGCGTAAACGAAAGGTCCAGACGTATGGCGCCTGGCCGATCCGTACTAATCCTGGTTACGATGGCTTGTGCTGGTGCAGACGCGAAGGTCTCGCGTTGAAAGTGAACGCCATCGATGGTGTAATCCACCTCAATTACGCCGGTGTCGAGATTCAGCGAACGGCGGTAGTCGCGGGCTTCCCCGTCTTCTGGAAACGCAATCCACAAATCCCCGAGCGATTGATACGAATTGATGCGCTCGGGAATGCCCATCATGGTTTCGCCGGCGAGTTTGGCGGCTGCTTCGTTCTTGCCCTCAATGAGCAGGCGCCGCACTTCCGGCAACGCCTCCAACGCTTTTGGATTCGTGCGGTCAGAGCGTTTGCCGTCCCAAACGGTTTCCTCGTTGAGCTGAATGCGTTCCTTCGAAACCCCGCCGAACACCATGGCACCCAAGCGGCCATTGCCGACCGGCAAAGCCTGCGTCCACGCCTCTGCCGGCGCGCGGTACCAAAGGGAGAGCGGCTCCTCCGGCGGCGGTGCGTCTGCAAAGAGCGGCAACGCCCCCAGCAGTAGAATCGCGGCAAGTATGGACAACTTCATGATCGCGCCCCCCAGTGTTCATGCGCAGTTCGCACCGCCACTGTAACAAGTCCACGGCGAAACAATCACGTTGCGGAGGGAAGCGACGAGGCCTGCTGCGTTCGGGGCGAGTCTACCAGAGACGGGAGAAATGAAAATGCTCCCCCCGCGAACGAGGGGAGCTGATGAAGTCATTTGTTTGTTGCAGATACGGCTACCGGTTTCCAGACTCGGGCGATGCACCCTGCAATCTAATGTTACCGGCGTCGCATCAGCCTGCGGCCACGGGGATTCGAGCGGCGGCCATTCTTGCGGAGGCCTTCGCCTTCCGCACGAAAGCCGGAGTACACCGGCACCGCGCCTTCCCATTCTTCCCGCGGGATGCTCTTGCCGAGGGCTTTCTCGATGGTTGTCAACGCGCGATGGTCTTCCGGGCTGACAAACGTGATCGCGTCCCCGTCGGCGCTGGCGCGGGCCGTGCGGCCGATCCGGTGGATGTAATCGTCCGAGCTGTTCGGGATGTCAAAGTTAAACACGTGCGTGATGCCCTGCACGTCGAGTCCGCGCGCGGCCACATCCGTGGCGACCAGAACCTGGTACCGCCCCTGTCGAAATCCTTCGATGGCCTGTTGGCGCTGACCCTGGGTGCGACCGCCGTGGATGGCCTGAACTTTGAACCCGGAACTCTTCAATGCCTTGGCAACGCGGTCGGTGCGGTGCTTGGTGCGCAGGAAAACGAGGGCCGATCCGACTTCCTTCTCGCGAAGGATCTTGGAGAGCAACTCGACTTTCTCGGTCTGGTGCACCGTGTACACTCCCTGCCGAACGGCATCCGCAGGACACGCGATCCGGCCGATTTCGATTCGCGCGGGATTGTGCTGCATCTCGTTGGCAAACCGCTCGATCTCCTTCGGAAACGTCGCCGAAAACATGAGCGTCTGGCGCTCTTTCGGCAAGGCGGCCACGATGCGGCGGATGTCGGGCATGAATCCCATGTCCAACATGCGGTCCGCTTCGTCAAGCGTGAGAATGGAAAGATCGCTGAATCGCACATTGCCGCGGTTCATGTGATCGAGGAGGCGTCCCGGCGTAGCGACGATGATGGCCGATCCGCTGCGCAGGGCGCGGGTCTGGTTCTCGAACCCGACACCGCCGTAGATGCACGCTGTGCGCAGGCCGAGGGCCTTGCCCAGGGGGGCGATGACCTTCTCCACCTGGTGCGCCAGTTCACGCGTCGGCGTGAGCACGAGCATGCGCGTGCGGCCGGGTTTGCATCCCGCGAGCTGCGTCAGCGACGGCAACCCGAAGGCCAGCGTCTTACCCGTGCCCGTCTGGGCGATGGCGACGAGATCCCGCCCTTCCAGCGCGACCGGAATGGCCTCGGCCTGGACAGGCGTGGGTTCCGTAATGCCTTGGCGTTGAAGGACGCTCAGGCAGCGCGGATGGATTCCCAATTGATCAAAAGACATAGTTTCCCTTTCATTTTGCCGGCTCGTCTCGGAGCCATAGCGTTGGCTGATGCTGTATGCTCAACGCTGGCAAAACGGGGAAACGACACAAGTGCAGTGTCCAAATTCTGAGGTGAGCATCGTGTAGGAGAGAAGACCGGTTAAAGACAACCGCCTACCTGACCAGCAGACTTACATTG
>CAZWDH010000309.1:0-7714 GCA_964632865.1 uncultured Nitrospiraceae bacterium
ATGACCCTTGCGAAAGACGGCGCATCCGATTACAGCATCGTCATCGCCGAGGGCGCTATCGAGCCCGAACGCACCGCTGCGAAGGAATTGCAGGAGCACCTCGCGTTGGTCACCGGCGCGACACTCCCCATTCTTGAAGAGACCGCCGTTGCACCCGATGCGAAACAGATCGTCGTCGGTCCCTCGCCGCGCCTGACTGCGGCCTTCCCCGATCTGGACCTCGACGCGATCGGCCACGACGGCATCGTCATTAAGACCGATGGCGATACGCTCTACCTCGCAGGGGGCCGTCCGCGCGGCACGCTCTACGCCGTCTACACCTTTCTCGAAGAGGTGGTCGGTTGCCGCTGGTGGACCTCTGCCGAATCGTTCGTCCCCACGCGGCCGAACCTCGAGATCCCGGTGCTCGACAAGGTCTACACGCCCAAGCTGCGCTACCGCGAAGCGTTTTACCGCGATGCGTTGAACGGCATCTTCGCCGCTCGCAGCAAGTGCAACGGCCACCACGACGGCGTACCGGAGGAATACGGCGGCCACTACCAAATCCTCGGGTGGTGCCACACGTTCTACCAACTGCTCCCGCCGGAAAAGTATTTTGAGGCGCACCCCGACTGGTACAGCGAACTCAACGGCGAGCGCACGCACGACCACGCGCAACTCTGCCTCACCAACGAAGCCATGCGCGCGGAACTCACGAAGAACGCGCTGGAGTGGATTCGCAAGAACCCCGCCGCAGGCATGATCTCCATCTCGCAGAACGACTGTCACGGCAACTGCCAATGCGCCAACTGTGCCGCCATCGAAAATGAAGAAGGCTCTCCGGCCGGACTATTGGTGCGCTTCGTCAACGCGGTAGCCGAAGACATCGCGAAAGAGTTCCCCGACGTGCTCGTCGAAACCCTCGCTTATCAGTACACGCGCAAGGCGCCGCTCCACGCGAAACCGCGCGAAAACGTGGTCATTCGTCTCTGCACCATCGAATGCAGTTTCGCCGAACCCCTCGCCACCGCGCCGCGCAACGCCGACTTCCGCCGCGACATGGAAGCGTGGAGCGCCATCGCGGGCAAGCTCTACGTGTGGGATTACGTCACCAATTTCCGCCAGTATCTGCTTCCCCATCCCAACTACCAGGCGCTCGCGCCGAACATTCGCTTCTTCGTCGAGAACAACTGCATCGGACTCTTCGAGCAGGGCGACACCGGATCGTCCTGCGGCGATTTCGTGGAACTCCGCGCGTGGGTGCTGGCCCATCTCATGTGGGACCCCTCGCGCGATCCCGAGGCACTCATCAACGAGTTCCTGGCCGGATACTACGGCCCGGCGGCGTGGCCCTTGCGCCGCTACATGGATCGCATGCGGGACGCGGTCACGCAGGCCGACGTGCATTTCGGCTGTTTCCAGGACACGACCGCGGCGTGGCTGCGCATCGAAAACCTAAACGCGGCGGAGGCTCTCTTCGATGAGGCTGAAGCGGCCGTGAAGGGCGACAGCGTGCTTGAAGCGCGCGTACGGCGGGCGCGGCTACCGCTGACCTACGCGTGGCTGAACCGGTACGAGGCGCTCAAACGATCGGCTCGGTTACAGAATCATCCGTTCCTCGGTCCGGACGACCCGGCCGCGGCGGCGCAATCGTTCATCGAGACCTGCGAAGCGTTTAATTGCGGCAGCTACGCCGAAGGCCGACCTTTCGATCAACTCGCCGCCGTGTTGCGCGCGCGTTTCAGCGGTGTCGAAGCGACTGTGCCGGAGGTATGCAAGGATCTGCCCGCCGACCGTTGGCTCGACGTTCAGGACAACGAGTTCCGCCTGTACAGAGTCGGCGAGTCGTCATCCTTCGTGGACGATCCCTTGGCGTCAGACGGCAAAGCGGCTCGCATGACCACGAACCACACGCAATGGGCCGTCCAATTTCCCATCTCCAACGACATGACCGCGCGCGTGCCGCAGCACGTGTATATCGCCGTTCGTTGCGACACCCAAGCCGACACCGGCAGCGCCATGCAACTCGGCATCTACGATTCCGAAGCCCGCGCCGCCGTGAACCAGCAAACCGTTCCGATCGAATCGACAATGGACGGCTATCAACTCATCGACCTAGGCGTGCACACCTTGACCCCCGGCATGTACGTCTGGGTCGCGCCCGTCAACAACCCCGGCGAAGTCGATGCAGTCTACGTCGACCGCATCGTTTTCGTCCTGGAGTAGGAACATTCTTCGAGGTGCCACGGGCCTCCAGCCCAAAGCACGAGCTGGCACGGTGCTTCCAGCCCGTGATTCGAGGTGCCATGGGCTTCCAGCCCATGATCTTCAGTTCGCAGTTCTGTGAACCGCATTTCTCGTAAGAAATAAGTGAACCTCCCTGTCCCGTCGCGCGTAATGGAGAGCATCGGGCGATGCGACGCCCGGGGAGGGAATCACATGGATGGGACAAACGAATCACCGAATGAAGCGCCCCGCGACGAGCTACTTTCGCCAGACTCCCAACGGCGCCGTATCCTCACTTGGGCCGAACTGCTTCTGTCTGCTGCGTTGATCTGCATGTTGGCACTCCTGCTATTGCCCGCAGTGAAAGCGTCGGGCAATTCGCGGCAACGCGCGAGTTGCCAAACCAACCTGAAACAGTTGGGGTTGGCCTTCAAGATGTTTGCCCATGAATCGCAGGGGGATCGATGGCCCGCCCTCAGTCCGGTCCCGGGGAATTGGGTGCCGGACATGCGGGGATTCTACCCCGAGTACTGTACCGACCTGGAGATCTTCGTCTGTCCGAGTCATCCGGACTCAGCGACGCACCGTTTTGAATCACGAGAATCCGGCGAACAACGTCCGGATTGCGTCTCGTCGCGGTACTACGTGTACACCGGGTTCTCGCTTCGCGACGACTACGATGCAGTCACGCTTCACGATTCGCTGACGAGCGGCGAGTGGGCGATCGATCGCGACGTCGACGTGCAATCGCCACTGCCCTACGCGCTGGATTTGCTCAATGGACCTTCGGGATCGGGCGTCGTCATGTGGGATCGGCTGTCCCTCGACACGTCGCAGATCGCGCATCGGCCTCTCGGAGCAAATGTGCTCTTCATGGACGGCCACGTTGAGTTCCGGCCTTACGAACCCGAAAACCCGAACCCCACATTTCCCGTGACCTCGGTCTCGGCGGAACTGTTCGGACCTTTGCCGTCTGGACTTCCCCCGGAATGCGCGCCGTAACGGCGGACACGCGAAGGAGTGAAACCCATGGATACGATCGATCACCACACGGACCCGCCGGATCTGCGGAAGAAAGGGACTCGGCACGTACCGCGCCTTGCTTTTCTTTCTCTCGCTATTGTCGCTGCTGCGATCGCATTGGTGTACCGGCACTCAGACCTTCCAAGCAACTTACCTCTGCAACCACAAGGCGATGCCGCTTCGCTGCGGCAGACCCTGATCGACAAAGCCGCCGGCCACGCGCCGCAGTACACGCTATTTCGTCTTCGCGAAGGCGTCGAGCGATTTCTAATCACCGATATCAACAATCCTGCTGGGTCAGCGATGGCTCAATCCGAAAGCGCGCCGCGCCGGAACTGGGCGAGTGCTTCACAGCCTGCTGTGAACAACACGATCATCGTGAACGCGCCGCCCCAACCACCACAGCCGGCGCCCAGGGTCTATATGCACGTCGCGCAGCCGGTCGTGCCCGATGCGGTGGCGCCCATCGGCAGCGGATGGGACCCCTTCAACACGGAGCAGTACGACCACTACGATGACAACCCCTTCCGGCTCGTTTCGGATCAGCCCGTGTCGACGTTTTCCATTGACGTGGATACGGCTTCGTACACCAACGTGCGGCGCATGCTGGAAATGGGCGTGTGTCCGCCGCGCGACTCCGTTCGCATCGAGGAGTTCATCAACTATTTCACGTACGACTATCCCGTGCCGGACTCCGATACGCCGTTCTCGGTGAACGTGGACGTGGCACCCGCCCCGTGGCAGCGCAAACACCGGCTCGTGCGCATTGGCCTGCGGGGTTACGAGCCGCCGGAAGACGAGCGGCCGCCCTGCAACCTCGTGTTTCTCATTGACGTATCCGGATCCATGCAGCCGTCCAACAAACTGCCCCTCGTGAAGCAATCGTTGCAGTACCTGGTCAAGCAGCTGGACGAGCGCGACCGGGTCGCGCTATGCGTGTACGCGGGGGCAGCCGGGACCGTGCAGCCCTCCACGTCATGCGCAAACAAGCGCGGCATCCTCAATGCCATCGAGCGGCTCGAGGCCGGCGGATCGACCAATGGCGGCCAGGGCATCCATCTCGCTTACGACATTGCCAGCGCGAACTTCCGCGACGGCGCCGTCAACCGTGTGATCATCGCCACCGACGGCGACTTCAATGTGGGCATCACCGACCGCGGCGAATTGATCCGTTTCATTGAAGAGCGCGCGAAAGAGGGGATCTTCCTGACCACGCTCGGGTTCGGTTTCGGCAACATCAAAGATGGCACGCTCGAACAACTCGCCGACAAAGGCAACGGGAATTACGGCTACGTTGACAGTTTTGACGAGGCGAAGCGCATCTTCGGTGCCAAAATGATCGCGAATCTCGTGACCATAGCAAAAGACGTCAAGATCCAGATCGAATTCAATCCGGCGGAAGTGGAGTCCTACCGGCTGATTGGTTACGAGAACCGTATGCTCGCGCGCGAAGATTTCAATGACGACGCCAAAGATGCCGGCGAAATCGGCGCCGGTCACACGGTCACCGCGCTGTACGAAGTTGTGCCCGCCGGATACCGTGAGTCCGCGGGTACCGTTGATCCGCTTCGTTACCAGACCCGGCCGCGAGCCAGCGCGGCGGCCCATTTGGGCGAACTCCTTAACCTGAAGCTGCGGTACAAAACGCCGAGCGCCACCCGCAGCCAACTACTCGAGACGCCGGTGTTCGATTCCGGAGGCGCGTTTGAGCATGCCTCCACCGACTTTCGTTTTGCGACGGCCGTCGCCGCTTTCGGCATGCTTCTCCGGGGCAACGCCCCCAACGATGACATGGACTACCACACGGTGCACGCCTGGGCATCGGGCTGCGTTACCTATCGTCACGAACAGGAACGTAAGGAGTTCTTGGATCTCGTACTGACCGCCTCGGGTCTCACCGGCTGAGGCGAGGTAAAAGCAATCGGAAGCGGAAATTCGCGGTGTTGGTCAAGGAGCACGGGCGTCCCACCGGTGGCAAGAACACAGGCGGGACGCCTGTGCTCCTTGATCGCCATACGGAGGTTGATTGACGAAATGAAGGACCCGCGGCCTTATCACGATTACCGTCATGACCGCGCAGGCGGGAATCCATCTTCAGGCACCTCGTGTTGCTCCATACCGGTCCGCTTTTGCGATCGGTGGGTTACCTGTTCTTGGCTTTAGCATACTCCCGCGCGCGGTCCACGAAGGCTCTGAAGAGCTGGTTTTGAATCTGATCCGTTAGGGCCATCTCGGGATGGAATTGCACGGCGACGATCCACTCGGCGCCGTCTGTCTCGATGGCCTCGGAGACGCCATCCTCAGCCCGAGCGACGATTCGGACGCCCGGTCCGCATTGATCCACCGCTTGGCCGTGGAAGCTGTAGACATCATCCAACCGCGTGACGCCCAATGCGCCGGCGAGCTTACTGTTGGCATCCAGGTTCACTGCGTGGCCCGAAACGTTGAAGTGCATACCGCTCAACGCGTTGTCGCCCCTGAGGTCGCGTAGCGTTCCACCGAGGGCGACGTTCAGGATTTGGCAACCCCTGCAGATGCCGAGGATTGGCAGGCCCCGATCCCGCGCCGCTTCGATAAGCGCGATTTCGAAATCGTCGCGACGACGATTCACCTGGATCGCCGCGCTCGGGTCGCCGCCGTACTGCGCCGGGTCCACATCGCCGCCGCCGGACAGCAGCAGCCCGTCAATGTCGCGCTCGTCAAGTAACGCCGCGGCTCGTGCCCGATTCTCGTCCCCTTCTACCACTTCGAACCAGACGAGGCGACCTCCCGCGCGGGCGAAGGCCTGCTCGTAACTCGACGTCATGATCCCGGAATCCACCAGCCACGACTCGTCCACCGAAAAGGCAATTCGCGGTGCGTCGTCCGGCAAGCGGTCGCGCCATACGCGTAGCGCTGCTTGTGACATGCCATACAGCGCGAGCAGAACGGCGAGTCCGCCGCCAAGCCAAAACAACACGCGCCCCAAGCGACGAGGACCGATGGCAGATGATGGTACCGGGGCTATTTCGCTCTCTCTATCCATGACGTTCTTACCCATCGCGACGGCCCGGACTCGGTTGCTGGTTGAGCCCTTTCAAAGTGGCTTGAGGGTGCGCCTCCACGTTGAACCTCCGATTGCGATGTAGACGGCAGTCGCGGTCGCCGAATTGCCACGTTAAGCGCAATCTTACCTATACTGGCTGGCCCAGCGTTCCATTCGCTGATCTTCGTGTTTCATGCGCCAGCGGAGCATCTTTTGGGCGTAGGTTGCGACGATGGGGGCGGCGTTGGGGTCTTCGGCCAAGTTGTGGAGTTCGCCGGGGTCTTTCTGGAAATCGAAGAGTAGCGGGGGCATGGATTCCAGCCCGAACTGGACGTACTTGTAGTGGTCGTCGCGCAGCACCCAGAGGACGCATTCGTCGGGGTTCACACTGGGATCGTCCAGGAAGAATCCGCGGAAGTCGTATTCGAAGTGGATGGCTTCCCGGCCTCTTCCCTCCTCCCCCATTTCCCGCACTTGGTTAAGCACGCTCGTTCCCTGGAAGCGGTCGGGAATGGGCTCACCCAAATACTCGAGCACGGTCGGGGCGATGTCGATGGTTTCGACGAAGGGATTGAACCGTTGGCCGCGGGTTGGGCCGGCATCTGATGACGGATCGCGGATAATAAGCGGGACGCGCATGGTTTCGTCGTAGAAGTGGGCCTTGTCGGTGAAGTAGTGATCGCCGAGGTATTCGCCGTGGTCGGAGGTGAAGACGATAAGCGTGTGGTCCCACTGTCCGGTTTCTTTGAGCGTGTCGATCAGGAGGCCCACGCTGGCGTCGATCTCGGAGATCATTCCGTAGTAGCAGGCGCGGGTTTCGCGGAGATCTCGGTCCTCGACTAACGCGGGGGTGCGACGGACGGTTTGCAGATAGGGATGTGCGTTTTCCAGTTCGCGCGCGTCGCGGTTAGCTGGGGGCATGTCGGCGGGATCGTACATGTCGTTATACGGGGCCGGACAAATCCGCGGCGGGTGGGGTTTGATGAAGTTCACATTGGCGAACCAACCGGAACCTGCTCCAAGAATCCAGTTGCAGGCCCGGGTGGTCAGGAACTGACATTCGCTGTCCTCGGCGCGGTAGTGGGCGGGATAGCGAAGCGGAAGATGATCGCCGGGCCCGCCGGGCGGGATGTTGTAGGTCGTGCAGATGGCCGGTCCGCATAGGTCATCGGGATAGCCCTTTGCGCGCAGAAAGTCGAAGTACGCGGGCGAGTGGTATTCGTGTTGGTAGACATGGTCGAAGCCGGGAAAGGCGTTGTCATAGCGGAGCGAAGTTTTGCGGGGATCGCCGTCGGGCAAGATGCGCGGATCGACGGCGTAGTCGTTGTAGCCGAACATGGCGGTCGCGTACCCACCGCGTTTCACAAACCAGGCGAGGTTGTCTTCGGCGTCGACAAGGGGCGTCATGTTGTTGACCGTGCGCGTGGAACAGAGGTACCGGCTCGTGAAGATGGACACGCG
>CAZWDH010000310.1:0-7659 GCA_964632865.1 uncultured Nitrospiraceae bacterium
CAATTCCCCCTTTGAAGGGGGATCAAGGGGGATGTTGACTCGTGGCAAGGCATACCACAAATGCACCCTATAGTATGTCAATCTGTTCTTAGCTTGACGTGCATCCCGCGCCACGATTCGGTATGATCCCGATTCCAATTCACGCTGGTCCCCTCTTCCATTGCAACCTGGAGTGTTTTCTTATGTCGTTGGATACCGGTCATCCCGATGTGCAGTTTGCCATCGAAGCCGTCCGTCAAGCCGCACGCGTCGCGCGCGAAGTGGAGCGCGAACTTGTCGATCACACGATTACCAAAAAAGACAAGTCCCCCGTCACCGTTGCCGATTTCGCAGCACAGGCCCTGGTGGGCTGCCTGCTCGACAAGTCCTACCCGAACGATCCGCTGGTGGCCGAAGAAAACTCGGCCCACCTCCGCGAACCGGACAACCGCGAGAATCTGAATAACGTCGTCAAATTCGTTGGACGTCACCTCGCGTACGCGACACCGGAAACGGTCTGTCAGTGGATCGATCACGGCGGCCAAGATTCCGCGAACCGCTTCTGGACGCTGGACCCTATCGACGGCACCAAGGGGTTCCTCCGCGGCGATCAATATGCCGTCGCATTGGCACTCATCGTCGATGGAAAGGTGCAGGTCGGCGTCTTGGGCTGTCCGAATCTGCGCGACGGATATACGCCCGACCACGACGGTCCCGGTTCACTCATCGTGGCCGTGCGCGGTCAGGGCACCTGGACCACGCCGCTTGATGAGGTTGGTCTTTTCGTTCAATTGAGAGTTTCTCCCATCGCCGACGGCAAGGACGCGCGCCTGTTGCGCTCCGTAGACGCGGGACACACGAACACCGGCCGCGTCGCCCAATTGGTCGAGGTGCTGGGCGTGCAGGCGGAACCCGTCCTGATGGACAGCCAGGCCAAGTACAGCGTCATGGCTGCCGGCCGCGGCGATCTGCTGTTTCGTCTGCTCACCAAGGCCCAGCCCGACTACAAAGAGAAGATCTGGGACCACGCCGCAGGCTCCCTGGTAATCGAAGAAGCCGGCGGACGTGTTACGGACTTGCTCGGCAACGACCTCGACTTCACCCTCGGCCGTACCCTCGCAAACAACGTCGGGATCGTCGCCTCCAACGGCCATCTCCACGACGCGGCATTAAAGGCCCTGAACCAGGTCTTTCAGGAACAACCCTGATCCGCTAGTTACACTCCGCTTCGAGCGGTCCGGCGAGTTCCTTCAGGAAGAACAGGCGCCCCGGCAACGTCGGCATGAAGGTGCTCGGAATCCACGGCGTCGGCTTGTGGTGGAGCGTCGCCCAGAGCGACATGCCCTGCCACATCATGCCGCGGCCCAACGCGCCGTCCGCGCCGCCGATAATCCGGTCGGATTGCAGGAAGAGACCCGGCCCGACCGTGTTCGCTGTCGTCGGCACCAAGGTGGTCCGGCTCTTGAAGCTGGTAATCGCGTTCTGCTCGATGGTCAGCGGATGCAATTGCGCGCCGAGCCGGTATTCGGCTTGCTTCCAGGCATTGACGGATTTGTACTCGGCAGCGAAGTGGGGCTCCCAGAAGGCGATGTGGCACACACGGCCGATCCCGAACACGGTGACCAGTTTTGCGCCCTTCTTCTTGAGCGCGCGAATCTGATCGCCGTACTTGGGGAGCGCGGATTTCACGGCAAAGTGACGCTGCGCCTTCGGCACGGTCAGCTTGCCGAGGGGTCCGTAAAAAGCGCCTTCCATGGCGTTCTGAAACGCGCCGGGATCTTTCGCGGGCAAGGTGTTCCCCTTGGCGTCGCTCCATTCGTCCATGTTGAAACCGTGAACGTGCTTGCAGTCCACCCCCCACTCTTTCAGGAAGTACACCGCCCAACGGTACATGCCCATGGGCCCGACCGGAAGGATGAACGCAATGGGCTTCTTCTTCGCCTTCGCCTGCGCGATTTCGTTGGCAATCTCGTGCCCCATCATCATGTCGAAATCGGCGAGGGATTCGCAGGGGATGGGTTCGAAGGCCTTGTTCCACCACTGCTCCGGACGCGTGATGGTTTCAGGTTTGCGCGCGCACAAGGCGTCCAGCGTATCCAGGTCCCACCCTTCCGGAAAGAACCCTTCCAGCAGCGAACCTTTGAGCGTAGACATAAGATTGATGGCCATGATGCAAGCTCCTCCTTCGCGTGTGAAATGGTCCCCGCATCTTACGCAGAGTGGCCCGCGCGTGTCCAGTGGATGACAGGGTCAAGGGGATTTAGCGGCCGGATTCCGAGCTTGTGCCACGCCAGATTTCGAGACCCTCATAGATGTTGGCCATGCCCACGTAGAGGTCGTCGCCGACCGTGAGCATGTTGCGCGCGCCGTAGTTGTAGGGGTCGTTGAAACCGTCGTTCATCAGCGGGAAGAAGTGGTCGCCGTCGGGCGAGCGATAGATGTCGCCGCCCGCCTCGAGTGCGGTGCTTAGCGGCGTGGGGCTGCGCTTCAGGTTCTCGTCCAGGTTTTCCGTGTTGTTGTAGTCCGAGACCAAGACCAGAAAGCTGATCAATTGCGAGATGGACTCGGGAAAATAGTCGACGACGTACTGGTAAATGGTGGCTTGGTCCCAGGTGCCGACGTACAACTCGCCATCGTACTCAGCCAAAGACCAGATGTACGCATTCAGACTGCGGTCGAACCCAGGCCCGTAACCCGAGATTGAATTCGGCCCGACGACAACTTCCATGTTGTCGTTGGCGTCCAGGCGAATCAGCTCGCCGCCCTTGAACAACTGTCCGGCCGTGCCAGACGTGAATCCCCCGAAGACCTGCGTCCCGAAATATAACTTGTCTTTGTACACGAGACTGGTCGCGGCCGCTTCGTTCGACGGGTCGGATCCCCCGTTCGCCAGCGCCAGCATGGGCGGCTCGTTGTTCGGACCTTCGAGTTTCCAGACCTCAAAACCCGTTTCGAGGTTCGCCACGGATGCGTACAGGTAGCCGTTGAATGATGCGAGGGTCCAAATCCCTTTGTTGTCCGGATTACCGAAACCGTCGTTGACTACATTCCAGACCGTTTCGCCGTCATGCGCCCAGATCTCGCCCGGTGACCCATCGCCAATCTCGCCGCCGGGAATGAAGTTGAAATACAAGATGCCGTTATGAACGACCATGATGCGAATGCTGCCCTTACGGGGATCGGACCAAATGACTTCCCAGTCGAAGCGTTCGCCCGAGGGTGAACGCCACAGCGATGGCGTCGTGGACGAAGAACCGGCGTAGAGGTAGTTGGATTCACCCCCTGGACGGTATACCTGCAAGGCCCGGAACCCGTTGGTCTTGTACACGGGACCCAGTTCGTAGTGACGGATGTCAAGGACACTCTGCCAACTGCGAGGACCCCAGTCCGGGCGGAACCGCCGGATCTCGCCGGGGCGCAGGGGCGGAATGGGAAACTCCCATTGACCGATTTCGTAGAGAACCTGATCGTCGATCCCGTTCCCGGTGGATACGTAGACGTGCCCTTCGGGCGCCCCGTCGGGCTGGAAGTACACGAGTCCCCAAGGGTAGTCGTTCAGGTCGATGAGATTTTCGATGTAGCCGAATCCGTTGCGGTTCACCTGCACGAAATCGCGCGCCTTCAATCCGGAATCGGTCGTCGGAGGCGGGCATCCGGGAACGAACAGAATCGAAATGGCGATTACGAACGCGCAAAGACTGAACCGAAGCAGGACGGGCATAAACGCACCACGGACGCGCTTCATCAGTCATTCTCCTTGTGAAGAACCCTTCCGCACCGGTAATGCACCGGATCGGGACTTCCTGACCGGATGCCGCACCACATCCGGAACCGGCGAAGAGTGATTTGCAGAGGGCCTCGAACCGCCCTCGATGCAGCAATAAGCACCCTTAATCTATCAACTTCCTAGCGTGCTGCGCAAGTCACATGTACTGATTAGACTATCGAGTCCCTTCTCATGTTTCGCCGATAGTCTTCCGCCAGACGAGAAATACGCAGATCGGCACGACAACCAGATCGATTGCCACGTGAAAGACACTGAACGGGTTTGGGTGTAAGTAAAAAAAGCGATAGATGCCGAGTATACCGCCGATAGTCGGGAATATTGCGCCCGCATACAGCGCAATCCGCGATTTTCCCAGAAGGCTCAGGCCGATGATGAAATAGATTCCGCCGAAGATCGATGCCCCGACGACGGAGTGTTCCGCCCCGTAAATTGGCAATTGAACGACGTGCGTAACGCCCGAAATCAGCATAAGCACCGCGGCAATGCGCCGCGAAGACGTTGCTCCGCGCCTGACATTCGATGGCTTGGACAGGTGCTCTGGCATCAGGACCTCCCTTCGGAAAGTGGGCACGTGCAGCTCGTGCCGGTTCTATTCTACAATGTTTCGGGGGAGGACAACATGCACGGCAAATCTTTCAATCGCGCAGCGTGCGCCGCCATGGTCTGCTGCCTGATCGCTCTCGGACGGGTCGACGCGCAAGGAATTCTACAGACCGACGACCTCGCGTTTCTGGAAGGCCTGACGCGGGACGTGGTCGAGGCGTCACGCGTGCGCCCTGAGGAGAAGGTGGGCGCCATCGGCCCAAACGTGACGGGCGGTACCGTAATACGCCCAGGCGGACGGGACTGCTACCCGGCGTTCTGGATCCGCGATTACGCCATGTCGCTGGAGTCGGGCATGGTGACGGCGGAAGAACAGCGGCACATGCTCCTGCTGACGGCCTTCCATCAGCAGGACGAGGAATGGCCACTGCCCAGCGGGAGCGTTGTCACACCCGGGTCGATTCCAGACCATATCAGCTTCGGCAACAAACCCATCTTCTACCCCGGCACCCTCGAGGACTACGAGGGCCAGGGTGGTCCACGATGGGGCAAGCTACCCTGTCTCGACGATGCCTTCTTCTTCGTGCATATGGCAACGCAATACGTGGAGAGCACCGGGGACGCGGAGATCCTGCGTGAACTGGTCCGGGGCAAACCGCTGCTGACCCGCTTGCAGGAAGCCTACGACATGCCTCCGTCCCGCCCGGATACCGGGTTGGTCTACGCCGACGAGGAGTCCCGCGGTGTCACGTTTGGCTTCGTGGATACCATCATTCATACAGGCGATCTCCTGTTTTGCTCGTTGCTGAAACTGCGTGCTGCCGAGGAACTTGCCCAACTAGCAACGCAGGTGAACGAACCCGATATCGCGAAACGATACACCAGCGACAGCGCGCGCCTGAAAACCGCGATTGAAGAAACGTTCGCGTTGGACGATGGACTGTATCGCGCGTCAACTGGAAAAAGCGCGCAGCCGGATGTCTGGGGCACCGCCTTCGGCGTGTACATCGGCGCCTTCGCTCCTGAGCGTACGCGCGTAGCATGCGAACGTCTTGCCAGGGCCTATCACGACGGAACGCTGGCGTGGCGTGGAAACGTGCGCCACGTGCTCACGACAGACGATTTCAGCGAAACCACCGCCTGGGAATCGACGGATGTTCCGGTGAACCGGTACCAAAACGGCGCCTACTGGGGCACGCCGGTGGGTTGGGTTTGTTACGCGATCGCGCAAGTGGACGCCGAGGCCGCGGCGCAATTGGCGGCGGAGTATGTCGCTGAATTGCGGGAAGGCGACTTTCGCAAGGGTCCCGAATTCGGTTCGCCTTGGGAGTGCATGCACCCCGATGGCGATCACCGGCAAAACCCCGTCTACATGACCAGTGTCACGTGCCCGCTGGCGGCCTTCCGCCGCATCCAATCCAAATAGTCCCCCCATTAAGAGACCACGTTGCGGTTTTGCTCCGTTCTGCGTCACAATGGTGTCCACTGCAAGGAGGTCTCTATCATGAAAACGCTTGGACTCTGCTTGGCGATCACGTTTCTGGCCATCCCTTCGATGGCCGCAATAGTCACGGAAAACGTGGAATACCGCGACGGGGATACGGTCCTGGAAGGCTACCTCGCGTACGACGACGCGAGTGCGGAAACACGGCCCGGCGTGCTTGTGGTACATGCATGGATGGGCCTGGGCGACCAGGCAAAAGACAGCGCGCGCCGTCTCGCGGAACTCGGGTACGTCGGCTTTGCCCTGGATATGTACGGCAAAGGGGTATACGCCAAGGATCGGGATGAGGCCGCCCAACTCTCGGGCGCGCTGAAAGATGACCGGCTAACGTTGCGCCAGCGGGCGATCGCCGGTCTCGACGTATTGCGCGATCACGTACTGGTGAATAGCGATCGCATCGCCGCAATCGGCTATTGCTTCGGCGGCACGACAGTGTTGGAGATTGCGCGGAGCGGCGAACCCATCCAGGGCGTCGTGAGTTTCCATGGCGGGCTAGGTACGCCGACGCCGGAAGACGCCGAGAATATCAAGGCAAAGGTTCTGGCGCTCCACGGCGCAGACGATCCGTATGTGCCGGCGGAGGAAGTAGCGGCGTTCATGGATGAAATGCGCAGCGCCAACGTGGACTGGCAGATGATCCACTACGGCGGCGCGGTTCATAGTTTCACCGATCCCGATGCGAACATGGAAGGCAGCGCCATGTACCACGAGCCTTCGGCAAAACGTAGTTGGGAGGCGATGAAACAGTTCTTCACGGAGATCTTTGAATAGGGCTGCTACAGCTCGATGTCTTTTGCGGAATCCACGATGAGCGTCGGTTGATACGGAAACTTCAAGACATCCTCGCGCTTCGTGACGCCGCTCAACACGAGGATGGTCTCCATCCCGCTTTGGACGCCCGCGATGATGTCCGTATCCATGCGGTCGCCGACCATCACGGTGTGCTCGGAATGAACGCCCAGGTAATTCAGCGCCGTGCGCATCATGAGTGGATTTGGTTTCCCGATGAAGAAGGGGCTACGGCCGCTGGCCGCTTCGATGAGCGCAGCCATCGCGCCGCAGGCTGGCGCCAGCCCGGATTCCGTCGGACCGGAGGGATCGGGATTGGTGGCAATGAAATGGGCGCCCGCCGCCACGAGGCGAATCGCTTTCGTGACCAGTTCCAGATTGTACGTGTGGGTCTCGCCAAGCACGACGTAGTCGGGTTTGTGATCCGTGATCACGTATCCCGCTTCGTGGATCGCGCTCGTCAGGCCGCTCTCACCAATTACAAATGCCGTTCCCCGATCGCGCTGGGCCTGGAGAAAACGCGCCGTCGCCATGGACGACGTGAAAATCCGTTCGGCAGGAATCTCGAGTCCAATGATCTTCAACCGATGCGCGAGGTCCCGCGGAGTGTAAAGAGGATTGTTGGTCAACACGAGAAATTCGAGCTGGCTCTCGTGTAAGCGCCGAATGAAGGAATCCGCGCCCGGAATGGGCGTACTGCCCGCAACGAGGACGCCGTCCATATCGATGAGATAGTTCTTCTTCATGGTATACCGTTAAATCTTCCGCAATGAACCGAAAGGAGTTTGATGACGAGACCTACGGACTGGAAGCCATGAGTATACCAGAATCGAACGCGCGGATGATATGGAATGCTGAAACCGCTTAATAGCCGGCAACCATCGTCAGACATCTCGCGGAACGCATGTCAAGCTGAGCCTGTGAAAGCTTGTCGTCAAGATGCAGTCAGGACATCATCGATCGGATTGATTTCACGTACCCGGATCCGTCGGACGTTCTTCGCCCCGACGGGGCGAGAGATTGTAGCCCAACGTGGAGCGAAGCGGAACGTTGGGTT
>CAZWDH010000311.1:0-7582 GCA_964632865.1 uncultured Nitrospiraceae bacterium
CAATCCCCTGCGCGCCGCCGGTGACGATGATGGTCTTGTGTTGGAAGCTCATGGCGCGCGGTCTCCTATCTACTCACAAGCTACTCGTACCCGAACTTCCACTGAACGCGGACTTCCTCTGTTTCCGAGACCTCTTCGGGGACATACTCAAGAGTCAAGTCACCATTGTACCAGTCAAAGACCCGCAACTGGTTTGCGTCCTCAGGGAGACGAACGAGGACGCCGGACGGGGTGCGAAACACCGCTTTGGCACCGGCCGCACTTGCAACATGTATCGCGACCACGGACGGGTTGGCGTGCGCTGGTTTCAGAACCAACGTGAAGGGAGCTTGAGGATCCGGGATGCTGACCTCCCCCTCCCATGATATGAACCAGACATTTGCCGGTCCGTAGTTGCTGGTGAGGTAGTCGGCACCGAAAAGGGCAAAGACGACAGCAAAGCAGACTATTGCGACTACACAACTCGCCGCGACAATTGAGATTAATCTTCTGTTGCGCATAAGATCGAGAAGTTCCCGAGACTTCTTTTATCGTAACAGCGGATGACTAGGTTGTTCCATCATCAACCAGTCTTCCGACAGGGAGCGCTATCTTGGCGTACTTGTGCAATTGGCGGTTCATAGTGTCCGCAAGCGACGCGATAGAGGCACTGGAGAACGTGAAATCTCTCTCCGAAACGTTGTGGCGAAACGGCCAAGTTGTGTCGGAAGACTATGTAGTTGCGATGGATGCTACTGGCGTGCGGCTTGTCTGTCTCCTTCCTCGCAGGAACTCGCTTTCAACTCGGTTTTGCAGTCCTTACGTGAACAAAGACCTTTCGCGACTTCGAGAATTGGGCGTCGCGATCAAGATTCCACAAATTGAAACACGATGTACGTACTGGGAGCACCTAGGTTCATTGCGAGGTGTTACCAGCCTGACTCTGAACCCTTGGCACTCTGCATCGCCCTTTGCTGCGGGAAACAAGAGCAGACGTGTGGCCCTGTATGCGATTCCGATTCACGTCGACGTACGCGACCAAATCATGAGGTGGAGCAGAGAATCCTTGCGCTTCTACGGCATCTTTCACTACTGCGCATCATTGGAAATGGAGAGCTACCGGGAACTCGCAGATCCTGCCAGCATGCACTCCCAGGAGGGCCGTAGATTCGCAATGACCGTCGAGGAGGCGACTGGGGTGCCGTGTTACTTCTTCCTCATGCGGCACTGGGGACGACGCAGTGAACTCGAAGGAAAGGACCGCCGATGCCCAGGTTGCGGCGGCAAATGGTTTCAGAAGAATACCGGCAAATCATACGACCCGGATAATCTTGATTCTCTCCCGTTCAGATGCGACCCATGCCGCTTAGTGGCCGAGATGGCGTACACCTTCGACGACGAACGGCACGCGCGCATTGGCGAGTGGCGAGGCGTAGAGAGAAGACGTCGGACCTAATCGCACGAAGGGTACTACATGACGCACACGACTTCTTCCTGCAAGTAGCTCCGCTCGTCTATTTTCGAAATGGCGACCTTGCCAATCCCCTGCGCGCCGCCGGTTACGATGATGGTCTTGTGTTGGAAGCTCATGAAGTGCAGAGTCTCCGCGAAATACTATCTACCCTTCTCGACTCTCGAGCCACTCTGCGTCTGCTATGTCCTTGGTTCGTCCAAGGGCGCGTTTGTTACGAATCAGGTGCTCCCGGCTGATGACAGGCACTTCCAAATCCCCAATATGGGCGCCGTGCCGGTTTGCCCAAGCTTCTGGGAAATCAACGCCATCAATAGCTGTCAAGATATCAATACGATTCGGCGAGACGCCGATCTGGAATACGGTCCCTGCCGAAACCAAGTCTGTCTCATCAACCTGGTCCATCGGCGCGCCAAACTCCGCCAAAGCGGCCATGACCCGCCGAGCGTTTTCAGGCGAACATCCAATCCAGAGATCCAGATCCCCGGTTGCGCGGGGCAGGCCGTGCGTAGCCAGGGCATACGCTCCAACGACCAAATACTCAACCCTCCGGCCGGCGAATATGGACAATATGTCTCTGAAATTCGGATTCAGCAACGTCGACTCCCATAAAGGCCCATGCATCAACCGTGAGTTGCCACATCATATTGAGGCATTCTTCGGGTGTGCCGGCGACTTCGTCGGCGCGAGCCTCGTCGGCCAGCGTACGTTTGACGACGACAGAACGTGATTGCAGCTTTTCCATAAGAAGATTGTACCCATTGGGGGAGTGAAGTTCACTCCACATCGAAATGCATGCGATGCGGTTTCGATACTTGCATGCGGCGGAGATGGAAGCGCCTGGCGACCTTTCCGCCCGCTAGTCTCCTTGTTGATACCAGCGGTATTCTTGACCATCCCAATAAATGATGGCGCTGGAGGATTCGCTTTTTGCAACGTAGATGGCTTCGGCCGATAGCTCCGGCGGGGCGTCTTCGTCTATGCCACGATACACGGGCCCTTTTCGGTAGACGCACCAAACATCCATCCACGAAAAGTCATCTCCACCGTTCCCAAGCTTGCTCGCGGCACCCACAACATGCACCTTCTTCGTCGCATGATGGACAATTGCGATGCCCTGCTTGCCAGATACCTTCTCATGGACGAGGATGGCCACATCGGGCTCGGCATCGCCGTCGAAATCACCACGAAGATAGAACGGATTGATTTGTGTGGAAAACCCATACCGTTCGTCGAGTTGCTGTTCGGAAAAGACCTCGAGAATCCACGCTGGAGTGTTCTGGCTCCGGATGAACTCCCGGTATTCCGGCTCGTACTCAACAGCCGCCATTCCGATCAGCAAACATACAACGCCCGCCCATGTCTTCATATTGAACACCCTCGGTGGTCACGACTCTACGATGGACCATGCGATGCTGGTTGCTTCGTCTTCAGATACCCAACAAATATGAGAGCAAGCCCTAAGCCCGCGACGGGTATTACGGCGATCGTCAGCGATAACCCATTGCCGACACCAACGGCGGTGTCTTCACTATCGCTACCAACGGTTTGCGAAGACGAGAAGGCATCGATCATGCCGATGACCGTTGGCGCGGTCCCAACGAGGAGCGCCCCAAAGAAGAGCAGAATCCCGACCGTGGTCAATCTGGATTTCGTCATCACAGGCATCCTCCTATATCGAGTCTTCCTGTGTCACATGGTAACACCTAACTGCGCCAACTGAAAGCGCTTGCCGGTCGTTCCATTCACACTCGCAGCCCGATGCTATTCAGTTGGCAATACGTCCGCAGATCCTTCCCGTGATTGCCGTAGAAGATGATCTGGTGCATGCCTTGCACGTTGCGGACGTCCTCGACCTCGTTGATGGTCATGCGGAGGTTGGTGCGGCAACCGCCGGTGGGCGGGATCTCGGGGCAGTCGACGATGGTGCCGGTGTAGACAATCATCTCGGGGGCGTCGCCGGAGAAGTACTGCGCCAACGTGACCTCCTGATCCTTCGGAAAGAGCACGCGCGGGACGCAGCCCCAACCGGCTTCGGCATGGCTGCGGAGAATGTACGGCTCCGCCTTCGTGCCGGGTCCGTTCATACGCGAGGGACAGGTGCAATGGGCACCGAAGTAGAGGTTGTTGGCGGTGTCCATGGACGCGTTTTGCTGGAAGCCGGGCCGGTTGTAGAGGTACTGGACAAGGAGCAGCGTCAACGTCGGGTTGAGGTCGGCCTGGCAACCCGCGGGAATCCCCATGTCGCGGAGCGTCATGAAGCCCATGCAGGGCGGCACGTGCTTGTGCGGCATCTGCAACCCGGGCAGGCAATTCATCATGAGCGCGTCGGCCTTCTCGTCGACCACGAGTTGGTGAAGCGCATGATAGGCGCGCGCGGCGTCTACGATGTCTTCCGCGTTGGGTTCGACAATATCCTTGGCGCCGTTGCGATACGCCTTCGCCAACTTGCGCACGGGCTCCGTGACTTTCGTGTTCGCGTACACATCGTAGAACCGCTGGTGCGGGACGTTCAGGATCTCCGTGCCGATCTTGGGCACGAAGGTCTGCTTCTCTGCGTCGCCGTCGATGTTGATGATCCGGCTCTGTCGCATCCACGCCGTCGTGCGCACCATGACCAGCGCGCGTTCGACCGCGCCGAAATCGCCGGAGTTGATGAGGTACACGCCGGGCCGGTCCTGCACTTCACGGATATGATCGACGAGCAACACGCCGAGCGGCGCGAACACGACCACCGGACATTGTGCGGAGTCGAGAATCTGCTGAACGCGATTCCAGTGGCCCTTCTTGAACAGCACGAGCAGGATGCCGTCGGGTTTCGCTGCGGCGGCTTGCTCGACGAACTGCGCCGCGTCGGCTTCCGTATCCACGTGACCGGGCCGAACGTCGACCGTCATGTTCAAATCACCGGACATTCCTTGAAACTTCGCGGTGTAGTCCAACTGCTGGCCCTCGGCGTTGAACCCGGACCCAGGCCAACTGTAGTACCCCGCGGCGTCGAGTTGCGACGTGGGCGGATATACGAATCCCGCAAGTACCACGGCGGACTTGTTGCGCGCCATGGTGTCGCCCTGGACCGCCTTTCCCGCCGCGGCAGCGGTCAGCGCGACACCTCCCGCGGTGGCCGCCGAAGCCTGCAAGAAGGCACGACGCGAAACTTCGAAATGTTCCCCCTGAGATGACATGGCGAAGCTCCCCCTGTGTGGCGTGCCCCCGCAATTATGATATGCCCAATCGATTCGGACGGCAAGACTCTTCGAGATTTTCGAGATTTTAGTGGTCATAACGGCCAAATTCTGTTAGAGTGCCTTTGGCACAATACCGGGGCAAGAAGACTTCTCAGGCCACAGGGGGGAAGTCTAATGAAGTATGGGGTGGGGAATCGTGCTGTCTTCGTGGGAATCGCCAGTCTACTCGTAATCCTCTTCTTGCCGAGCGGGGTCCTTTCCACTGCACGGGCGTCTACCGTGGCAATCCAGGAAATCCAGTCCAACGCCTATCCGTCAGGGTGGTCAATGTACGCGGGTGAGGAAGTGACCATCTCCGGCGTGGTGACCGCCACCTACTACGATGGGTACGTGGTGGCCGAAGCGCCGGGGCCCTGGGGCGCGATCTTTGTCTATTCGATTGCCAACGGGCCGGATATCGGTGATGAGGTCCAGCTCACAGGAACGGTCGCCGAGTACTACGGGATGACTGAGATTAAAGACATTACCGATTTCAGCCTGATCTCGTCCGGAAATGCCGTCGTTCCAACACCGGTAAACGTGTCCGACGTCATGCAAGAACAATATGAATCCGTGTTGATTTCACTCAGCGACCTCACGGTGCTGTTTGTATCGGAGTATGATGAGTGGGTCGTCTCAGACGGCACACCCGACTACGCAATCTGTGACATCCGGAGTGACTACGTGTACTTCCCGGAGGTGGGGGATCACGTGGATTCAGTCACAGGAATCCTGTTCTATACCTATGGCGCATTCATGCTCGAACCGCGGTTCACGAAGGACATCGTCGGCGAGGTGATACCACACTACGTCTTGCATGGCCACGTTGTGACCATGGACGATGAGCGCGATGTCGTCATGAATGCGTACGTTGAAATCCTGGGAGACGAGATAGTCGCCATCCACGATTCTCGTCCGAAAAACCTGCCGGTTATAGAGGTGGGAGGCCTGATTTTTCCGGGGTTGATCGACCCGCACAACCATCCGGGGTACAACGTCCTTGGTCTGGTCCCGTTCCAGCAACTGTTTCAGGATCGCTATGAATGGCGGGCCACCCCCCTGAACGCAGCGTTCAGTTCCCAGTTGAACAGTATCTGGGACTACGGCGGCTACGACGCGCAGTATCTCAATTCGTGGAAACTTGCCGAGGTCAGGGCGCTGACCGCTGGCACTACGTCGATCCAGGGATCGAATTGTAACGGCTGGTGGCACCCCTATGCGCGCCAAGGGATCGGTATCGACAATGTCGAGCGCTTTCCTGCACGCGTTTATCACAGCACCTTTCCCTTGTCCGAGGGTGTGTCCTTCTGGTACGCGAAGAGTCAGGAGTATTGGGACCGGTTCATCATCCACCTCGCCGAGGGCGTGAATCCGGAAGCACTTGCGGAGTTCTACATGCTGCAGGCGACTGGCATGCTTAATTCGCGAGTTACAATCATTCACGGAGTAGCGTTGGGCGATCTGGAATGGGCCGCTATGGCCGGGTCCGGGGCAAACCTCGTGTGGTCGCCGCAAAGCAACCTGTATCTCTACGGTCAAACGGCGGATATCCCCGGCGCGTTGGCCGCCGGGGTGAATGTTGCACTTGGACCGGATTGGACGGAATCCGGATCTTGGAACGTGCTGGACGAACTCCGCGTGGCGGATCAAGTCGATAATGAACAGTGGGGCGATGTCATCTCGCCGCTCCAACTCGCCGAATTCGTTACGAGAAATGCGGCGAAGGCCGTGGGATCCGAGCATTTCATTGGCCAGATCGCTCCCGGGTACCGCGCGAACCTGATGGTCGTACCAGGGAGTCCTAACAAACCGTATGAAGCGTTGCTTCGGGCGGAACCGTGCCAGGTGAAACTGACGATCGTCGACGGGATGCCCAAGTATGGGAATAGCGATATCATGGCAAAGTTCGATTTTGTCGACGATACGGAAACCATCTACGTGGGTGGTGCTGAAAAGATACTGTCCCTTGCGGTAAACCTTAACTCCATTTCGGAAGCAAACAAGCCGTTCAGCGTCGTGTTGTCAGAACTTGAGGAGGCATACGACGCTTCGGAGCCAAAGATCTGCGCCTTTGCCGGGCTTGAGTAAGCCGTATACGACGAGTCAAGAAAGCGGGAATGATCGTCTTAGAGCGACCATTCCCGTTTTCCACACATGATCGGCTAGAATAGAGATGGTGCCACGGCGTACGCTACGGGGGAATCAGGCACCGTATAGGGGGCAATAGCATGTGTTGCATGCACTTGAATCGGCGGCAGTTTCTGGGGGTTTCCACGGGCGTCTTGGCAGGCGCGGCCATGTTCGGTCCCATGGCGGGGCTGGCAGCGGCAGCTCCGGCCTGGGCGGATGATTATTGGGACCCGTCGCGGCCCTATCAACGGTGGACCCGTCCGACGCGGGTGCAACCGGTCCTCATGTACCGTACGCCGCAGCGGCGCGAACAGACTTCGTGGAAGTCCTGGGGCGGCGTGCAGACGCATGAAGCCGCCGACGAGGAGGCCAACCGGATCGCGGGTGAACTCGCAGACGTTGCCAAACGCGCGGACTTCCCGCTGGAAATCCTGCCTGTAATCAAAGTGACTTCCGAAGAGGAAACCGCGAAGGTGCAGAACACCAACGCGGAAGTCACCATCCTCTACCCCGCCACGGGGTCCGGCAACATGCTGCGCGGTTGCGTGCGCCCGAACCGCACCATTGTCTTCGTCCGGCACCGGTCCGGCCCCTCGTACTACTGGTACGAAGCGCTGAGCACGCGCTATTTGAAACCGAACACGCTCGAAGAAGATCCCGAGAACCGGCCCCTTTCCGTGGACGACGTGGTTGTGGACGAGCCGGATGAGGTGCTCTGGCGGTTGCGGGCGCTCCACGCGGTGGACAGCTTCCGCGGCGCGCGCATCGTGGCCCT
>CAZWDH010000312.1:0-7523 GCA_964632865.1 uncultured Nitrospiraceae bacterium
GGCGCGGCCGGGGGGGCGGGGGCCGGGCGCCGACCTCCCCCCCCCCTCCCCGGCTCCCCGACCCGGGGGGGGGGGCCGTACCCAGGGTTCCGCTCGTGCCTCGCTCCATCACGCCAGGGGCGTGACAACAATCGGGTCGTCCTTCGGGGCTACGGGCTTCCGATCGGGTGCGAAAAGGGCTCCGGGTTATCCCGGCAGGGGAACGCAAATGGGCGACGGGGCATCCGGGAGGTGCAACGCAATTGGGGCTGCGGGGTTCTGAGGCGTCGTGTGTGGATGCCGGAAAAATAGGTACAGGTACCATTTTCCATTGTGGGCGTAGAGAAGATCATGGGTGTGGAGAAGGAAAATGGTACCAGTCCCCATTTTTCCTTCGGGTCTGGAAGTGTAGGTACAGGTACCGTCTTCCAATTGGGGCGCAGAGAAGATCTTGCGCTCTTTCGTTTGGGATTTTGGATTTGGGATTTGTTTCGGATTTCGTGCTTGGGATTTCGTGCTTGGGATTTCGTGCTTGGGATTTCGTGCTTGGGATTTCGAATTTGGTTAAGTCGCCTAGTCTTGCCCTTTTCGCACGGACTTTACCGCGCGGTCCATTTCGCGCTTGACCTCGCGTTCCTGGATGGTGCGGCGCTTGTCGATGGTCTGCTTGCCTCGGCAGAGGCCGAGTTCAACTTTGGCTTTGCCGTCTTTGAAGTAGACGCTGAGGGGGACGAGGGTCAGGCCTTTTTCGGCGACTTGGGCGCCGAGGCGTTCGATCTCGCGTTTGTGGAGCAGGAGTTTTCGTTGGCGTTCGGGGTCGTGGTTCCAGACGGTGCCTTGTTCGTAGGGGTTGATGTGGGCGCCGATCAAATACATCTCGCCTCCGACGATGTCGGCGTAGCTGTCTTTGAGCACCATCTGGCCGGCGCGGAGGGATTTGACTTCGGTGCCGCGCAACACGATGCCTGCCTCGTGCTTTTCGAGCACGTGGTAGTCGTGGCGCGCGCGCCGGTTCGATACGATGGTTTTGATACCCATACTCAAATTCCATGCGCGAATCCAAGTACCGCTCCGCATCCCGAAGAAACATCCCCCTGAATCCCCCTTCAAAGGGGGATAGTCGGGCCGCTTTGCGGCCGCGCTATCAGAACAGGAATCTGAGCGACTAGATGGCACCGGTGAGGTTCATGATCTCATGTCAGCTCATTCCCCCTTTGAAGGGGGATTAAGGGGGATGTTCTTCAACTGTGCGCGGTCTTCTCCGCGAATACCTTTCATTCGTTCGGCGCTACGGGATGATCGACTCCAATGCGGTCATCATTGTTGGTCCGGCTTCGGGGCCCGGTGACATGCTAACGAGATACTCGGCGTGGGGCATGGTGTCGCCCTCGAAATACTCTGGTTTTAAGATGTAACCGAGTTCGTCCAGTCCCAGTCCGACGACCATCTTGGGGCCGGTATCCATCAGTTCCTTCGTTTTCCAGCCGTGGATCGGGGAAGTCTCGCCCGGATGCGTTGCGATTTGGACGGGTCCGATCGCGATCCATGCGACTTCGGTTTCCACGATATCGCCCATGGGGCGATCGACGATGCCCAAGGCGCTCAATTGCTTGAATCCCTCGTTGGCGACGGGAATCGTGAACACTTTGTTCGCAAAGCGAATCGCGGTGTCGTCAACCGGGTTCATCTGTTCCATGGCGGCGAGCACGTCGGCCGCGAATCGTTTGCCATAGTCTTCCGCCAGGGCGAAGGTGCGTTCCGGGGTGACGGGTTGAATCCAACCGCCGATGGCGCCCTGGAGGAAGAGGTGCTCGCCCGGGTAGAGCGCGCTCATCTCCTTGTAAAACGCGCCAATATAGTCCGCGCTGACTTCGCTGACGGTTCCATCCACGCAGGTGGGGTGACAGGCGAAGTTCGTCAGCGTCGCGATGTTCACGCCCGATTCGTCCAGGCACTGCAACATGACGACGCTCCGGTCGACTTCGCCGGGCTCGCAGTCGTTGACGACCCAGCCTTCGCCCGATTCCGTCTCGGCGACGTGCAGGGTTGCGGGACGTCGCGCTGCGGCCGCTTTGGCGACCTGTTCCGCCGCGACTTCGATGAGATGATCGAGGTACGCGGGATCGACGCCGGACGTAGTCTCGTCCGGACCCCAGATACCGATGACGTCGGGTCCCGCGTGGGTGTGGGTCGACGAGACGATGATTCGCTCCTCGGGAAGCGTGATGCCGGATAACTTCTCCACCGCCGCTTTGCGAATTCGCTGCACGGTGGGATAGGGGAGGCCGATGCAATCGACCGCAACGAAAGCGACCGGCGTCGCGCCGTCATCCAGCACTACGGCCTTCGCAAAGATGTCGTCGTGAACGCCCGTGAATCGGCGGTTCTTCGCATCGCCGGCGATGTGCGTACCCACGGGCGGAGTCACAACGGCGGAAGCCGCCCCTGCCTTCAACACCGATTGTTCCTCCTTCGCGTATGCGATATTGATTTCGGGCATTGGCGCGTCTGTCGTGACGGTCGCCGCTTCTCGATTGCCGCAACCTGCCGCACAACACACGGCAACCGCGACAAGGATCGCTCCCCTATGCATACCCCTGGCAACTGCGCCCACTAGCGGCGCGGTCCCCAGTCGGGTCCTTGCCCGCGAGCGCTGAGCCGGGGCACCTTCCGATTCTCGCCGGTCGCGACCGTCACAGTCCACAATTCTGCCGAGCCGCCCCGGGTGGAGCTGAAGATGACGTGCCGCGAATCACGAGACCAACTCGGCGACTCGTTGGAACCGCCGGAGCTTGTCAACTGCGTGGGATTGCTGCCATCGGCGCCCATGACGTAGATCTCGAATCCCTCGCCGCCTTTCTCCACGACGTAGGCAATCGACTGTCCGTCTGGCGACCACGACGGGTCGTAGGATTTACCGCCCTGGAGCGATACGCGCTGGGCGCTGCCGCCGGTGGCGTCCATGACGTAGATTTGCGGATTCCCGCCGCGTTCGCTAACGAAGGCGATCTGCCGTCCGTCCGGACTGAAGGTCGGCGATGAATCGACGGCGGGATCGTTTGTCAAGCGCTGCTTGTTCGAACCGTCCGCGTTCATGACGTAGATTTCCGAGTTCGCGTCCTTGCTGAGCACCATGGCGATACGCTTGCCGTCCGGCGACCAGGCAGGGGCACTGTTCATTCCCACCTCTTTGGAGACCGCGGTGGATACGCCCGAGGCGAGGTCGTAGACATAGAGGAACTGGTAGCGATCCTTGTACGAAACGTAAGCGATCTTGGATCCGTCGGGTGAAAAAGCGGGGAGAATCGAAATGGAGCCGTGCTTGGTCAGTTGCGTTTCGTTGGCGCCATCGTAATCGGAGACGAAGATCTCCTTCTTCCCCGTCTGACCGCCGCTGAAACAGACCCGAGTGGACGCGATGCCCGGCTCGCCGTCGAGGTAGCGCACGATTTCGTCTGCGAACTGGTGGGAGACCAGGCGCCACCAGGATTCCTGGGCGGCGAGGCGCTTGCCGACAACCTGCTGGCCCGACGCCACATCGAACAGGCGGCATTCCGCGGCGATCTGGCCGCCCGCAGTGGTCACGTAAACGTGCACCAGAAACTCCGCGGACGTGGTACGCCACTGGTCGAAGTTGATCTGTGTGGCATCGCTCGTGAATCCGGCGAAGCCCTGCGGAAACTCAGGGCGTGTGAGCACCCGGACCAGTCCCGTGAAATCCAGGTCGTCCGACAACACTTGCGCCATTTCGACGCCCATCGATTCGGATCCGGGCGCCGTGACGAAGGTCGGGACGGCGACGGGGATGCGTTTGTCCGCGGGTCCCTTCGTGATATCTCCGACGACGCGTTGCTCCTGCGCCGATGACATCACAGTGGCTAGAATGCAAAGTGCGCAGATTCGCAGTACTTTCACGATGGTTTTTCCTCCTGAATCCCTACCATTGCGGTATGAAGTTGTAGACGACCTGTACTTCCGGCTGCGTGTACCCGTCCGGCAACGGCGGGAACGGCGCGGCCGATTTCACGGCTTCGATGGCGGACTTGCCAATCGCCGGATCGAGCGCGTGTTTCAGTATTTCCGGTTCACCAATGAGTCTTCCGTCGCGGCTCACCCAGAACGATACTACCGCTTCGTTGTTCTGCGGATCGATCCGGACGCCCACCGGCAATTGCCATGCCCGCTCCACCTTGCGTTGCACCAAGCCGCCCCACGTTCCCAAAACCGTCGGAAGCGCCTGCTTGATGCTGACGCCGGGCTTCGCCGCGGGTGGGGGCGGCGTTGGCTTCTCCACCGGCTTTGGCTCCGGCTTGGGTTCCGGCTCGGGTTTGGGCTCGGGTTTGGGCTCGGGTTTTGGTTCCGGCTTTGGCTCGGGCTTGGGCTCCGGCTTCGGCTCCGGTTTGGGCTCGGGTTTGGGCTCGGGTTTGGGTTCCGGCTTTGGTTCGGGTTTGGGCTCCGGCGGTTTCGGTTTTGGCGCTTCCTCCTTTGGTGGAGGAGGCGGTGGTGGCGGTTCGGGTTCTGGCTCCGGAGGAGGAGGAGGAGGTTCCGGTTCAGGTTGCACTTCTTCCACCGGAGCCTCGGCTTGCTCCGCAACGTCCCCGGGCGAAAAGAACTCGACTTGATACACGCTGGGATGCTCGGTTGGCTGTTTGAAGGCGAAGAACCATGCCAAAGCGGCGACCGCGCCCACGTGCAGAAGCAGCGATACGACGATCGCGCGCCTCAGTGCAGGCGAGGAATGGTGTAGCCAGTAATAGTCGTAACGATCCTGCATGAATGATTGAGACGATTCCAGGTGGTTGCGATCATGGCAATCCGGTCTTGGACAGTACGGTCATGCTCGACGGCGTCTGCCACGCCGGGGTGCGAACCGGGAGTGGCCGACCGATATAGAGGCGCTCCAATGGGTCGTGAGTATGGCACAATCCGCGATCCCGATGCAAAGATGGCGCTCGCGCCGCACACCACATCTACCGTGTGACACGTGACTTACCCCAACAGTTGGTAGACACCTGCTACTGAGAATACTATCCCCCGCCACGTCGCAAAGTTGCGCCGCCAATCTGGAAAACCCCGTTGGCCGTGTCTACAATACGTGCCGCGTCACCGCATGCTGGCTTGCTCGACACGGAAGGAAAGGATGGGCGACCGCTGTTCCACGCCCATTGGCTTCTGATTGCATCCATGACTGATACATCTTCAGCGCTATCCCCGCGCCCGAACGCCTCGCCGCGGCTACTGAGCCTGTATATTCGTGTCACGGTCTGGTTCCTCGTCCTCGTGGCGATTTTTGCCGCGTTCGGAATTGAATCCATCTATCGTCACCCGACGCCTTTTCACGCGCTCGTGTATCCCGCGGGCGAGTCGTGGAGCGGTCCTTTGTTTGTTCTCGGACTTATCGGCGCCGCGGTATTTGCCTTCGCTCGATTTGCAGGTCCGTCCGGCGGCATCGCGCCGCGCCGCGTTGCGCTCTTCGCGGGCGCTTCGTTCTTGTGGGTCATGGTTCTTGTCGCGGTGCTTTCGCGGGAGGACGCGCTCGCCGCCGGCGAAGAATCACTGTGGTCGGTGCTTTGGGAGGGGTCCCGCTGGCACCTGCCTGCGCTCGTCGTGGCGGTTGCATTCGCGGTCGTGGGCCATCGCTGGTACCGGGAACACGCGATTCTCGACGATGCCCAGGCCATTTCCTCGACCCGTTCCATGCTGGCAGTGCTCATCGCGTTTTCGATTCTCTTTTCTGCCGCTATCGCGATGATCCGCGGCGGAATGGATGGCATAACCGACGCGTACCAGAGAGAAGCCTACGAGTACATCGGCGATATCGGGCTCCGAACCACGATTCGGATCTTTCTCCGAGACTACAATTCGTTGCACGAATACCTGTCGATGCATTCCAAGGTACATCCGCCGGGGCCCGTGGTGATCCTTTGGCTTATTTCAAAAGTGACCTTCACGCGCAGCGCCCTGGTTTTGTCATGGGGCACGATCGTGTTGGGGAGCACGGCGATCATTCCGTTGTTCCTGTGGGTGCGCGACCTGTTCGGTGCGCGCCAGGCGCTTCTCAGTGCGATCCTTTACAGTCTTGTGCCCAGCATCGTTCTCTTCACGGCCACGAGCGCCGATATTTTGTTTATGCCGCTCACGCTTTGGACGCTTTTCCTGTTCTGGCGGGCGATTCACCGGAACTCGTGGAAGTACGCGCTTGGCGCAGGCGCGCTGTACGCGGTCATGTCGTTGTGCTCGTTCTCCCTGCTCAGCGTAGGCGCGTTTTTCGGGTTCGTTGGGCTTTGGCGTCTGACTCAGCCGGGGATGCGCCTTTCCGTGATCCGGACCGCGGCTCTCATGATCGCTTCGTTCCTGGCGGTGCACCTGGCCGTGTACTACTGGTCCGGCTTTGACGTCATCGAATGCTTTCGTCTGGCGAAGGCGCAGTTCGATGAGGATCAGGCCAACCTCGACATCTACACGCCCCGGTATCCGGCGTGGATTTTCCGGTTTCTCAATCCGATGACGCTTTTCTTCTTCGCAGGCATCCCCGTGTCGGTTCTCTTCTGTCTGCGCATTCTCCATCCCAGACAGGAGACTCCGTCGCAAGACGAATCCGGCGTTTCTTCACGGCCACTGTTTGTGGTGTTCGCATTGACCCTGTTTGTGCTGAACCTGCTGTACCTGGGGCGTGGCGAAGGTGAACGATCGGCCATGTATATGCTGCCCTTCGTTGTGATTCCTGCGGCACATCTGCTACACAAAACTTGCGTTCATGCCCGGTCCATGCGTCCGGCGGCGGTGGCGTTCGTGTTTCTTGCGATTCAAAGTTGGGCCATCGAGAGTTGTCTGTACACGTACTGGTGAGGAAGGGACCAGAAGGATGTGGCGTGACAAAAAAGTGTCGGTCGTATTCCCGACGTACAATGAGAAAGATTCCATACGCGAAGCCGTGGAAGAATTCTTCGCCAGCGGATACGTGGACGAGATAGTAGTGGTCAACAACAACGCCGCGGAAGGCACGGATGACGAAGTGCGGCCCACGCAGGCGCGGCTGGTCTACGAGACGCGTCAAGGGTATGGTCACGCGATCTGGAAAGGCCTGGCCGAGGCGACCGGCGATATCCTGATGATTGCGGAGCCGGATGGCACCTTCTCCGGTAACGACGTGATTAAATTGCTCGCGTATTCGGACGATGCGCCGGTCATCTTCGGCACGCGAACACAGCGCGAGTTTGTGTGGGACGGCGCGAACATGGGCTGGTTTCTGAAGGTTGGCAACTGGGCCGTGGGCAAGATGGTGGAGTTTCTGTTCAACACCACCATTCTTACCGATGTGGGTTGCTCCATGCGGTTATTTCACCGGGAGGCCTACGAACGCATCGCGCCGCAATTTTCTATAGGCGGGTCGCACTTCGGACCGCAGATGCTGTTGCTTACCATTCTAAATGACATCAAGTTCATCGAGATTCCGGTTAACTACCGGAAGCGGGTAGGGGAGTCATCGGTTACGGGGGACAAGATCAAGGCCTTTCGTCTTGGGATGACGATGATCTTCATGA
>CAZWDH010000313.1:0-7503 GCA_964632865.1 uncultured Nitrospiraceae bacterium
CGGGTTACCCGCCGATCCTGGATCCCGAGGAACTGGCGCTGATGGCAGAAGCCGAAAACGCCTTGTCAAGCACACCGGTGCATACGCAGTCCGGATAGGTGGGTGGGGTGCCCGCAAATCGACTGGTGTAGCGAATTCGAAGTTCGTTTCATTTCTTTGTACCGGTATCTGAGGAAACATCCCCCTAAATCCCCCTTCAAAGGGGGAATTTGAGCAACTCGTCGCACAAGATCTTTGAGAAGAAACTTAGGGTTCAGGACACTAGATGTCGATGGGCTTGCGCTGTGCGTCGATCTTCTCCTGGACCCCCTCCAATTCCGGGTCCAGACGTCGCGCGCGCTCCCACTCTCCGATGGCCTTTTCTTTCTCCCCCTTGAGCAGGTACGCGTCACCGAGGTGATCGCGCAGAATGGCGTCGTCGCGCTCCATGGCCTGGATGGCGCGCCGGATGTACTCGATGGCAAGGTCGGCCTTGCCCTTCCGGTAGTACACCCAACCCAGGCTGTCGAGGTAGTAGCCGTTCTCCGGCGACAGCTCCAACGCCTTCTTGAGGAGCTTCTCCGCTTCGTCCAGTTTCACGCCCTGTTCGGCGTACATATAGCCGAGGTTATTCATCGTCTCGGCGTCCATGGGGTCGAGTTCGAGGCAGCGCCGGAGATGCCGGTCGGCATCCCTGAATCGATCCAGTGCTTCGTAGACGGTGCCCAGGTAGAAGTGAATGAGCCGGTCGTCTTTGAAGTGTTCCAGCGACGACTCCAGCACCTCCGCCGCTTCCGCGTCGCGCTCCATACTCATCAGGGCCCTGGCGTGGATCATGTCGAGCGCGCGCGACTGGACCTCCCCGTCCCGCATGGACGCCAACTGGTCCACTACGTACTCGCCCGCGTCTTCGTTTCCGAACAAGTAGAGCAGGCCGTTGAGATATTCGGTGCATTCGTATTCGAGATCGCCTTCCACCTGGTCCAGGGTGTCCAACAGTGGCTGGTAGGGTTCGCCCGCGGCCTTTCGCGCCAGCGCACGAAAGAGAGTGCCCAGGATCGGCGTCTCGTTGTTCGGAACGACCGCCATGGCCGCTTCGGCTTGATTCGCGCGGATGTTGAGGTAAATCTGCTCGAGATATTGGATGGGTTGCGGCTCACCTTCGTTGATGATGGTCGTAACGTGCTGCAACGCTTCCGCGTACTGCCCCATGCGGCCCAGGGCGCCAGCGAGGAATTCGCGTGAGCCGTCATCCTCCGGCATCTTGTCGAGGTAGAGCCGGAACTGTTCCGCGGCGGCTTCGTCCTGATTGTCTTCGAGATACACGATGCCGAGGATAGATCGCGCTTGGACCAGGGACGGGTCCAGTTCTAGCGCCTTTTCCAG
Source organism: uncultured Nitrospiraceae bacterium (assembly GCA_964632865.1). GTDB lineage: Bacteria > Hydrogenedentota > Hydrogenedentia > Hydrogenedentales > SLHB01 > JAHDWY01. The sequence goes on from CAZWDH010000313.1 coordinate 1,366, forward strand.
GGCCGCCAGGGCCGCCTCTCCATTGTTGATGCGGGCGAGCGACATGCCCAAACGCATGTGAAGCTGTGGCGATTCGGGGTTCATTTCCGTGAGCCGCTTGAGCAGGTCGATGGTGGTGATGCGATCGTTGGCCATCTCGGCCACGCGCAAGAGCCCTTCGAAATCTTCCGGTGACTGGGGCGCGAGCGCCTCGGCCTTCGCCTGCGCTTCCGCGGCTTCTTCGTGCTTGCCGAGCTGCTGGCAAAGCGTGGCGAGGATGATCCACAAGCTCGCGTCGTCAGGCACCCGCTCGAGCACGCGCCGGCACATGACCTCCGCGTTCTCGTAATCCTGCACGTCGATGTAGAACTGGACGAGGCGGATGCTGAGGAGCGTGGAGTCCGGCAAGAGGTCCGATGCTTTGCGAAACTCTTCCGCGGCCTCTTCGAATTGGCCGTTCCGCTGGTACAACACGCCGGAGAGGTAGTGGTTATATCCCTGCGCTTCACGGGAAATGCCGTTGTTGTTGAACTGTTCCGCATTGGGCGCCGTCGCACATCCCGCGGAAAGGACCAGGACGATCATCGTCATCAATCGCATCAAGATAGTACCTCGTACGACACGGCAGCCTGCGTGTCGAAGTGAACCAGCCTTTTAGAACAACTCACCCGTGACCATCGGTTTGGCGAAGGGGGCAAAACTCTTTCGATGTATCGCGCATGGACCGAGGCTCGCGATGGCGTCGATATGTTCGCGGGTCGCGTAGCCCTTGTGCCGGCGAAACCCGTAACCGGGGTGCGCCGCGTCCAATTCGTCCATCATCCGGTCGCGCGTCACTTTCGCTATGATACTCGCCGCGGCGATGGACTGCGAACGCCGGTCGCCCTTGACCAGCCGCTCATGGGGGATCGCGCATCCGGGGATTGCAAACCCATCGACCAGCAGGAAGTCCGGCGTCTCGGTCAACGCGCTCACCGCCCGCAACATGGCGGCGTAATTGGCCGCTTGAATGCCTAGGGAATCGATTTCCTGAGGGGACACCGCCGCGCTGCCAATGACGTGACCGCCAGCCTGTAGCATATCAAATAAGGCATCGCGCTGCTCTTCGGTCAGGAGCTTCGAATCGTTCAATCCGTCAACGGGCCCTCGCAAGATCACAGCCGCCGCCACGATCGGTCCCGCCAGCGGACCCCGGCCCGCCTCATCCACCCCGGCCACGCGGAGGAATCCGTTCTCACGTGCGGTGGACTCAAACTGAAGCATGGCTTCCTGCCGCTTCCGTTCCGCTTTCGTTCGCCGGACATCCCGCAGGCACCGTTCGTAGAGCGCCCTGGCACCGGCCCGCTCGTCGCCCCGCAACGTGGCCAGGAGCTTTCTGGGATACGGCGGCCCCGCCGCAACCGCTTCGCGAAGGCTATCGAGCGAGTGCTTTTCCAATGAATACTCCGGAAACGAAACGCCGGGTAGCCGGCGCGAACTCAACTTGGACTCAGGGACAGCAGAGACATCAAGGACATCAGGGACAATGAATATCCAAGATCGCATTCTGCTCTGTTGTCCTTGGGCGCACCACCGGACCCGTATCGAATCACAAAAAAGGGGCGGACCCAAGGTCCGCCCCAAGCATAACATGATGCCGCCCGGCCGATGCCAGCCGGGCGATCGATACCAATTTCTATTTCGCTTTCGCCTTCGCCGACGTGGAACGCTCTTTCGCCTTCACGCGCGCGGCCTTACCGGAACGTTCGCGCAGGTAGTAAAGCTTCGCCCGGCGCACGCTGCCTTCGCGCGTGACTTCCACCTTCTCGATGCGCGGCGAGTGCAGCGGGAAAACGCGCTCGACGCCTTCGCCGAAGGCCACGCGGCGCACGGTGAACCGCGCATCGGGGCTCTCGCCGCCTTTGCGCCCGATGACGACGCCTTCAAAGACCTGCACGCGTTCCTTCTCGCCTTCAATGATGCGGAAGTGGACGCGCACGGTGTCCCCAATGGCAAATTTTGGAATCATGTTCGCAGGCTTTTTCTGTGCCTGCCGCAGTTCTTCAAGCGCATTCACGACTCGACCTCCTTTTCCGGTCCTGCCTCTTCCTGCTCGATCTCTTTCAGGAGCGCGCGATCGTTCTCGCCGCACGCCCCGAGCAGATCCGGGCGCCGCTCTCTCGTTATTCGAAGGGCCTCTTTACGGCGCCAGCGGCGGATGGCCGCGTGGTTGCCGTCCCGCAACACCTGCGGCGCCGCGAGGTCCCGAAAGACCGGAGGCCGCGTGTATTGGGGAGGACCCAATATTCCGTCATAAAACGAGTCCGTCTCGACGGACTCCCAATCGCCAATCACTCCCGGCAGCATCCGGCTGACCGCTTCAATCACGATCAGGGCCGGCAATTCGCCACCGCTCAACACATAGTCGCCGACCGAAATCTCGTCCGTGCAGAGGGCTTGGCTGACGCGTTCGTCCACGCCTTCGTAGCGCCCGCAGATCAACACGAGGTCCGGTTCCGCAGCGAGTTCCCGCACGACGCGTTGCGTCAGTGGCCGTCCGCGAGGGGACAGGAGAATCACGCGCTGCAAGGAATTGCGATCGCTTAAACTTTCCACCGCCGCGAACAGCGGTTCACACTTCATCACCATGCCCGCGCCGCCGCCGAAGGGCGCGTCGTCCACGGTGCGATGCCGGTCGCTCGTAAACTCCCGGGGGTCCGTTACGGACACTGTCAGGATGCCCTGTTCGATCGCCTTCCCCAGCAGGCTCACCTGCAAGGGCGCGTCAAACAGTTCCGGGAAAATCGAGAGGACATCAATCCTCATCGTCCACCGCATAGGGCGTTATATCGCCCACGTAAATCCGACCTGCTTCCAGGTCGACCGATTCAATTACCTGTTCAATCACCGGTAGCAGCAGTCGGCCACCGCCGGGCTTCTCAATTTCCATCACGTCGTTCGCGCCGGTCTCGATCCATTCCGCGATGGTGCCGAGCACCGCGTCGCCGGGAGCGACGACCGTCAACCCGAGCAACTCGTCCGGGTGCCAGGCACCATCGGGCCGAGCTTTCCGGGCGGAGCGTTCGATGAACACCCCGGCTTTGCGCATGGCCGCCACACTGTCCCGCGTGACCCCCGCGCTGAGCCGTACCGTCGCGTCTTCTCCGCGAACTGTGGACGAATCCACGCGGCATCGCGTCACCGCGTCAGCGTTCCGGCCGAGGCCGACCCACTCCAATCCGTCGAACTGGTGGGCCTGCGCGCCTTCCGCGTCGATCCGCAGTTCCCGGCGCGCCGGATTCACCGTGCGCACCGTGCCGATTCGGATCCACGGGCCGGGCATCGCGCCTCCCCGTTACTCGACGATCTGGAGGACCGCCCGCGTTTCGGTCTTGGTCGTGGCCGAAGCCAGCAGGCTGCGCATGGCCTTGGCGGTCTTGCCGCCGCGGCCGATGACCTTGCCCATGTCTTCCGGATTCACCCGCAACTCCAAGACCTGGCCTTCTTCGTTTTCGATAACCCGCACCTTCACGTCTTCCGGGTGCGCGACCAGTTTCTTGGCGATAAACTCGACCAACTCTTTCGTCTGTGCCATGGCTTGCGGCTCTTTCTCTGTACCCTGTCCCGCCGAGGGGTGTGCTCCCTGAACGTTGCGCTTTCGGTGGAGAACATCCCCCTCAGTCCCCCTTCAAAGGGGGAGCGTGCGACCCAAAGGCTGGTGCAACCACGAGGGTAAACTTGTACTCTATGTCTATCAAAACGGCCCGCGAAGCGTGGCCCCAAATTCCCCCTTTGAAGGGGGCAGACCCGAAGGGTCGAGGGGGATGTTACGCGCTCGCTTCTTCCGTCGCCGGAGCGGGCTGCGCAGTTTCCACGTCTTCCGGCTTTTTGCCTGCCGCGAAGGCCGACATTACGCCATGCTTTTTCAACAATTTGCGCGCCGTGTCCGAGGGCTTCGCGCCTTCGCCAAGCCACTGCAAGGCCTTTTTTACGTCGATCTCGTCGTGGGCCTGCGGGTTCGCGCAGGGGTGGTACACGCCGATCTGGTCGATGACGCGGCCCCGCGTCCGGTCGCGCGAATCCATGACGACCACGCGATAGTAGGGTGCGTGCGTGCGTCCGCCGCGCTGCAATCGAATCACTGTTGCCATACCGTTTCCTTTGTTCTCCTGGGTCCAACGCGCCCCACGGCGCATTCGTTCAATCCTGCGATATCTCTCAAGAAACATCCCCCTTAATCCCCCTTCAAAGGGGGAATTGCTGCGCGCTGAAGCGCGCGCGGAGGAAGAACTCGTTCATTCAATTTCTCCGTTCAGATGACAACTGCCCGGCGATTATGGCCGGCCATCTCCATTCCCCTTTGAAGGGGATCAAGACGACAACTGCCCGGCGATTATGACCGGCCATCTTCATTCCCCCTTTGAAGGGGGATCAAGGGGGATGTTCTTCCGGCTACATGCCGGGCATACGCATCATGCGCCGGCGTTTGCCGCCACCCTTCATCATCTGCTTCATCATCTTCTTCATCTTCTCGAAGTCCTTCAGCAAGCGGTTCACGTCCTGCACGGTCGTGCCGCTGCCGTCGGCGATCCGGAGACGCCGGCTCCCGTTGATAATCTTCGGGTTCTTGCGTTCCTTCTTCGTCATCGAGTAGATGATGGCTTCGGTATATTTCAGCTCGTCCATGTCGAGTTCCTGGTCGCCCAGCATCTTCGACATGCCCGGAATCTTCTTCACGAGGTCGCCCAGATTCCCCATCTTCTTGACCTGCTGCATCTGGTCCAGGAAGTCTTCGAGGTCCCAGGAGGCCTTGCGGGCCTTCTTCTGGAACTCAATGGCCTTTTCCTGATCGACCACCTGCTGGGCCTGTTCCACGAAGGAAACGATGTCGCCCATGCCCAGGATCTGGTCGGCCATGCGCTGCGGATGAAAGGCCTGCAACGCGTCGAGTTTCTCGCCCGTCCCGACGAACTTGATGGGACAACCCGTCACCTGGATCAAGCTGATGGCCGCACCACCGCGCGCGTCGCCATCCATCTGCGTCAGGATCACACCGGTCAAGGGCAGGTTCTCATGGAACTGCTTGGCCGAGTTCACCGCGTCCTGACCGGTCATGGCGTTGGCGACGAACAGGATTTCGTGGGGCGTGACCTGCGACTGGATGCGCCGCACTTCGCCCATCATCTGCTCATCCACGTGCAGGCGGCCCGCCGTGTCGAGAATGATAATGTCGCAATTGCGCATCTGCGCCTCGCCGCGCGCCATCACGCAGGTGTCGACGGGGTCCGCGTCCGCGCCCAGGCTGAAGCATTCGACGCCCGCCTGTTGCGCGACGACCTCCAACTGCTTGATAGCGGCCGGACGGTACACGTCCGCACCGACCAGCAGGGGGTGGCGTCCCTGTTTCTTCAACTGTAAGGCCAGCTTACCGGCCGTCGTCGTCTTGCCTTGACCCTGGAGGCCGACCATCATGATGATCGTGGGCGGCGTCTGGGCCAACTGGAGCGGGGCGTTCGACCCGCCCATGATCTTGACCAATTCGTCATGGACGATCTTGACCAAAACCTGCCCGGGTTGCAGGCTCGACAGGACCTCCTGTCCGAGGGCCTGCTCCTGCACGTCCGCGATGAACTGCTTGACGACCTTATAGTTAACGTCGGCCTCGAGCAGCGCCATCCGGATTTCCTGGAGCCCTTCCTTCATGTTCTTCTCGGTCAGTTTTCCCTGACCGCGAAGGTTCTTGAAGGCTCGTTCCAGCTTTTTGCTCAGTGACTCAAACACGATTCAACCCGGATTTCTCGTTTTTCAGGGATTCGTTCCATGGGCACAGATCGCCCCTGATGACAGACTGGGGAGTGTAGCATACGGCCAACGGAAACTTCAACCGCCGGACGGGGTTAAAGTCGCGAACCCACTCGAAGCTTCAGATCCAAGAGTGTAGCGTCCGGCTTCCATGCTGGACGGCTCCTTCCAAGTAGTGAACTCGCCGTCTGAAACCAAGTCCGCCGGGCGTGGTTGTGCTATAATTTGTCTTGACAGGAGAGCTTAAGCCATGTCGTACAAAGGCCATGTGGAGAACGGCGTCATCGTGTTGGATGACCCAGCACCCCTGAAGGAAGGGATGCGGGTGACTGTTCTGCCCGTGGAATCCGAATCGGTTGAGTCGTCGTCGAAATCGCT
>CAZWDH010000314.1:0-7434 GCA_964632865.1 uncultured Nitrospiraceae bacterium
GATACTCGTTGTTCGCCTGGTCGAAGGTGAAACGGGCGTTGGTGCCTTTGGCTAAATCGAGGATCCAGATGTCGCCCTTGACGCTCACGGCGGCGCGTTCGCCGTCGGGAGCGATGCGCGCGCACTCGTATGATTTGGCGGGTTGTCCCACCGGTTCCTCGTTGCCTTCGCGATCGATCCATACGAGCGTGCGCGTCTGGCGGAAATCCGACTCGTGGACCGTCGGCACATAGACCAAGGTGCCATCATCGGCCACGTCGAACTGCACGGCCGGCCACTGGGGCGCGGCGATCCGGCTCTCCGGAACGAGAACGGGCGAACCCGTCGCCCGCATGGCGGCGGCATCGAAGGGCAGCGCCATGACACGGCCCCGTTGCGTAAACAGCACGTGACCCGTCCGAACGTAGGCGGGACGCAAGGCGCTTTCCACGAGAACGGTGGTCTTGCGCGCCGCGAAGTCCAACAGCATGACCCGAATAAGATTTAGGTCGGGTGCATAAGCCGCTCCGTACAGCAATCCGCGCTCTTCCGGAACGACCGAAGGGGACCCACAGATAAAACCGCCGGTGCCTTCCTCCGGCAGGGGCAACAACTCCGGCTCGCCACCGGTATCAGGAATGCGCAGCAATTCGGACGGCATGCCGGAAATGTAGTAGATGGTTTCGCCGGCCCAATCGACTCCCATGGGATGACTGACTTCGGCGAGGGTCACGGGCGCGCCGCCGTGGATGGAGACCTTGCGCAAATGACCGTCAGGGATCGTGAAGTAACAGATCCACTGTCCGTCGGGGGAGAAGGTGGGGCGAATTGCATGTTCCGTTCCGGCGAGCGCGCGCGTTTCCAACTGGTCGAGGGGACGGAGCAGGAGGCGCCGCACGCCGTCGATGACGGCGACATAGACAAGTTGCGTACCGTTCCGGGAAATTGCGACGGCGGGATCGAGGTACTCGCGTGGCGGCGAAACCGGCGCGTTTGGATCGAGCATGATCGACAGGCGGCGCACGGGGATGGAGGACACGGCGGGCGCGCGTAATGCCACCGTCCGGTCGACGTCGGAACGCCGGCCGGACCCGCTGCCTCGAAGCGCATCGCGGATTTCCAGCGCCCCGTCCGACATGTCGCGCAGGCGGTCTTTCGTATCCTTTTCGAGACAGCGGCGCAACAACACCCGCACCGCTTCCGGGGTTTCCGCTGGAAGCGTATTCCAGTCGGGTTCCGCTTCCAGAACCGCGACGAGCGCGTCGGTCGTGGTGTCACCGTCGAAAGGTGGTTTTCCCGACAGGCACTCGAACAGACAACATCCGAAGGACCACACGTCAGTCCGCTTGTCGAGCGTCTTGCCGCGCGCCTGCTCCGGGCTCATGTATGCGGGCGTGCCGATGAGGTGTCCGTGTTTCGTCGTATGCGCATTGCCGGACAGAACTTCGGTAACCGCTTCGTTGGCAGTGGTCACAGGTTCTAAAATCTTGGCGATCCCGAAGTCGAGGATCTTCGCCTGCTCATCAGGGGTGATCTTGATGTTGGCCGGCTTGAGATCGCGGTGGATGATATTGCGATCGTGGGCAAAGGCGAGTGCCGAAGCCACATGCTCGAAGTACGCCAATGCGCTCCGTAAAGGCAACGGTCCGCGTTGCACGCGTTGGGCGAGCGTCTCCCCTTCCACAAGCTGCATCACGATGAAGGGGGAGGGTCCATCCTTCACAAAATCGAAGATGGCGCCAATCGCGGGATGATCCAATTGGGCGAGGGCGCGCGCTTCGCGCTCGAAACGGGCCATCCGCTCTTCGTCGCTTTTGTACGCTTCGGGCAGGACCTTGATAGCTACTTCGCGCCCGAGTTTGCCGTCGAGGGCGCGATACACTTCGCCCATGCCGCCCGCGCCAAGCAGGCTTCGGATCTCGAATGCGCCCAATTTTGTTCCGGCGGAAAGTGCCACGGGGACCACGCCTCCAGCGTCTTGCAGTTGTCATACTTATACCAGAATTTGGGGCCTCCGTTTCGTCGTTGACGCTTTTGAGGTGCGGGTATATATTGATCAACGGGTAGCTGACTTGGTGGTCACGAGTCCACGGGGGCATTTGGGCCGCACGACGGAGGGGACCCAATGTCGATTATTTCCATCATTTGCTACTTCCTGGAAATACTCTGGGATGTTTTCGGAGGCGTACCTATTCTTGGCGACATCATCGACGCCATCGGTTCTTCACTCTGCGATTGATCGGACTTGCGAGCAACGGCACTGGCGGACTCGCCTGCGCGGACCAGCGTAAAGACTCTCTACTCGCCTGCCTTGCGTTTGAACCGGGCGAGGAGTTCAACGTGTTCGGTGTGGGGGAAGAGATCGACGGCTTGCATGTTGACGAGATCGTAATGCGCGAGGAACGTCGTCATTTCCTCCGCAAGCACCGTAGGTTTGCAGGAAACGTATATGATCTCTGGAGGATTCAGGGCGATAAGCCGTTTCAGCGCCTTCGGGTGCAATCCGGCGCGGGGCGGATCAACGATGACCAGGCTGTTCGATTGAAATGCCTTCTGCGCGTGCAAGGTGTCGCGTAGGTACTTTTCCACTTCCTGCGTGATGAATACAACGTTGTCTGCGCTGTTGACCTCCGCGTTATGTATGCCATCGACCGACGCATCTTCAACGCTTTCCACGGAGACCACCCGGTCCACGCGATCCGAACAGCTCAGCGCGATGCCGCCGGAGCCGCCGTAGAGATCGTATAAGAACTGCGGACGGCTTTCTTTCACCCACGACCGGATGAAACCGTAGAGTTTCTCCGTCGCGTACGTATTGGTCTGAAAGAAACTGAACGGCGACAGGCGAAACCGTAGTTTGCGTGTCTCTGTTCCATCAGGAACTTCGAGCACTTCGTCTATGGTCGGCTTACCGTCGAGTACGGCGATTCGATCGGCAGCGGCGATTTCCGCGCGCCCCGTAAACACCGCGTGCTGAATGCTTTGGCATGGAAAGGATGTTTGTACCGCCTGTACGAAGGATTCTGCGTCGAGTTCTCCTTCGTTCGTGATCAGGACGACCATGCGCTCGCCGGTCCGCTTGCCTTCCCGCACCAGCAGGATGCGCAGGAACCCGTCGCGGGCCTTGGAGCTGAACGCGGTCAGCTTTCGTTCGCGCGCCCAAAGACGCACCGCATTGAGAAGGGATTCGGCGCCCTTCGGTCCGATGTGGCATTCCTCGATATCGAGGGTCCAATACCACTTTCCGGAGCGTTTGAACCCGAGCACGGTCTCGCGCGGGAAATCCTTGGGCGGCGGTTCGGGATAGTGTTTGCGCCCGAAAGTGAGGTCGAGTTTGTTCCGGTAGTGCCAGCAATCAGGTGATGGTTCGATGGGAATCTGCTTTGACCAATGCGCCTCAAACAGCGCACATAACGTATCGCTTTTGGTCGCGAGCTGATCGAAATAGGGCAGGTCCTGAAAAGAACAGCCGCCGCACTCCCCGAAATGGAGGCAGCGGGCCTCGCTCACTTGCGCTGCGGATTCGCATTCTGATTGATCGTTCACTAAGGATTACTTTCCGATCGAGGGATTCCAAGCTGCGTTGTGCCCTTAATTATAGCGGTATCCGGACACGATCGAAAGTGCGGCATAGAACGTGATTTGAATCCCTCTGTGTGAAGCACTAGTATCGCAAATTACGCTATGACTACCGACACGTATCACGATGCAATGCGGAGTATCCTTCCAGAGCGTCCGGAAGATGGACACAAGGGTACCTTTGGTCACGTCCTTATCCTGGCGACTTCACGAGGATTCACCGGCACGGCACGGCTCACGGCGGAGGCGGCGGGCCGGTCAGGCGCCGGTCTAGTCACCGTGGCAATCCCGGAGACGTTGCTCGACATCGTTGCGTCAATGCTGTGGGAATCCATGAGCCTGCCATTGCCGGCCACGGAAGCTGGGTCGATTGCCAGAGATGCATTGAAACCCGCCCTGGCGGCAGCGGAAACTCGCGACACGGTCGTGTTGGGGCCCGGGATCTCGACCCATGAAGAAACGCGCCAATTTGTGGACGCCTTTGTCCGCGATTGCCCCGTCCCGATGGTGATTGATGCGGATGGTCTCAACTGCCTGAGTCGGAACGTAGCTCTGCTCAAGGAATGCAGCTCGCCAGCGATCTTGACGCCGCATCCGGGCGAGATGGCTCGTCTCGCGACGTGCTCGACTTCGGATGTGCAAGCCGATCGCGAGGGTATCGCGCGCCGATTCGCCTTAGAACACAGTTGCGTAGTCGTCCTGAAGGGGAAAGGCACCGTCATCGCGGCTCCGGATGGCGCGTGCTCCATCAATCCCACCGGGAACTCCGGCCTCGCGACCGGCGGCACGGGGGACGTGCTTGCGGGATTCACCGGCGGCCTGCTGGCACAGGGCCTGAAACCTTACGATGCGGCCCGGCTTGGGGCGTACATGATGGGATTTGCTGGTGACATTGCCGCAGGCAAATTCACGCGGCGGGGAATGATCGCGCGCGATGTAATCAATTGCATTCCGGATGCGTGGCGTAAGTTGGAAGGAGTGGAGTAACCCATGCGGTGCTTGAGCGACGTGGGGGAATTCGGGTTCATCGACCGTATTTCGCGCCTGATTCCTTCTTCACCTTACGTTATAGAAGGGATCGGCGATGACTGCGCGGTACTGCGCGTTTCCGATCGCATCGTTTTGGTGACCTCCGATCTGTGCATTGAGAACGTTCACTTTCGCCGCGATCGCGTCGCGGCGTCGGATATCGGGTGGAAGGCCGCCGCGGCGTGCATCAGTGATATTGCCGCCATGGGCGGCGCGCCACTCTATTGTCTTGTCTCGATTGCATGCCCGCCGTCGGAGCGAACCTCCTATATCGAAGACCTTTACCAAGGGATGCTCAGCGCCATGTCCCGATTCGGGACGGTCATTGTCGGCGGTGATACGACGCGGTCAAACGACGGGATCTCCATCGACGTCATCGCCATCGGGGAGGCCATCGGCAACCGGTTCCTTCGAAGACGAGGCGCCAAGGTAGGTGACTACATCGTCGTCACCGGCGACCTGGGGAGTTCGGCTGCGGGTTTGCACGCCCTGATAAACGGCGTCGACGACAAGGAGTTGATCCGAGCGCACATGTATCCGAATCCGCGCGTGCTCGAGGGTCAGTGGCTCTGCGCGCGGAGCGAGGTTCATGCCATGATGGATATCAGCGATGGCCTCTGCCAAGACATGGGGCACTTGGCACAAGCATCCCGGCTCGGGATCGACCTTGAACCTGAACGATTGCCGGTCACGCCCGCTCTGGCCCGATATTGCGGGGAACACGGATTGGATCCGCTGCCGCTCATGTTGTCCGGCGGTGAAGATTACGAACTCGTTTTCGCCATCGACGCCCGGAGCGCCGAAAAGATTCTGGAGGACTTCCACCATGAGTTCCGCGTACAGACAACCGTGGTGGGCACAGTAACCGATGCCTGGACGGGCGTCCGTATCCACGGTGAGAGCCCCGCTTCAATCGGGTTCGACCATTTCAAGCCTTCAGGTTAGCGAACGACCAGGTCGAATTGGCCGCCCCTTTGCGCGCAAAACTCAAGGCGCGCTCCCGCGCTTCCATTTAATGTTGCAACCCATGCTGGGTCGTTGAGTGTCGGAAACGGGCTTCCCTTCCAAGGTGCAATCCAATGCCGCCCGGAGATCCTCGCCGGTTACGGGCGCATTGTTCCCTGGCCGGCTGTCGTCGAGTTGACCGCGATACACGAGTTTCTGGTCCGCGTCGAACAAGAAGAAGTCAGGTGTACACGCCGCGGAATATGCTTTGGCGATTTCCTGCGATTCGTCATAGAGATAAGGAAACGTATAGCCTCGCGTGCGGGATTCCTCGGCCATTTTTTCCGGGCTGTCGTCGGGGTGGGTGGACACATCGTTCGAGCTGATCGCCACCACGCCGACGCCTTTGCCTTGGTACTCCTTGCCGAGCTTCGCCAACTCATCGGCCACATGCTTTACGTAGGGGCAATGGTTGCAGATGAACATGACCAACAGCGCCTTGCTGTCGGCGAAGTCAGCGAGGGAAACCATTTTGCCCTCCGTGTCCGGTAGACGAAAGTCCGGTGCAGGTGTACCCAGGGGGATCATGGTGGACGGTGTCAATACCATCGTGTCGCGCTCCTCTTGGTGCGTGGGACCGAAATGTCCTCAGTTTTTCTCGATAGATGACTCACTAGCCTATCGCATTTCGCGCCTGGGTTTCGACCAAGGTTCGCCTAAAATGTACGCCCGCCCTCGCTCTGTACACAAGCGAGGGCGGGCGTCTGGGGAGAGGAGAGCGTTATTCAGCCGGGGCTCTGCCCGTGCGAGAAGCCGTCGATTTTACCGCCGACTTGTACGTGTTCAGATACGCATTGACGCGCTGCAACCAACTCGTATCGAGACGCAGTTCAATGGAGTCTCGCAGGCTCTGATCCGGCGTGATTTGGAGATCCTGCTTCGCTTGCGGATCCAAATCCCGGAACAGGGACCGCGACTCGATATCGACCCCTTTCAATTGGCCATCGCGACGAATCGTGAGCGGCGCTTTGGTGCCGCGCTCGAGGGCGGCGGCCTTTTTGAAGGTCGTCGGATCGGTGCCGTACTCGTAGAGATACACCGGGCCGTACACGCCGGTTCCTACGTCGACCTCGTCGAAGTACAAGTCCGTGCCGGACTCATAGTCGAGGAGCGCATCGAGCCAGTCGAAAGGCAGCCCGGCTTCATAGTCATAGGCGCCGAATACGCGGCCCTCCGAGAAGCCGTCGTTGTAGCCATCCGCCCAGCCGCCGTTCTCATACTCGGTGTGGACGTCGTAATACAGGAAGTCCAGGTAGTCCGGCCAAAAGGCGTTGTCGTAGCCCTCGCTGAAGCCCAGGATGAACGCGTAGTGGTAGTCGACGAAGTATCCGTCGTTGTACGCGTACCAGATGCCGTCCCAGTAGCCCGCATCGTAAGGCGGGGAGTCGTAGTAGGGAATCGAGCTTCCGTCATAGTAGATGGGACTGAAATCGATGGTGTCATACCCGTCGTAATAGCCGTCCCAGTACCAATCGTCCTGCGCAAAGCCGTAGTCGAATCCTTCGTCGTAGGTGCCTTCCGTGGGTGTTCCCGACGGGCAACCCGCGCCAAGCAGGACCAGGGCCGCGATGACTGGTGTATATCGAATCGTTCTCAAGAACGTACGCATGTCGTATACCTCCCGGATGCGTTAGCGACGTCCCCGGCCGCCGCCACCGCCGCCACCGCGACTGATGGATGGACGGTCAAAGGACCGCGAGGGGGCCGAGATTGAAGGCCGATCGATGGACCGAGACGGCGCCTGTATCGAAGGCCGCTCGATGGACCGAGTCTGCGGCGCAACGGACGGCCGCTGAATCGACCGCGAAGGAGCCTGCACTGACGGCCGCTCGATGGACCGCG
>CAZWDH010000315.1:0-7385 GCA_964632865.1 uncultured Nitrospiraceae bacterium
GTGCTGCTCCTTAAACTCTCTTGTGGGAAAGATGTTTCGCTCAACCACGTGATTGTCCTGAATGCTGATATCGGTAGACCCGTTCACCACGATGCCCGTGCCGTCTATTACGCGAAAGGCATAACCATAGAGTTCACTTGATGTCCGATCGTCGATGCCAACCCGTTTGTAGTTGATAACGGCGCTGTCGCGCATGCTGCTGGACCGGCTGTTCTCGAAATAGACCGTACCCGCCGTGCTGCGGTTGTCGATGACGCGGATGCCTCGCAACTCGACGCGCTCGGAGTTCCCTATATGGATCGCGTGCCGGTTGGAATCCTGCTTGCCCTCCGCGCGGGTCAACGTAATACCCTCGATGCGGATGTTCTCGGTCCCCGCAATCTCGAGAATGTTGGCCTCCGGGTTGTCCTGCACGATCGTACCTTGGCCAAACAAGCCCGACCCCGGCGTCGTGATTCGCAGCGGCTGGTCGATATGGACCTCGCCCGGCGGCACCTCGACCAGTTGTCCCGGGTTCGCGTCGATGGATTCCTGAAGCGTGGCGAGCGCTGTAGCAGTGAGCAAGAAGACACAGACCATGCCTCGGAACATGATTACCCCCTTTTCGAATCGTCCGCTGATGGGATGCTACGCGGTTACCGCCACGCTCGCTGGCGCTGGATTGCTCGCAAGAAACGTCTCACGCTTGAGCACCTTCGTCGACTGCGCGTCGAGGCCCAGCAGCGGCAGGATCTCGCGCATGCGCACCGAGCGGCCGCCCACGAACTCAATCTCGAGTTCGATCGTCGCCTGATGCTCGCCCGCCTCCGTCAACTCCAAGCGTCGTATCATGGGCCGAATATCGACTTCCATCTTCGGTGCGCGCCCTTTTCTACCGCGAGCCTTCTTGGCTTTGCCGTCGCGCTCCACGATGATCTCGGGCGCGCCAATTGCGGCATCGATTCGCTCCTTCAGGGCGTCAGGATCGCCGGAAGCAAACAATGTGTAGGCAAACCCCGTCGTGCAGGCCATAAGGGCCGGCGCTTTGAGCGGCACTTCTTCAACCTGATAGGCCCGGATGCCTTCCGGCAACGTCGCCTGAATCCGCCGCAACAGGTCCTCGGGATCCACGCACTCCTTCAACACGATGTCCATGTAGTCGCCCATAGACTCCTCGCCCACCGGCGGAGCGGTCGCGAAGGACAGTTTCGGGTGGGCATGGAACCCCTGCGAATAGGAGATCGGCGTCCGCGCGCGCCGCAACGTGCGCACCCACGAGTTGACCAATTCCAGATGCGACAGAAACCGCGCTTCGCCGTTGCGCCCAATGCGGAAGCGCAGCCGCTGCACGGCCTCCGGCTCCTGGTACTCGGGCAAGGGCGTGGGCTTCCAGTCCTGCTCCTCGATGCGGCCCTGCTTCTGCCGCTTCAGCATGTGTTTGCACAATTCCCGCTCGCGATAGATCACGCCGCAGAGATGGCACTTGCCCGCCCGGCAGTCTTGCGCGTGCTTCAATTCCATTGCCCGCTGCCAGTCTTCCTGGAACCACTTCTTCGGAATCAGCATGTCGATGTGATCCCAGGGCAGGCGCTCGTCGAGATCCCGCGCCCGCAATGCGTCCTGCACGTCGTAGTTTGTCTGTTCGACGGCGTCCAGCCAGGCCTTGAAGTTCAGGTGCTCGCCCCACGATTCGAGGCGCGCCCCATTCCGCCACGCCGCTTCCAGCAAGTCCGCGCCCCGGCGGTCCGCCCGGGTTAGCAGTCCTTCGATGAACGTGATCTCGGGCTCGTGCTTGCCGAACTTGATCGCGCCATTGCCCCGGAATCCCTTCTCCAGGATGCCCTGCCGCCGGTAAGCCTCTTCCAGCGTGATCTGCTCAGCCCATTGGAAAGGGGTGAAGGGCTTGGGTACGAAGGTCGAGACGCCCGTGTTTACCTTGGCCCGGGGATTGATCGTGCGTCCCAGCTTCAAGGTCCGAAGGCACAGGTCGACGATGGCTTCCACATCCTCGTCACGCTCCGTGGGCAGGCCGATCATGAAATAGGTCTTTACATGATTCCAGCCGCGCCCGTACGCCTCCGAGGACATGTTCAACAAGTCCTCATCGGGGATCCATTTGTTGATAACGGCGCGCAACCGGGGCGTGGCCGCTTCCGGCGCGAAGGTCAAGCCGCTACGGCGGACGCCGGCCACCATGTCGGCCAGTTCCACGGAAAAGGAATCCAAACGGAGCGATGGAAGCGACACGCTCACATTACTTTCCGCCGCGCGCTTGGCCGCTTGCTCGACGAGCATGCGCGGCCGCGAGAAATCGCAGGTCGACAAGGAAACCAGCGAAACCTCTTCGTATCCCGTTGCATCCAGCGTGCGCTCCATCAGTTCGTCTACCTTCTCGATGGAACGCTCGCGCACGGGTCGCGTCACCATGCCCGCCTGACAGAACCGGCATCCCTGCGTGCAGCCCCGCAACACTTCCAGCCCGATACGGTCGTGGACCTGCTGGGTGTACGGCACGATGTAGTTCGTAGGGAAGGTCGCGCCGTCCAAATCCTGCAAAGTACGCTTCACGATTTTCGGCGCGTCCTCCTTCGGCAGAATGCGCCCGTCCGGCATCGTCTCGAAGGGATACAACTCTGGCACATAGATCCCTTCCAGTTTCGCCAATGCTTCGAGTTTCGTTCTCCGCGGCTCGTCCTTCATCCCACGCAGCACTTCCGCGATCTCTACGATCACATCCTCGCCGTCGCCGATGACAAAGAAGTCGATGAACGGCGCCAACGGTTCCGGATTGAATACCGACGGACCCCCAGCCATCGTGAGCGGATGCGAATCGTCCCGGTGCTCCGTACGCAGCGGAATTCCCGACAGGTCCAGCAAATTCAGGATGTTCGTGTAGTTCAACTCCGTCTGCAGCGTGAACCCAATCAGATCCATCTCGCCGAGAGCGTCTTTGGACTCGTTCGTGAACGCGGAGAGACCGCGCTTGCGGAGTGCCGCTTCCATATCCGGCGCGGGCGTATAGCCCCGCTCGCACCAGCACCAGGGCAGCTTGTTCAGGATCGCGTAGAGAATGAGGATGCCCAGATTCCCCAGCCCCAGGTCGTAAAGGTCGGGAAATACGAGCGCGACACGCAGGTCGACTTCCGCCGGGTCCTTGTGCGTCGAGTTCAGTTCCGTTCCCATGTAGCGGGACGGCTTTTCCACGCCCGGCAGAATCTCGTTATACAACACGTTGCGAAGGGACGCGGTCTTTTCCGAAACGGTCGCCATTGTCTCTCCTGTAAGAATCGTGGCGCAGGCGTCTCGCCTGCTAAATTCCGTTACGCGGCCGGCGCGTTCCACGCCGCCAGGGTGCCCTCGTAGTCGAAAATCTCGTGGGCATTTCCGCGCATGATGCGATCTACCAACGCGGGCACTTCGCCGTCGCCGACCCACCCATCCGAAATTAATTCGCTGACCGCCTGCGCCAACCCTTTCCGCGCGATTGCCGCATGGCCCGGCACCATTTCCACCGGGCCGTAGTCTCCGCCGAACGTCAAGAGCTTCGTGTGCGGCGCGGCCATCAGGTATTCCTTCGTAAACCGAACACTCGCGAGGGGATTGATAATCCAGGCCCAGCACATATCCACGTACGCGTTCGGATAATGCTTGGCCAGCGCAATCGCCTCGTCCTGATACGGATACGAGATATGCATGATGATAAACTTCGCATCGGGGTGCGCTTTGATGATGGGACACAAGTCCCCGTCGTTGGCCCCCACGCGATGCAAAGGCATGTGGTTGTTGCCCGCGTAGTACCCCGTGTGCAGCTTCACCGGCAGGTTGTACTCGACCGCCTTCCGGATGCAGTAGTGGAACAAGTGGTCCTGGATCGCCTTCTTCTCAAACCCGGCGGAACCCTTGGGATCCCGGATATGCCGGGCAAACAGCGGCGCCGCGTCGTTCGCCGGTACATCGTCGTAGTCCAATCGGCGCGCATAGGCGCTCTGGTTCTTGATAGCAATGGCGCGCGGCCCGTACGTGTCGAACACCCAGTCGATAATCTCGTGCCAGTCCTGCAGTGAGCCGACTTCCCGGTTGGCCTTCTTCGCGTAGGGCTCGATATTCAATCCGGAACTCATCCCCACGAAGCTCAGGTCCTGGCAAAGGAGATCGGGATACTCAGTCTCATTGAACACCGGATCTTCGAAACTGTTCACCTGCGTGTGCTCAATTTTCGACACGTCCCGCAAGAGCCGATTAAAATATCCTGGCGCAATCTGGCCGCGAATCAGGTCCGAGATGCGCGCGTAGTTGTCGTCCGTGATGTCGTCCTCGCCGAACATAAGGCGCAAGGACTCCCGCACGTTCTGCAAATACCCCGTATGGCGCGTCCGCGCGTAAATGGGACCGATCAGCCGCCACTTCTCGTGGATGTCGGTCATCGGGTCGACCATCTTATTGCGGTCTTCCGCCGATAGTCCGGCCGATACCAGGTCGGAATCCGCGTAGTGGTAGAAGAGGATGCCCAGATCGCTCGGCATCGGGTGTTGGCCCGGCTCCGCCAGCGCGGCCAGACGCGTCCGCTCCTCCCACAAGTGCTCGTGGGTGTCGACAAAGGGGGTCGCGTTGACAAGATCGAGGATTTCCGAGTGGGTCGCCATGGCCGATAGCTCCAGGTTGGCCAGTACAATACCTTGCAACGAAATAGGGTAGCGTGTTGCGGGTTCTCCGGCAAGTTTTGTTCCTGTCGATATGCCCAATCGGACCGATCCGACAGATCGGTCTGATCGGTCCGATCAAAACAACACTCCACTATAGCAAGAAGCGCCGGAAGGCCCATGCCTACCAGCGCTCCGCACAATCTGGCGATTCGCTATTCTTGCGGAATCGCGATGCTGTTGTCCTCGACGACCTCGAGCAACTCGATGTCGAAAATAAGCGTCGCGTTCGGCGGAATGTCCTGGCCCGCGCCGCGCTCGCCGTAGGCCAGGTCCGACGGAATGAACAACTTCCACTTGTCGCCCACCTGCATCAACTGCAGCGCTTCGGTCCACCCGGCAATGACGCCATTGACCGGAAACTCGGCTGGTTCGCCGCGCGCGTAAGAGCTGTCGAACTCCGTACCGTCGATAAGCGTGCCGCGGTAGTGCGTCCGCACCACGTCACTCGCATCCGGCGTCGCGCCGTCACCTTCTTCCACGACGACATACTGGAGGCCCGACTCGGTGGTCTTCACGCCCGGCTTCTCGGCATTCTCGGCAAGAAACTTGGCGCCTTCCGCGCCGGCTTTCGCGCCGGCTTCCGCGCGCTCAGCCTGCATCTTCGTCATCATTTGCTCCCGAAAGCTCTGCATGGCCTGCTGCATCTCTTCCTGGGTCATGGCCAGTTCGCGACCGGCGCGCGCGTCGGTCAGCCCGCGAACGAACGCGTCCATATCGATCTCGATACCGTCCGACTTGATGCTGGTGCCAATCTGCGAGCCGATTACATACGAAACCTTTTGGGCTTCGGTCTCGAGCTTGATAGGCGCCGGCGCGGCCTCTTCCTTGTCGCCTTCGGCGGCAAACGCGGCGACCGGCGTCAAAATGACGGCCCCAAGCACGGCTAATGTCAACAGATTCTTCACGGTAGACTCCTTCTGGGTTTGGTGTAGCTGCACTTAATCGACTGGTTGTCCCGTCCGGGGACCGGAAAGCGCAGAGAGGTTATTGTACACGGAACAGCCGCGCGATTCCGCAAATTTCTTTTGCGCCGGGATTTGCGCCTAGCTATCCCGCAAGAACGCCTCGATCGAAGCCCGGTGGTCGCCCTGGATTTCCACGTCCCCATCCCGGAGGACACCCCCGGCTCCGCACCGTTTCTTCAGGGACTTAAGGAGGTGCTCGGCATCGCCCGAGACGTTGCGCACCACCGTCACCACCTTGCCTTTCGCCCGCCGTTCCACGAACACGGGCAGCCCGCCCTTCCTCGTCTTTTCGACCTGAAACCGGCGCTCCGCAGACTTTTCCGCCACGACCGGAGAGGTTTCCGGCTCCGGCTGATGCGGGAGGCCCTCATCCATACCGCCCAACGAAGCGAAAGGATTGTCACTCAACGGCTTACCATCGCCGCTAAGATCGACGCGTTTCCTATTCAAGGTGCACCCCAACTAGATTTCGGACGAGGACGCCCAAGTCACGGGGGCTATCGTTTTGAATTTTGGTCATTAGGATTTGTTTCGAATTTCGAATCTCGGATTTCGAATTTATCAATCGCCACCAACGGCTGCGCCATTCTCCACACTCTGAAACGGTCCCGGAACCCCCTCCCGCGGCGCCAGCACCGCCGCGATCTCGTTCAGGAACAACCGTCGCAACGCATCGTAGCCCCGATTGTTGGGATCCTCAAGGTTGCTGAAATACCAGTAGTGCGGGTCCTCCCGCCGGTAATGCTCCCGCCACCATTGGATACAATGCACGCCATGGCCGAGGAACGGACCGCGGATGTCGACGAGATGGACGTTGTCATGCCGGACCGTGGCGTCGGCGATGACGGCGTTGTAGGCATCATGGATAGCGAGCAGATCC
The DNA here is from genome assembly GCA_964632865.1 of uncultured Nitrospiraceae bacterium. Lineage (GTDB taxonomy): Bacteria > Hydrogenedentota > Hydrogenedentia > Hydrogenedentales > SLHB01 > JAHDWY01. Next base: position 6,528 of record CAZWDH010000315.1, read on the forward strand.
GGCCAGGGAGGAAGTCCCGCGGCAGCCGGGTTGCCGACACCATCGGATGGGTCATAGATGTTCGCAAGGAAGATCTGACAGCCGCCGGGAAAGGCCGCCTCGACTTTCGCCAGCATGGTGTCCAAACGTACGCGAAAGTTCTCGATCCACGGTCGCGCCTGTTCCATGGTCGCCCCATACATCGCGCCCTCTTTGGGCTCGCCCCGGCCATACCAGTGAATGAGGTCGTTTCCGCCGGTAGTCATCACCACGATCCCATAGGTGCCGGGCGGAAACGTTTCCAGAGGTTCAATCTGCTCGGACCAATGCTCCAGCGACGTAGACCCCGACAAGGAGATGTTCATTGGCCTGAATTGAGGAAACACGGCACCCAGGCAAACACCCTTCATATCCTCGAATTCGCCCGGCGGATTCTGCACGAGCCGCTCGAAGTACGAGAGGCCCGGGTCCGCCCCGAATCCGGCCGTCACGCTGTCACCAAGCCCGAGGAGCACCACCGGCCTGTCCGTCCAGGTCGATTGAAACGGCTCGCGCGCCACAGCCGGTCCTGCCGGTCCATCGCCCACCGGCGGGGGGAACCAGAATCGAAACGTTGCGAAATAGCGGAGGTAGGCCAGCGACCCGCCGACTACCAGCGCGCCAACGAGAAGAAGCGTGATGGTGCGCCGCGGGCTGCGGTTGGTTGTATTGGACATTTCAGACTACCCTTAGTTCCTTTCCGGCGCAGTACCTGGCGAATCAGAATGATGCCGGAAACGCGACGCGATCAAGAAATCATCACGAAATTTTCCTTTGCGAATCCGGTGCGCATAGGGTAAGGTATATTCAGTGAGACACGTGGCGGCGAAGGTACTCGAT
>CAZWDH010000316.1:0-7350 GCA_964632865.1 uncultured Nitrospiraceae bacterium
GACGTTGGGCACGTTCTTCTTAAAGATAGCGATGAACTCGTCCCGTTTGCCCGGTTTGACTTCGATCTCCGCGACGACGAAGACGGGTTTCGAATCGTTCCCGGCGTTTCCGCTACTCCCTTTTTCGGCGGCATAGGCCACCCCGGCGCCGGAACAGAAAAGGGCCGACACAAAGGTTCTGCGCGATAGCGTCATGGCATGCACTCCTGTAATCAAGACCTTTGGCGGTCTCGTGTGTTGAAAATGAATCCCCTCCATGATTCTACGGCACGAACGATGGTCAGGCAACCCGAAGCAATCGTGAAATGGACTACTCAAAAAAACCTTCACGCCACTCCGATGACCCGCGACGGCCGCTTTGGAAACAATGCGCTGATCAGCCCATACGCCTCGTCCTTCGCGTTGCAGTCGGGGTAGATGTGTTTGATTTCATCGAGGCTACGGCGGCCCATGAGGGTCATGAGGAACGTGAGGTTGGGAAAGTCGACGTCGGCGGGTTCCTTGTGGACGTCGACTTGGCAGGGAACAACCGACGTGACGCGGCCGCGGTCGATGGTGAGGCGCATGCCCCAGGTGAAGCCGTTGATGGTGAGCGTACCCGTGTGGCCGGCGAAGGGGGACTGCTCCAATCTGCGGTCGAGGACGGGGCGCAGGAAATCGACGAAGCCAGGGATGTCGGGCACGCGGATGTACCACGCGAAGGGCGGCACGGTGTCGGCCATTTCCCTGGCGTAAGCGTCGTAGAGCGGATGCTGTTCGCCCAATTCCCAGAACAACGTTTTCAGCGGTTCGTCGTTGCCTTGCGCGTCGTGTTCCGCGAAGTGGTGCATCGTCTCGGCCACGTAAGGCGCGACGGCGCGGTACGAATGTCCCGGCAGGAGCCAGAACGTGTAGCAGTGCATGCGTCCCGCCCATTTCCAGAAGGGATGGACGAACCAGCCGATGACTTCGCCGTCCGCCGCTTCAATCACGTTGCTGGCGACGCCCGTATCGGGACTTCGTCCGTCGATGTCGTAGCGCCAGACGGCGTCCTCGTACTGAAGCGTGTAGAGCAGGTCGTGCGTGTTGTGTTCGTAAATGGCGCGGAGGGCCGGCAGGTCTTTCGCCGTGGCGCGGCGCGTGCGATAGAGGCGCTCTGCCTTCGCGTCCGGCGCGGGGATTACGCCCACGGGCGTGCGGCGCCCGCCGCCGAGATCGAGGGCGAGTTCATACCCGAACTGGCGGTAGTACCACGGAATCCCGGTGATGGCCTGCATGCGGTCGCCGCGCCCTTCGCTCCACGCGTGGAAGGCCTCGAACTGGGCGCGCACGAATCCGCGCCGCCGGCAGTCTTCCCGCGTGACCACGATTTCGGGCCGGCTTACGGGAAAGGCGAGGTCTTCGCAACACCAGGTCTGCGGCACGAGGCACATGGACGAGACCAGCCGTTTCGCCCGCGTGTCTTCCACGACGGTTACGCAACCTTCGCACATGGTGGGATGCGGACGTCCGCAAAGGTCGGCGGCCCAGCGGTGCACGCGTTCGTTCGGCTGGTCACTGTCGGGAATGTGAAACACGATCGCCGACAATTCGCCCACCGCGTCCGCGTCGGCACGCGTGCTCCAGCGGAGCACGTAGCCGTCCCCAAGGTCGCGGATGATCTTTCCCGGTATCATCTCAAGCGGTGTCTGCATGGGACTCCCTTTCTTCAAAATCAAAATCGCTGTCGGGATCGGGATCGAGAAAGAGGGCCCGGCATGCAGCCAGAAGGGAGAATCCAAACCCCACGGTGGTTCCACCCTCGATTTCGATACCGATAGCGGTTTCGAGCACGGAGAAGTCATGGCGATATGGGCTCGCAACTGTTCTTATACAGACAATCTCGATAGAGATCCCTCGCTCAGGTTGACGCACTAGGGTGTCCACACTCTACCCGTTGTGCCCCGGTTTATGCGCACTGACAGGAGAGCGGGTTTTCCAACCCGCTGTGCCGGAGGCGTCAAAACCGTGCAGTCGCTGGAAGACGAAAATGAACCATGATGGATTATTCGCGGCCCGCGGGGGTGCAATCCACCAGGGCCAGGCCGATCTCGTTGTTGAGTTCAAAGCCGCGTTCGGTGGGTTGCCACGTAGTCCCGGTATCTTCGACGAGGCCGCGCGCGGCGAGTTGGGCCAATGCTTCGCCGAAGTCATCGTGGACGTCGCGGCGGAACCGATCGTTGTAGACCTGCTTCGGCAAACCTTCCGCGAGCCGGAGATACTGGATTACGGTTTCCAGACGGATCTCACGATCGCTGAGGTCCAGCGCTTCGCACTTACCGCCTGGGTCGGCGAGGTAGGCCTCCAGCTTCACGTGATTGCGCGCGCGGACGCCGTTAAGGAACGAGTACGCGCCGGGACCAAATCCGGCATACGTCTCGTTGTGCCAGTAACGCAGGTTGTGGCGGCACTCGAACCCGGGCCGCGCGAAGTTGGACACCTCGTACCGATCCAAGGGTTTCAATCCGTCCACCGTCTGCGTGTAAAGCTCGAGGTAGATGTCGTCGTCGATGGCCTCGTCGGCGCGCTTGCCGAAGGGCGTGCCCGCCTCGTAGGTAAGGCCGTAAGACGACACGTGGGGCGGCGCGATGGCCCTGCATTCCGCCAGGGTCGCGGGGTATGCATTGACCGGGTGAGCGCCGAACATGAGGTCCAGGTTCCACGATTCGAAGTGCTCTGCAACCAATGTGCAGGCGCGGCGCGCGCCGTCTGCGTCGTGACGGCGTCCGAGGTAACGCAGGGCTTCCTCGTCAAAACTCTGCACACCCATGCTGATGCGGTTCACGCCGAGATCGCACCACGCGGCGATGAGGTCTGGCGTTACGTCGTCGGGATTGGCTTCGAGGGTGATCTCCGCATCGCAGGTGAGGGCGAACTTCCGGCGCATCGTGTCGAAGATGCGCTTCAACGACGCAGGCGCGACGAGCGACGGCGTGCCTCCGCCAAAGAACACGCTCTCCACATCGGTGTCGCCTTCGTGACGCGCCATCTCCTCGCACAGGGCATTGATAAACGGCTCCGGCACGTTGCCCTTCGCCGGCCGTTTCACGAAGTCGCAATACGGACAGATCGTCCGGCAATACGGGATATGGACATAAAGTCCGGTCATGCGCGCACCCTGCGCCATTTCGACGGCGGCCACCACACGGCGGAGACTGTCCCGATCAAATCGTCTCGGCGAACTGCGTGGGCAAGTCGTCCCTCCCGCGCAATAAGATAGCGTCCCTCGGGGACGACGGCGGGCTTGCCGTCCTTGCTTTTGAACGGGTCTCCGGGCACTGCGGCCACGAGGCCGATGGTTACCACGTTCTTCTCCTTCGGTACATGGTACAACACGCACTCGCCGCGCCGCGGTTCTCTGCCGGGGATAAGGCGCCGGCGCGTGAAAGGAATGGGCAACCCGTAGACGATCCGGTTGACGTAGACTCGTTCGCCGTCGTGCACGGGATCGCCGACGCGCGATGTGTGCACGTGCCAAGTCCTTCCCAAGAACAGCCGGAGCAGGGCATAGGCTAAGAGAAAGCCCAAGGGACCTCGGAACCACCACCGCCCGGTGAACCCCGTAAAATCGCGCCACCGGTTCACGGGCCACATGATGCAAAACGCACGTCCCAGGAGATGCTCATGCGGCACCCACCCGAAGTAGCGCCCATCGCGGCTGCTCGCGCTGTTGTCACCGAGCACCAGGTAGTGGCCCTCCGGAACGACCGCGAACTCGTCCTCGGTCCGCACGCCGTACTCCCCGGCACTGGTGTAATCGATCTGCGGCATGGACTCAGGCAGGCGCAGCGCTTCGCCATTTACGAACACCGTGCCGCCTTCGATATGGATGCGTTCTCCGGGGAGTCCCACAACACGCTTGACCAGCCGGGGGAATTTGGCGTTGGGTTCGACTGCGTGGAAGACGACGATGTCGAAGCGTTCCGGCTCTCCGCCGCGCAGAATCTGTTTGTTGGTGAATGGCACGCGCAGGCCGAAAGCCCATTTGTTGATGAAGACGCGATCGCCTCGGAGAAAACCGGGGTCGCCGTGCAAAGTCGGTTCCATGGACTCGCTAGGAATACGATACGGTTCGGCAATAGCCCAGCGTACCGTCAACGCAATAACCAGGGCGATGAAGAATCCGCGCGCCCAATCGCCCGCGCCGTCGCGGGTCATGCCGATGGCGCCCGCGATTCGGCCGACAGCGCTTCCTGATGAACCCAATCGCTTTGCCATACAGGAAGGCTTCCTCCCTGGGATCGCCGCGCTGCCTGTGCAGCTATCCCTTCACCGCGCGCAGGCGGTGCGGCGGCCACCACACGGCCGACACGACGCCCACAAGGGAGTCCTTGGGCACGAAACCCACGATTCGGCTGTCGGGACCCGTCGAGCCATCTTCCGCGAGAACGAGGTATTGATCGTCCGGCACCGTGGACTTCTTCTTGCTGAGCCACTTGGCGCGTTCCTTGGAATCGGAGTCCTCGGGCGCGCCTTCGCGTTGCGCCGTGCGGCCGGTGGATGTGCCGTTCACATGTACCACGCCGTCTTCGATCGTGATCGTGTCGCCTGGGGATCCGGCCACCACACCAAACGCAAGGTCTGTTGCGGAGGCGCCGCCGGGCGCGTGAACCGAGACGGTAAACGCGACGCTCTCGCCAGCCGCGGGCGCGCGCCCCGGATACACGGGAATGCCGAGGAGCGGAAGCCGCACGCCGAATGCGGCGCGGTTGATGAGCACGCGTTCGCCTTTGGCCGCGCGTTTGCCCAGCGCACCGCCGCGCAGCCGCCAGGGCAGGAAGAAGAAGGCACGGCACACTTCATACCCAATAAGCAGACCGGGAATGCCGAACAACAGGGCGAGGCCCGTTGCGGTATCCGTAAACCCGCTGAGATCCTTTCGATGGCCGATAGGCCACCACACGCAGAACGCCCGGCCCAGCAAATGGTCGTGCGGCACCCAGCCAAAGTAGCGGCCGTCCTGGCTGTTCGCGCTGTTGTCGCCCATCATGAGGTAGTGGTCCTCTGGCACGACGGCATATTGATCTTCTTCGCGAACGCCGTAATTCAGCAGGCCCGCGCGTTCCATCTGGGCGAGTTTGCTGTAGTAGGCGCGCGCCATCTGCAGGGCTTCGCCGGGATTCTCGGGGTTTTCCGCGATGATGGCCCGCTGCACGTCTTCGAATGGCGGCTCTTCGCCCACATAGTGCACGTCCGGCATGTCCTCGGGAAGTTCGAGGGGTTCGCCATCGGCGTAGATCTTGCCGTTGAAGATGTGAATGCGCTCGCCCGGCAGGCCGACGACGCGTTTGATCAGGATCTTGCGTGGTTCCTCCGGTTCCACCGAGCGGAACACCACGATATCCCAGCGCCTGGGTTCGTCGAGGCGGAAGATGCGTGTATTCGTAAAGGGGATGCGGGGTCCGTAAATCCACTTGTTCACAAACACGCGGTCGCCGATAAAGAACCCGGGATCGCCATGCAAAGTCGGCTCCATCGAGCCGCTGGGGATCCGGAATGGCTGAATACCGATCCACCATACCGTCAGCACGATGGCGATCAGCTTGACCCAACTGACCAGATTCTCCCAGGTCCAGGGCCCGGTGATGGATTGAATGGATTGGGCAACGACATACCAGATGCCGCTCTCTGCGGGTGCTATTCGAGGCTTCTTCATCCTAGCGGTCCGCATCGTCGCCGACGCGCAGCAGGGCCATGAACGCCTCTTGCGGTACTTCCACACTGCCAACCTGTTTCATGCGGCGTTTACCCTCCTTCTGCTTCTCGAGGAGCTTGCGTTTGCGCGTGATGTCGCCGCCGTAACATTTGGCGGTAACGTTCTTGCGCAAGGCCTTGACCGTTTCGCGCACCAGAATGCGGCTGCCGATGGCGGCCTGAATTGCGACTTCGAATTGCTGTCGGGGGATCAGAGCCCGCAGCTTCGCGGCGAGCTGACGCCCCACCCATTCGGCTCGATCGCGGTGCACGATCGATGACAAGGCATCCACCGGTTCGCCGTTCAGCAGAATGTCCAGCTTCACGAGGTTGCCGGGCCGGTAGCCGATGATGTGGTATTCGAGCGAACCATACCCGCGGGAGATACTCTTGAGTTTGTCGTAGAAGTCCAACACGATTTCCGCGAGCGGCATCTGGTAGATTGCGAGACAGCGCTTTGCATCGAGGTAGTCGACCCGCACGTGAATGCCGCGCTTTTTCTTGCACAGGTCGATCACGCCGCTCAGGTACTCGGTCGGCACGATGATCTCCGCCTCGATGTACGGTTCCTCGATAACCTCAATGTCGCCGGGCGCCGGCATCTTCGACGCGTTTTCAATCGTGATCTTCGTGCCGTCGCGCTTGGTGATTTCGTAGGCCACGTTCGGCACCGTGGTGACGAGCGTCAGATTAAACTCCCGCTCGAGCCGCTCCTGGATGATCTCCATGTGAAGCAACCCCAGAAAGCCCAAGCGGAATCCGAAGCCGAGCGCGTCGGACGTATCGGCCTGGAAGGTGAACGAGGCGTCGTTCAGTTGCAGCCGCTCCAAGGCGTCGCGCAATTCCTGAAAGTCGTTCGCGACCGCCGGATACAAGCCGCAGAACACCGTCGACTGCGGTTCCTTATATCCCGGAAGGCGCTTTGACGCGGGCCGCGAAGCGTCGGTGATCGTGTCGCCGATCTTTGTGCTCTCCAGGGTCTTGATGTTGCAGATGAGATAGCCGGTTTCGCCCGCTTCAAGAATGTCCGACGGTGTAATCTCGGGACGGAACGTGCCCAGTTCCGCCACTTCGTACTTCATGTCATTAGCCATCATCATCACCTTCATGCCCTTGGTGATGCGGCCTTCCTTCACGCGGATGTACACGATCACGCCGCGGTAGGCGTCGTACTTCGCGTCGAAAATGAGCGCGCGCAGCGGCGCATCGCGGTCCCCCGTGGGGGCCGGAACCTTCTTGATGACCGCTTCCAACGCTTCAATCGCGCCGGTGCCTTCCTTGCCGCTCGCGAGGATAGCGTCGCTGGCGTCGAGCCCAACCACGTCTTCGATCTGGCGCCGCACGGATTCCACGTCGGCGCTCGGCAAGTCAATCTTGTTGATGACCGGAATGATTTCGAGGTTCTGCTCGATAGCCTTGTACGCGTTAGCGAGCGTCTGCGCCTCCACCCCCTGTGCGGCGTCGACGAGCAGCAGTGCGCCTTCGCAGGCGGCGAGACTCCGCGACACTTCGTAGGAAAAGTCGACGTGGCCCGGCGTGTCGATGAGGTTCAACACGTAGTTTTCGCCGTTCTGCGCCGTGTAATTCATCCGCACCGCCACGGACTTAATCGTAATGCCGCGCTCCCGCTCGATGTCC
>CAZWDH010000317.1:0-7345 GCA_964632865.1 uncultured Nitrospiraceae bacterium
CCGCGGAAACGGAGCAAATCGTTCTCGCTGCGAACACGAAACCGGAGGAACCGGCGCCAGCACCGCCCAACAGCGGCATTGGCGTCATACGCGGCGTCGTCGAGACCCCGAATCATGTCCCGATCCCCAACGCCCACGTGCTCTTGCACCGCGCCACTGAGGATGGCCACTGGGTCGTGGATTGGACGGAGAAGTTCCGTACCGCCATGTCAGCCGCGGATGGGACCTTCGCTTTCGAGGCGCTGCCGTTCGAGTCCTACGAGGTATTGGCGATGGCCGGCGGAACACTGGCGTGGGTCGAGGCATCGGTCGACGAACACAACCCACAGGACACCGTCACGTTGCAACCCCGCGCTGCTGAATCGTTGCGCGGCGTCGTGGTCAATGGCGAAGGACAGCCTGTGGCAGACGCTATCGTCTATCCGGACCGGCAATCCGGGACCGGCTCGTTCTCCTGCGACTGGAATCGGAAAGCAGCCTTGGCGGAACGTACCGACCAGAATGGTCAGTTCGCCTTTCCCGCTTTGTGGACCGGTCAATGGCGGTTCAATGTTCGCGCGGAGGGCTATGCCACCAAAACGACCGGGTATCTCCAAACCGGCGAAGATGAAGCCACAATTGCCATCGACCGCGGCAGCATCATCCGGGGCAAGGTCGTCCACGCCGATACTGGCGACCCCATTCCGGGCGTCCGCGTCGATTACTTCGGCGGCCAGGAATGGGACAAGGCAGACACGACAACGGACGCGGAAGGCCGGTTTGAGTTCACCTGCGTGGCGCCTGGGGATCGCTGCGTGCGGCTGAACGACGTCTATTGGGCGCCGGTCGGCGGGTTGACGCGCGTTTCCGTCCCAGCGGAACGTCCAGCAGATGACTTGTACATCCAGGCGGCGGAAGGAGCGGTCGTCGCGGGACGCATCTTTGACGCGGAATCGGGCAAGGGTCTCCCCGGCGTGAAGGTGTTGGTGATTGGCAGGGACATTGACTACTCGAGATTCAGCGAGCCGAGCGACGCGAACGGCTTCTACGAAGTCACCGGTCTCGCCGCAGGCGCCTACTCGGTGTGGCGCGACCGGTTTGTAGAAGGGTATCCGTTTCCCGAAGAACCCATGAAACCGCAAGTGACGCTCGCGTTCGGTAAGCGCGTCACCCACGACATCCCCGTGTCGCGCGGCTTGACCATATCCGGTCGCATCGTCGACTCCGAAGGATCGCCCATTCGTGGCGCCGGGCTTTCAACTTTCGTTGCATCTGACCGGCAGCAATATGGCCATTCCGAGGCCGACGGCTCGTTCACGTTGATGGGCTACCGCGCTGGCGACGACGTCACCATCAACGCCGAAAAGGACGGCTACGGACTCGCTCGCTCGAATATCATCACGATGACGGATGGAGATGTTTCCGGTGTCGAGATCGCGATGGAACCGCAAGCAATTGTCGAGGGCGTTGTCGTGGACGCGTCCGGCCGCCCGCAATCGAACATCAAGATCCTCGCACTTGCAGAGACCACAGGCAAAGGAGTGGGAATCATTCCTACAACACGGTCCGATACCGACGGGAGGTTCGCGCTCGACAAACTCCAGAGCGATACATACGCGTTCAGCGTCGAACCACGCGGCGGCGGACGGTCAGTGGAGACCGACACGGTTGTCTTCGTCTCGGCCGGTGAACGACTCGAAGGCGTTCGCGTTATTTATCCCTCGCCGGACGACGACACGCGATACCGGATCTCCGGCCGCGTCGTTGGTGAAGACGGCTGTTCCGTCTCCGGGGTCACCGTCCGCGGCGAGAATCTTACGTTACAGTCATTCGAATCGGCGAGTACGAATGACAACGGCGAGTTTGCGCTTGCCGATCTCGCCTACGTGCGCTACAACCTCCAGGTACTTTCGAGGGATAAGCAAGCGCTCGGAGCGATTTACGGCGTGCCTGCCGGAGCTACCGGCATAGAAATCGTCGCCGCGAAGGCGGAGGCTGCTTCCCGCGAAATCGTCGGGACGGTGATTCGCGCCGATACCGGCGCGCCGCTTTCTGACTTCAACGTAAGGGCGATGGGCAAGGATCTGCCCGTCCACGATCCGCAGGGACGGTTCCACCTGGGGGGCGTGCGGTCCGGACCTGTCCCCGTGTCGGTCCGCGCAAACGGCTACATCGACGAGTTCGTGGTGATGTCAGCGGAGGGTCCTACGAAAGTCACCGTTCGCCTGCAACCCGCCGCACGGATTGAAGGCATCGTCCGGAATACTTCAGGCGCCCCGGTACAAGGCGCCCGCATCTTCGCCGACGGATTGCAGAGCAGGGAAGACGTCGAACGGCTGCCCAAAGTCGAATCGGCGGAGGACGGAACTTTCGTGCTCGACAACCTCGATTCGCGTGGCGCGTTAATCGCCATCAAGCACCCTTCATACGCGCCGCTGGTCGAGCGGGTCGTCCCCTCCATATCGGGGACGCGGGTGCAGACGTTCACGCTGGGTACGGGCGGCGCCGTCGCGGGGACGATCACCTATGACGGCCAACCTGCGCCAAACTGCCTGGTCTGGGTCCACATGCCGGATCTCGGGCCGGTTGCCGGTTTCAGCGGCCGCACCGGACCGGACGGCACGTACCGCATTGATGGTCTCCCCGCCGGGTCGGGCAAGGGCGGCGCCCGATTGGCCCCCAATACGGCCGGAATGGACACGGGCGAATTTCATCAGACGCAGCAGGTCAGCATCCGCGGGGGTGAGATCACGCGAATGGACTTCGCGTTCCTGCCACACACGGCCGCACTGGAAGGCGTCGTAACCATCGACGGTCAACCCTATGACGCCACAGTTTCTCTCTATGTCACGACCGCTGCGGGCCATCAGGAAATGGAGACTACGGCCGACCTATCGGGGGTCTACCAATTCGATGCGGTCCCTCCTGGCGAAGCGAATCTAAAAGTGAAAGCATGGACCGGGTTTGATGGGGAATCACGGTCAGCTATGGTACCCGTCTCCCTTTCGCCCGGCGCAGTCACGCGGCAGGACGTGTCCCTCATGCCCGGCGCGTCCGCAACCATCCGCGTTGCGAATCAGTACGACGGCGAAAGGCTCACGGTCGCTGCGTATTTCGGGGATGTTGGTCCAATCGAAACCCGCTCCGACACCGAGAAGGCGTGGCCCCAGCACGCGGTCGGCCTGACTGTCGGCGGAGACGGCGCCTACCACTTGACTGGACTTCAACCGGGCACCTACACCATCGTTGCCCACACCAGCTCCAGCCGGAACGGTAACATCTGGCTGAACACGCGAGCTGCGCACCAGGTGATTGATATCGATGGAAGCGAGCATACGACGGTAGACTTGCGGTTGCCGTGATCGTGCCGGAGCGCGAAACGTACCTGTACATCTTCTGCTACTCGTAGGTCGGGAATGATTCCCGACCCGCCCCTTCTCGGCCAACCGCGTGCGGCGCGTCGACTTTAGGATTTCTGAAACTCCACGTCTCCACCCGCTCCGCAAACAGCCCTGTTTACCCGGACGATCTGTGGACTTGTGGTCGCAGATTTGGACGCGGTCTCTCAGAAGTTTCTGGTCGGGAATCATTCCCAACCTACTTGGGGCCAGGTAGAGCCCGTGAGACTCGGCCTCGGATGGTCTTCAGGCTACCTACTGCGCCAGGCGCTCGATGGCCTTTTGCAGATTGGCGTGGGCGCCTTTGTGGCCGGGGTCGTGTTCCAGACAACTCTCAAAGGCTTTCCTGGCCTCCTCGAATTTCCCCTGCTTGAACAGCACGACACCGAGGTTATTGTAGGCGCTGGAAAGTCCGCCGGCGCCAGCGAGAGAAAAGTGCGACTCCGCTTCCGCGAATAGGCGATCGTAGAAGTACAATTCTCCCACGGCATTGTGTAATTCGGCAGAGTCGTGCCCCGCCGCGATTATCGAGAGGATGGCCTCCCGCGCTTCCGGACGCCGTTCCAGCCGGAGCATCTGGTGAATGTAGAGTTGCAGACACTCTTTGGAGCGGGGTTCCGCTTCAAGGGCCTTGCGCGATTCGATCGCGGCATCGGCCAGCCGGCCCGATCCTTCAATGGCGACACTCAAATAGCGATGCCCCTCGCCCCAGGACGGATCGAGCTGCAGGGCTTTCTCGAAACACTCCATGGCGCCGTCGAACTGCTTGGTATCGACGAGCACCACCCCCAGATTGCGCCACGCATCAAACAGTTTTGGATCGTGATCGATGGCAAGCCGCAAGGCCCGGTGCGCCTCCTCGTGCCGTCCGAGTTGATGGAGCATTCCGCCGAGGTCTTTCAGATACACCGCGTTCGTCGGATCCAGTTTCGCGGCTTCGCGATACGCGCCCGCCGCGTTGCCGTAGTCGCCAACTTCCGCGTATTGATTACCGAGTTCCGCAAAGGCTTTGGGATCCTTCGGATCGGCGGCGGCTTTCGCATGACCCAGCTTCAGGTAGAGTTCTTGCTTCTTGCGGATCTGTTCGGCGTCTCTTGTGAGGGGATAGTGGTGGACCGGAATCGGGCAGTCCGCGATGCGCACGCCTTGGCGTTCGAGAGACTGATTCACCAATTCGTGGACTTTCCCCTCGAATCGCGCCCCATGTTTGTTCGGAAACAAGCGTACCTTCGTGCTCGGATACCAACCGGCAAATCCCCGCGCATTCGGATCGTTGGCGTCGCACGATTGAAACTCACTTACACCGGCGTTGTTCGTGTAATTGCGTGTCGTGAACCGATATGCAATTTCATGAGAACCGCGCACCAGATTGCGCAGACCTGGTAAATCTTCCGCGGCGAGCCGTTCGTCCGCATCCAGGACGAGGATCCAGTCCTTCGTGCAGATGCGGAGCGATTCGTTTCGCGCGGCCGCGAAGTCATCGGACCAAAGGTAAACGCTAACCTTAGCCTCGTATTCCTTTGCGACCGCGAGGGTCTCGTCCGTGGAACCGGTGTCAACGATGCAAATCTCGTCCACGACATCGCGAACGCTGTCCAGGCAGCCCGGCAGTTGACCCGCCTCGTCTTTCACAATCATGGCCAACGCAATGGTTGCACCCACGACTCAATACTCCGTGTGTGGACCGAAGTCTTCGATCATTCGCGGCGCTCGTTGCTTCGGGCCGTCCGGTTTATCGCTACCGGCCGGCCGTTCGATCACGCCCTCGGCAAGCAAGGCTTCGTAGGTGTCTTGATCCACATGATCGCCGCTGGTGACCAGACGGATCGCCCCGTTGACGTAAACGCCGATCTGCCGCACCGGTTCGCCGCGCCGATGGGTGATCGCGCCTTTGAGCATCATGTCATACTCGATGGCATGTAATCCCGATCGCGAGCCCGTCTCAGCATCGGACTTCCGGTACGGAGGGGGAATGCTACGCTTGGATCGTTTTCGAAACAGCACGGCGAGGTTCCTTTGTCTGCACGGTACGCGGATGCCTGGGAGTTCTCCAGATTACGGCGTCGCCGGCTCTACCGGAGAACCCGCGTCTGGCGGCACGCTCGAATTCGTGTCGGTACCGGTCTCCGGATCAGAAGGCGTCGAATTCGCCGCTTTGATTACTTCCATACCGTCCCGCGCGATAGCCTTAATGTCGTCGGCGTAGTCGCCTTCGGCGCAATGCGCGAGCGCGGGCAACGCAGCCGGATCGCCGGACATTGCCAACGCCGCCACGATGACCGCCACCACGTCCTCCGGCATGTCTTCGCGTTGCGCCGCGTCGGCGAGCAACGGCACATCGTCGCCCTCCGGACTCAGGCCGAAAGTCAGTGCGATTCGCTCGCGAAACGGCTGTGGCGTGTCCACCTCGAAATACATTTCCCGGAGCGCCGCGCGCGCCTCCGGATCGCCGTGGATCATCAACGCGTTCAACGCTGCAAAACGGACTCGACGTTCGGGATCCTCCTTCAACTCACGAAACCGTTCCACCACTACGGGGTCCTGAGCTTGTGCCAGCAGCATGGTGACACCCGACCGTACGGCGGGGTCCACATCAGGTTCGGTCAAACTGAGGAGTTGTTGGGTAATGTCCGGATTGAGCAGAACCTCCAAACTGGCCAGGATTCGCAACATGGATTCCGGCGACGTCTCCGGATCCGTCAAGAGGTCGACCATATCGCCGGCCTTTTCGGGATCTTTAGATACCACTACGGTGGCCAACATTTGGTGTTGCGACGAATTCGGACTATCCGCAGGTTCCGCGATGGCGCGTTTCCATTCTGCGAAGAGCGCGTCAGCGTCCGGTTCTGTCGCCTGGGTCACGGATTCCTCGGTTGGCGCCACGGTATCGTTGCCGGATTCACCACAGCCTGGCAACACCATACACACGAAAAAGGCAATCGCCGACCCGATCCCCCAATGCTTTACGTTACGTGATGTGATGCGCAATGTTGTCCTCCACCTCGTGACGGCATGCCATGGCCGCACGGAAAAGAGGATACCGGCTAAGCGACCCCAATGGCAAGGCAACCACGGGATGGTCCGTAGGTAAATCGGCAAGACTTTGTCACTTCGACGAAGGAATTTCCAGAATTTTCAACCAGCCCCCGTTCAAGGGTATAATGGAAACAGCATGCATCGGACGCTACAAGGAGCGTACAGTAAAAGGCTTACCACCTGCTTGCGCCAGACGGCCGAGAGGCCTCTCCTGGTTGGCATTCCGCTTGCTCCTTCTATGGCATGAACACGCTACACAGTACGATGCTGGGAGACAACACCATGGCGGTGCATTGGTACAACTCGATGGACTCGGACGGCGAAACGCCGATGAGCCGTGCCATGAAAAGTGGGCATGTCGCTCTGACGGAGTTCATGCTTCGCCAAGAGAAGGAAGATACGCCCGAGCACGCCGCGGGCGATACGCTCCTCCAACGTGCCGCCTATTGGGGCATGGAGCAGGCCGTCCGTAAACTCCTGGCCAGCGGCGCGGACCCCGCGGAACGCGACGACTTCGGCGAAACGCCTCTCCACAAGGCCGTGCGTCGCGGACACAAAGACGCTGTCAAAGCCCTCATCGAGAGTGGTGCGGACGTCAACGAAGTCAACAAAGACGGCATGTCGACCCTGCATTGGGTGGCATTGAACGGCCGTGACGACGTCGCGGAAATGCTTCTGAGTTACGGGGCAGACGTGAACGTGCGCGACGACTTCGCCGGTGGAATGACTCCGTTTGCCGTGGCGAAATTGATGGGCTATGAAGAGGTCGCCGAACTCTTCGGAGCTCACGGGGGATCCTACTAGAGATTCCAAGTCCCAGACCTTGAGAACATACAGGAGCCGGGTTCGAGACCTCGCGAACCCGGCGCCTGGGTTGTCGCGTTACGCTCAAATTCCCACTGCCCCAATAGTCCACGCAGGATTCGGCGTAA
>CAZWDH010000318.1:0-7340 GCA_964632865.1 uncultured Nitrospiraceae bacterium
GGCCTCCTGGTGGACCACCGCGATTCCGAGCGACGCGGCATGCCGGGGATTGGCCACCTGAACCACTTGGCCGTCGACCGAGATGCTGCCGTCGTCCGGACGCAATACGCCCGTAGCAATGTTAATCAGTGTGCTCTTGCCTGCGCCGTTCTCACCGACCAGCCCCAGGACTTCCCCCGACCGAACCTCCAGATGCGCCCCCGACAGGGCAGGCACCCCCCCGAAGCTTTTCCGGATGGAATTCAAGTGTAGAATGGTGCTCCCCATGGCGAAGGATCATAGAACGGCAGCGCCAACGATTCAACCGGGAGCACTTGCGCGGAACTGGCGGCGCTTATCCGGTGACCAACGCTATGTCGGCGTACTTGGCGAGTTCCTGGTCGCGCACCTTCTTGAACGCCTCGTAGTCCTCCTGCGAAAGCGTCCGGGCCGGTTCGAAATTGGGGTTGCCCTTCATCGACCGGTGGTGAGGCTGGACCGGATATCCTTGCTCGGCGGCGTACCGTTTCAACCAGACAACCGGCACCGTGCTCCGATCGCACAAGAGGTTCAACGAACGTTGCGCTTCGATGGCGCCTTCGCGGTCATCGGCCACGTAGCAATCCTGAAGGGCTTTCACAATGATTGGGTTCACCGTACAACCCTGGCCGATGCAGGCCTTGGCGCCCACATACAACGCCGCCAGGAAAGACGTCTCGGCGCCCGCGATCATGCCAATATCCTTATCCTTCACGGCGTAGTAGATATCGGAGATGTACTTGGCGTCGTTGGTGGACAGCTTCATACCCTTGACGTTCGGCAGGTCGGCCAGCTTCGCCACGAGGTCCATGTCGACCCAATAATCCTTGTGCGTGTTGCCGGGCTGATAGATGAAGATGGGAATGTTGACCGATTCGTTGACGGCCTCGAAATAGCGAAGCGTCACGTCCGCTTCCGTCTCACCGTCCTTAGGCAGGATCGCCTCCGGCATCGTGTGCACGACGCCCGCCGCGCCCAGGCCCTCGGCAAGTTTGCTTAACTCGATCGACTGCTTGAGAAACAAGGCCGGATCCGGCCGCTTGTCGTAGTTCTTGTCCCAGATCCCCGCGGTTCCCACCAGCACGGGGGCTTTGCCGTTGAGGTGATTGCACGCGAGTTCCGCCATGGCAACCACGTCGTCGTACTCATATGCGTACATCTGGCCCATGCCCGAGCGAACGAAATACGCGCTGATCGCGCCGGTGCTGTAAAGGAAATCGAGCAACGCGCGCTGGCCGTCCGGATCGAACCGGCCTTCTTCATCCCACGCGGTAAATACATTGGAGATCGCGCCATAAACATACTTCGGAACCATGAACTAATACCTTCCTTTCGGCGGCGCACCTTGACCCGGGGGACGTACCTGCGGTGCCACGCCTTTGCGTAACGCTTCTCGTTTCGGGCCGGCTTTCTGGGTCTTCATGGGGCGGAGCCGGACCATCAACGCAAAGGCGACGACCATGAATGCGACTTCGAACCAGAAAATCCACGAGGGCTTATACAGTTCCTGGTTCCAGAATTCAATCAACGGCGTTTGCCACTCCGCGTGAACACGCTCATCCTTGAGCATTTTCATTTGAGATTCGTAATTAAACCAAGCGGCCGCTTTTACAATGCCGTGCAGAGCGATGTGAAAAACCGCCGTATAGATCGTCAGCTCCAATAACCATTGGATTACAGGCAGCGTCCATTGCCGGGTGAAGTAGACCGTAACCAGCACGAATACGGTCCCGACACCGTATTCCACCATGTGATCCTGAACGTGGGTAAGTATCGCGTCCATCGCACTCTCCCGAACCTTGGTCCCGGATCGGATTGTACCACGGGTAGCGAATTCCACAAAATCCGCGATTCTGTAAGGTGTTGTCAATGTGGACCCCGCGCCACGATTTGACCCCTAACCCGATGCGCCGCCAAACTGGGAACTCACTCCTCCGTCTGCTATAATCCCCCTCCGAAAGCGGATTGATTAACGCCTCCCCCGAACTCCCGGGGAAGGATCACGCGTGGCGGCAGAGCTGCCAAACCCCAGGGAATCGACAGTTCGGATGGATAAACTGTACGTAAGCGAGGATGGCCTCGTTAAGTTGAAGGAGGAACTCGCCGCATGCAAGGCGCGCCGCATGGAAGTCGCGGCCATCATCGAGCATGCCCGCGGGTTCGGCGATCTGCGCGAGAACGCGGACTACCACGCCGCGAAAGAAGAGCAAGCTATGTTGCACGCGCGCATCCGCGACCTGGAAGACAAGGTCGCCCGCGCGGTAACGATAGATGACCAGGAAATTGACACCAGCAAAGTCTACCTCGGAGCCACCGTCCGCGTGCTGAACAAGAAGTCGAAGAAGGAGTTCAGCTACACCTTGGTCAGCCCCGTGGAGGCGGACATGGAGCACGGCAAGATCTCCGTGCGTTCGCCCGTGGGGGAGGCGTTGCTGGGCAAGTCCGTCGGTGAAGTGGCCGTGGCCAACGTCCCCGCCGGCGCGATTGAGTTTAAAGTCCTGGAAATTACCCGCTGATCACAAAGCGTCCATACGGTCGCTACGTTGGGGAGGCCGGCGCCGGTGCGCATGGCCTGCGTTCCGATAACAGCGTTACGAAGATGTTGAGGGTCCATGCCAAAGCGAACCGACATACACAAGATTTTCATCATCGGGTCCGGTCCTATCGTGATTGGGCAAGCCTGCGAGTTTGACTACTCCGGAACCCAGGCCTGCAAGGCGCTGCGCGAAGAGGGATTTGAAGTCGTTCTGGTCAACAGCAACCCTGCTACGATCATGACCGACCCCGAAACCGCCGACCGCACCTACATCGAACCCCTCACGGTCGATGTTTTGGAGCGGATTATCGACCGCGAACGGCCCGACGCGCTGCTTCCCACCGTGGGTGGCCAGACCGCGCTGAACCTTGCCGTGCAACTCGCGGAGTCCGGCGTGCTGGACAAGTACGGATGCGAACTCATCGGCGCCAAACTCCCCGCCATCCAAAAAGCGGAAGACCGCGGCCTCTTCAAAGAAGCTATCGTGAGTTGCGGACTGGAAGTTCCGCGAAGCCTCGTCGTTCGATCGCTGGACGAAGCCCGCGCCTTCGGCGCCGAACTGGGTTACAAGGCCATCATCCGCCCCGCCTTCACGCTCGGCGGCAGCGGCGCAGGCGTATGCTTCAACAAGGACGAATACGACCGCGTTGTCCAATGGGGTTTGGAAGCCAGTCCCGTTACCGAAGTTCTCGTTGAAGAGTCGGTTCTCGGCTGGAAAGAGTACGAACTCGAGGTTATGCGCGACCTCCGCGACAACGTCGTCATCATCTGTTCCATCGAGAATATCGATCCCATGGGGGTCCACACCGGTGACAGCATCACCGTGGCCCCGGCGCAGACGCTGACCGACAAGGAATACCAGGTCATGCGGGACGCATCGATCCGCATCATCCGCGAGATCGGCGTTGAAACCGGCGGCTCCAACATCCAGTTCGCCGTCGACCCCAGCACGGGCCGCATGGTCGTCATCGAAATGAACCCGCGCGTGTCGCGCAGCTCGGCCCTCGCCTCCAAAGCGACCGGTTTCCCCATTGCGAAGATCGCGGCCAAGCTCGCCGTTGGTTATAGCCTGGATGAAATCCCGAACGACATCACGCGCGAAACGCCCGCATCGTTCGAACCCACCATCGACTATTGCGTCACCAAGATCCCTCGCTGGGCCTTCGAGAAATTCCCCGGCTCCAGCCCGGAACTGACCGTGCAAATGAAGAGCGTGGGCGAGGCGATGAGCATCGGCCGCACCTTCAAAGAGTCTTTGCAGAAGGGACTCCGCTCCCTCGAAATCGGCCGGTTCGGCCTGGGTTGCGACGGCAAGGACAAGACCTTTACAGGCGACCCGCACTCACCCGCCGAGAAGGAAGCCCTGCTCAAGTCGATTCAGACCCCCGTGCCGGATCGCATCCTCCAGATCGCACGGGCATTCCGCGCCGGAGCCACGGTCGAAGAGATCTTCTCGGCAACCATGATCGATCCGTGGTTCCTGCGGAACATCCGCGAGATCGTCGAGGAAGAAAAGAACATCGCCGCCGCGAATCCTGACGACGCGTCAACCCTGCGGCACGCCAAGGAACTCGGATTCTCCGACAACCAATTGGCCCACATGTGGAAGATGGACCCCCTCGCCGTGCGCGAATTGCGTAAGAAACATGGCGTGATAACGACGTACAAACTGGTCGACACCTGCGCCGCGGAGTTCGAGGCGTACACGCCCTATTACTACTCCACCTACAGCGACGAGGACGAAGTCCGGCCCACGGACAAAGAGAAGATCATGATCCTCGGCGGCGGCCCCAACCGAATCGGCCAGGGCATCGAGTTCGACTATTGCTGCGTCCACGCCGCCTTCTCGCTCAAGGACGACGGGTTCGAGACCATTATGGTCAACAGCAATCCCGAGACCGTCTCGACCGACTACGACACTTCGGATCGCCTCTACTTTGAGCCGGTCACGCTGGAAGACGTGCTGAACATCTACGACCGCGAAAAGCCAAAAGGCGTGATCGTGCAGTTCGGCGGCCAGACGCCGCTCAATCTTGCACAGGCCTTGGAGAAAGCCGGCGTTCCCATCATCGGCACCTCGCCCTCAAGCATCGCCAGAGCCGAGGACCGCAAAGAGTTCCGCGAACTCGTCCAGAAGCTCGATCTCCTGCAGCCGGAAAACGAAACGGCGACGTCAACGGACGAGGCCCACGCCATCGCGGACAACATCGGGTTCCCTGTCGTCGTGCGGCCCTCATTCGTGCTCGGCGGCCGCGCTATGGAAATCGTCTACGACCACACAGCCCTCGACCGCTACATGACCCACGCCGTCGAGGCATCGCCCGAGCACCCCATTCTCATCGACAAGTTCGTCGAAGGCGCCATCGAGATTGACGTTGACGCGCTTTCGGACGGCCAGGACGTAATCGTCGCCGGTGTCATGCAACACATCGAAGAGGCCGGCGTCCACTCCGGGGACAGCGCGTGCATCCTGCCGCCCTATGATCTGGACCCGGAGATTGTTGAACGCCTGAAAGAGCAAACCCGCGCCCTTGCCCGCGAACTTCAGGTCATCGGTCTTATGAACATTCAGTACGCCGTTCTGGACGACCTGATTTACATTCTTGAGGTCAATCCGAGAGCCTCGCGTACCGTACCTTTCGTAAGTAAGGCTACGGGACTTTCCTTGGCAAAAATCGCAGCCCGCGTCATGGCTGGTAAGACCCTGCGCGAACTGGGCGTGACGGAAGACCCCGAACCCAACTCGGTGAGCGCGAAAGAAGTCGTGCTCCCCTTCATCAAATTCCCCGGCGTCGATATTCTCCTCGGACCGGAAATGCGGAGCACGGGCGAGGTGATGGGGATTGACACGACCATGGGGATGGCCTACGCCAAGAGCCAGGTTGCCGCGGGTAACCGTGTCCCCACGGAAGGAAGTGTGTTCCTCAGTCTCAACGATCGCGACAAACAGTTGATGGGCGGGTTGGCGAAGGAACTCGAAGATTTGGGATTCCGGATTATCGCCACCGAAGGAACCGCGTCCCGGCTTCGGGAACAGGGCATCGCCGTTGAAGAAGTGTACAAAGTCGGTGAACGCCGTCCACACGTTGTCGACCGCATGATCAACGGCGATATCGACTGGATCATCAACACGCCCATGGGTGTAGAATCCAAGTCGGACGAGCGCGCGATTCGTCGCACCGCTCTGGAGCGGGGGCTTCCGACCATGACGACACTTGCGGCGGCCCGCGCAGCGATTCTCGGGATTCGCGCCATGCGTCAGGGCGCCGGGACGGTTCGTTCGCTGCAGGAATACCACGCCGATTCAGGCTATGCCCTGCGCTGAAGAGGAAGTCCCGCAAGTGAGGTGGTCATGTCATCCGGACGATTGTTCGTGGTCGCGACACCCATCGGTAATCTGAAGGACCTGTCGCCGCGCGCTGTCGACGTGCTGCGCGCGGCGGATCTTATCGCCGCGGAAGACACCCGCCATACGCGTCGTCTCCTGGCCCACTTCGAAATCGGCACGCCGCTTACCAGTTACCACGAGCACAATGAACAAACGAGGACCGATTCCCTCGTAGCTGAGATTCGCGGGGGAAAAGTTGTGGCGCTCGTGACCGACGCGGGAACCCCCGTTGTGTCCGACCCTGGCTACCGGCTCGTCCGCGCTGTGCAAGACGCCAACCTCCCCGTCATCGCCGTGCCAGGACCCTCCGCGGTTCTCGCTGCGCTGTCTGTGAGCGGCCTTCCCACCGACCGCTTCACCTTTCACGGGTTTTTCCCGCGCAAGTCGCGCGCGGCCGAAACCGTCATAGCGGTTGCGGCCCAGTTCTCTGGAACCCATGTCTTTTTCGAAGCGGCCAACCGCCTGACCGAAACGCTGGCGTTCATGGCGCGACATGCCCCTCCGAAAGCGGAGGCATGTGTGGCCCGCGAACTGACCAAGGTGCACGAAGAATGCCGGCGCGGAACCCTCGATGAATTGGCCACCTACTACGCGGACAACCCGCCCCGTGGCGAGTGCGTGATTCTTATTCATTTTCCTGTCGGCGCGTCCTCCGAACCGGCACGGTCCGCCGAAGAAATCCGCGAGATGGTCGAGTCCCTGATGCAGGCCGAAAACCTGTCGCGCCGGGATGCCGTGCGCGTGCTGTCCAGCGAGCTCGGTTTGCCCCGCAACGCCGTCTACGCGGCGGCCCGGGAGCCAGAATGAACGAGGCCACGCGCGTAGCGATCCCGGTCATCATCGAGCGAATGGGTCTGGCGATTCGCTACTTCATTTACATGCTGCTGGTTTCACTCGTCGGCCTGGGGTATGCCAAAGGCAACGCGACCGACATCACGATCATTTCAATAATCCTCCTGGTCCACCATGGCTTTATTCACACGGTGTTGTGGAAGAAGCGGTACGACCTCTTGTTCACGCGGGCCAACTTCCTTTTCAATTTCCTCGAAGTGGCCGCCATCGTTGTCTTGACTGGCGCGGATACGACAGCCGGGTACTTACTGTATTTCGCCTTGATCATCGCGTTCAGCGCGTACGAACGAAGGTTCTGGCGCGTCCTGTTTGTGTCCAGCCTATGCGCTGCGAGCTACACCGTGGCGGTGCTGTGGGAAGCATGGCGCGTCGGCCTCGCCGAGGATTCCGGAATCCTGATCGTCAAGATCATCTACATACTCGTCATTGGATGGCTGGTCGCCGTGCTTTCGGAGCGGCTGCGCGTGGCTGAGGAGGTGTCCTCCCGGCAGACC
Organism: uncultured Nitrospiraceae bacterium; assembly: GCA_964632865.1. Lineage (GTDB taxonomy): Bacteria > Hydrogenedentota > Hydrogenedentia > Hydrogenedentales > SLHB01 > JAHDWY01. The sequence continues at coordinate 7,289 of CAZWDH010000318.1, forward strand.
GCCCAGTTGGCGTCCTCAGAAGCCACGCTCCGGACCATTCTGAATTCCGCCG
>CAZWDH010000319.1:0-7264 GCA_964632865.1 uncultured Nitrospiraceae bacterium
TCCGCCTGTTGCCGATTGGAGTCCCTGAACACCGGCGACAACCGATCCCAATCTTCCGTTGAAGGACTCTTCTGGCCGCCGCGCTCCCGCTGTTTAGCCACGTAATCTTCGTGGATCATACGGGCCAACTTGTCCAGCCCGTCACCTTCCACCATCTCCCAGGAACAGGACGAATGCGTTGATCCGAAGCAGTACATGTTCTGTCCATTCGTGGACGGAGCGAACAGACCGGCCAGCCCCGAATCCTGGTTTATCCGCACGTACACGGGTACGCTGTCGCTGTCAAGATGACGCCGCACGCTCAGTGCGTACTGCGCGTTGCGGGAGTCGTTGTCAAAGCATATGGCAATGCTGCAGATTGCGGCGGGATCATGCGCAATCTCGGCAACGCGGCGCAGCGTATGGGAGTCGTCGCATTCGGCATGGATAAACTCGACATCGCAGACATTGTCCAACTGGGGATACCTGACGTACAGCCCCCGTCTTCTCGCCTCCGCCGAATGATCGAAAACAGTGACAGCGAGCCTTTGTCCATTGGCAACGTGGCAAATCTTCGCTGCTTGAACGAGTAGACTCTCGCCCATCTGCCCCAAACCAAATATGACCAATCGAATTTGCCGCGGATCATCAGGGCTGATGAATTCGCGATCCAGGGGATGATCGCGCAGAAGCAGGCGGGAGGCATTTTCGTAGGAATTAAACACCGAAACGCTGAGATTCTTTCCGGTCTCGCGGAGCATGGGGTGATCTTTAAACAAAGTCGCAAAGGTGAAATCCATTACTTGAACGAGACAACAAAGACAGTGATCGTTCGCGCGCGTCTTGGTCTCATCGAGGATTTCTTTGGAGCGAAGCGCGATCTCGATATTGACCCCATCGTGTCCGCAGACCGCGATCAGCGTGCGCGCCCGCTCCACGTGGGCACGGCGGAGGATCGCCCGGTGCGTTGCGTCGCCTATCACCAAGAGTATGCCGGCATCACGCGCGACAGTGAGACCATCGGCGTGAGGATCTGATTCGATGATCGCGACTCTATACCCCTGGCTTCTGCATTCCTCCGCCAACTGCAAGCCCCGTCGCCCTAACCCGCAAATCACCACATGGTTTCTGGCGAGCGCGAGTTGGAATCCGCGCCATCGATTCCGAATGAATTCAACGAAGATCCGCAGAACCGCCGACGCCGCAGTCAACGGCGCAAGAATCCGTGCTACTTCCAGTTGCCACGGAACCGGACCTTCTACGCCTCCAGATTCCATCGTGAAGAGCTGCCAGTCCAGGTAAAGGACATCAAGTGCAGTGAGGTTGTACCCCTTCAATTCACCGTGCCGGACAAACCCAACGTATCCGAGCACCAACGAGGCTGCTGCAGCGACCGCGATCACAATCCATCCCCGGCTGACCCTCCATAGGCTTCGAAGAAGATTCATGTCACGACTCCACTGTAATGCCCAGGGCATCAATTCCCCGATTTCCCCTGATGTGCCTATCTTGTGTGTGGCCACGGGACTATACCATAGACAAGCATTCGGTCCGACCCGACCGGCTCAATCAATTCACGGCAATCCACTTGCGCACCCTACGCAAGTCCTCCGTAATTTCTGCTGCGCCGAAACTGCCGCTCCCGTATAATGGTCTGGAGCGCAACCGGGGACATGGACAAGGCCGCTCAGCGACGAACACCGTGTATCACTGCGTTTTGGGGGAGCCGTCATGTGGGAACTCTCGGAAGACGTACTCGGCAGGGCACTACAGTTCGGTCACGTTTCATCCAGCACACGACTGCGACGTTTTCGATCTGTTGCCGGCCGATTCTTGCTCGCTCTCGCAGCTACGAGCGTACTGAATTGCGCACCTTCCAGGGATGGTTACTCGGTGAGTCAACTCCAAACCAGCGCCGGAACCGAATACCGCATGAAGTGGAGCGAAAGCGGCGAGACTCGCCACTTCATGACCCTGATTGAATCTGATGGCGCCTTGGCGCTACGCCCCCACCCCGGGGTCGACCCGAACGGTTGGGGGTCGAGTTGGTATCCGCAACCTTTCCTGGCAGGGGCTGTGCTCAGCCACAGTGGCGTGGACTCGGTAGTCGAATCTGCGGACGACATTGAAGTTGCTCTATCCGGAGACGTATCAAGCGGCGCCAACGGCACCTACGGCGCGTGGTCGCTCGACATGGTCTTTACTTACGACGCGGTCGCAAAGAAAGTCGCGGGGGATGGTGTTCTTTTCATCGCGCTGGATGGACCGATCGGTGCCGGTACCGGCGATTTGAATCTCTACAAGATCGCGTCGAACTACCTGGACGACGTCCCCTTGCTCAGCGGCGGCACCGGCGATACCGGGGATATGGACTACGTAGCGGTTGTCGCCAACGGCTTCAACTTCGACTGGCACCCGCCAATCCAACCAACCCACTTCCCCTCGGACATGACCGACACCCTTTCCATTGACGTCAAAGGTCAATTCAACGAGGTCGATTCCGCCGCGCAGGGCCACGCGCCAATCGCCGCTGCCTATAAGCCCTCGTTGAAAATCGTGCTGAGCACGGATCAGTCCATCCTCACCTTCGGCGGGTTCTACGATACGAGCGTCGCACAAGATTTCTGGGAAGACAACGTCGGCATCACGCCGCTCCTGCGCGTCGGCACAAGCGGAACCAACTTCGATTTCGACGTGGACTTCGAATCGCTGGCCTTGGCAGGGGATGGGTGGTAGCGTAATACCAATATCTCGCGGAGGTTTCGCCTTGCATCGGTCTGAGATGGAGCATCTTGGCATGGAGGGAGACAGGGAGTGGCACGCAAGGATCTGACCTTTCGGGTATTCGTGAGTTCGACCTTCAGCGACCTGATCGCGGAGCGGAACGCGCTGCAGGAAAGGGTATTCCCCGCGCTGCGTACCTATTGCCAGCAGCGGCAGGCGCGATTCCAGGCCATCGACCTCCGGTGGGGGGTCAGCAGCGAGGCGTCGCTGGACCAGCAGACGATGAACATCTGCATTCAGGAACTCGAACGATGCCAGGAGTTGTCCCCAAAGCCGAATTTCATCGTGCTACTTGGACAACGGTACGGGTGGCGGCCCTTGCCTTGGCGCGTGCCCGAGAAAGAGTTTGAGGCCATCCTGGCCGCCGTTCCGGGGCCGGATCGCGCGTTGCTCTGCACAGATCGCGACGTGGCGAGTTGGGTACCAGGGAGCGCCGTACAGCGCATCGGGTGGTACCGGAAGGACCTGAACGCCGACCCTCCCCAATATGTGCTGCAACCACGCACGATCGATTACCCGGACAGTGTCACGGATGATGACAAGATCCAAATTGGCAAGGACGAATCCGCGGACTGGTACCGAATCGAGGGTGAGTTGCGCCGACTGCTGCTCTCGGCCCTCGACACCCTCGGCATTGCCCAGGGCGACCCCCTGCGCGAAATGTTCGAAGAATCTGCTACTCATCAGGAGATCGATCACGGGGCCTTGCACGAATCGCTCGACGCGGACAAGCATGTCTACGCCTATTTCCGGACCATTGAGAAGCCGCCCGCGGACGGTACGGCGCGCGGGTTCGTCGATGAAGGGAACGACAAGTCGGACCTTGCCGATCTCAAGGCTGAACTAAAGAACCGGTTGCCGGCTAGCAACATTCACGAATACTCCGTGGCGTGGGATCGGGTCGCCTTCCGCGACCAGGAACCGCGTCCAAAGCTGACGATCGAGGACGAGTCGGACCTGGCGGCTTTGTGCGAACGAGTCGAGGCGGACCTCAAAGCAATTATCGATTCCGAGTTGGAGGCGTACAAGAGTCTGCCGGAATTGCAGCGGGAGAAAGAGTCGCACGGGGAATTCGGCCAGGAACGCAGTCGGCACTTTATCGGCCGGGGTGATGAACTCGCCCGGATTGAACGCTATTTGAACGACCCTGACGACCGAAAGCCGCTGGTGATTCACGGCGTTTCCGGTTCGGGAAAGACCGCCTTGATGGCGCGGGCATGGCTGATGAAGTCTGGTCCTGAGCGGGCGATCATGCGGTTCATCGGGGCCACGCCGGGTTCTGCCGATTTGCGGTCGCTGTTGCGCAGTCTGTGCGAGCAGCTTGGCGTGGAAACACCGCCCACGGAGATGAATGACCTCGTCAAGGCAGTCCGTGAACGGCTGGCTGGTCCCGAACAACCGGGCGAGGATCAGCCGCCCACCGCTCCTGCCGTCGTCTTCCTGGACGCGCTGGACCAGCTCAATCCAACGGACAACGCGCGGATGCTTTACTGGCTTCCGCGGGAACTCGCCCCCGGCGTCAAGCTTGTGCTGTCGGTGCTGGAAGGGGAGAAGCCGACCAGCACCTATAACAAGTCAACGACCTACGACCCCTTCGATATCGCGCGCCGAATCTGGCCGGAATCGCTGGTGGAAGTGGGGCGCCTCGGTCAGGAGGACGGGGCGCAATTGCTGGATGCCTGGCTAGGTGACGCCGGCCGAACGCTGCAAGCGGACCAGCGCGCGGACATCCTCCAAAAGTTCGGCGTCGATGGCAGGCCCCTCTACCTGAAGGTCGCCTTCGAGGAGGCCAAGAGTTGGCGCTCCTGGGAGGGCCTGCCCTGCGGTGCGGATACGATCCCCGGATTGGAGGGGGACGTCGAGGGTATCCTAGTGGACATGCTGCACCGGCTCGAAGAACCGCGCCATCACGGCCGACTGCTCGTGGAGCGCGCCCTCGGCAACATCGCCGCAAGCAAGAACGGGCTGACGGAAGATGAGCTAATCGAAGTCCTTTCCGCCGATGAAAAGTTAATGGATTGGTTCTGCAGCCAATCGCCGACGGAACGGGAAAAAAAGCGGGAAGAACGAATCAAGCAACTACCAATTGTTATCTGGTCGCGGCTGTTCGCCGACCTGCGCCCCTACATGGCACAACGGCGCGCCGACGGAACGGTCGTCATGAACTTCTACCATCGCCAGGTGGGCGAGGCCGTCGTGGCGCAGTATTTCGGAAACGACGAGGACGCCCGTCTGGCGGCCCACGAACGGCTCGCGAATTACTTCGCGGGACTCGACTACTGGGCCGAATCCCTCGAAGCCCAACGCGCCCGCGCAAAGCGCCTCCCTCCGACCCCGCGCCCAGCTAACGTCCGCAAGGTGGTCGAATTACCCTACCACCGCCTCGAAGCCGCCAAACTCGGCGGCAAAGACGACCCCGAGTCCCCCTACTGGGACGCCGTCGCCGACCTGCTCCTCGACTGGCAGTTTTTGGAGGCCAAAGCCGAAGCGGATCCGAACTTCCAGGAACAGGAGTCGGTTGAACCGAAAGCAACAGCGGAAGAAGCTACGCCATGATCTTCGAACTTGCCAAAGACTACACCGACGCGCTCGCCGCCATGCCGCGCGAGCACCCGAAACACCGCACGCTCGAACTGTTCGAAGAAGCCATCCGCCGCGATATACATTTTATAGTCCGCCATCCGACCACCCTCTTCCAATGCATGTGGAACCTCTGCTGGTGGTACGACTGCCGCATTGCAGAAAAACACTATCCACAGCCTGACGGCGGGTGGCAGGAATCGGAGCTTCCTTTGCCGTGGGACGTCTCGGGACCAAAGATGTCGGATTGGATGACAAGTTGGCGCTCGAGCCGGTGCCGATCAGGTGGTCGCGTTCCCACATCTTGGGTTTGTAGCCTCTATCCGCCCGTTACGCATCTCGGGCTGGGATTACGCGCGTCGATCGAAACGCCGTCGCCGGGGTCGTACTTGAGTGGGGATGGTACGTTATTGGTGGGATTCAGCCGAAATGCCACCGAAAATTCAGGTCGCGTCGTAATAATGGATGCGTTGACCGGTACACCCGTATCGACCCTAAGGGTTGAAGACGCGTACGCAATCTGCTTGGTGGGATTGCCGGGGGATTCTCACGTTGCTATCGGCTGCAGCGATGGCACAATCCGCATATTGGACTGCATGAGAGGTGTCTTTTTGAGCGTGCATACTTCTAATTTTAGGTTCTCACGGATGACATTATCCTCTGATTCGAGGCTTCTGCTTTCACGCGGTAAGGAACTCCTCGAATTGGATCTTAACGGCTGGACGGAGGTCAGTCGGACCGAGGTTTCAGCGACTGTCAGTAGTCTGGCGTGTCACCGCGAAAGCGCCACGGTTGTGTGCGGATTGGGTAACGGAACTTTGCAGGTCCTCGTTAAGGAGTTGGGGATATGGAGAGTACGCAAGAGTCACCGAGCTCATGGTGTACCCAGCATCTGGGGCAGCAATCGGAACTATCTAAAGGATCCGGTCGTAAATAACGTTGGATTCTGTCAAAACGGGCAGTCCATTTGGAGTGCAGGCCAGGACGGAGCAGTATACATATGGGACACGAAAGATCTTGCGGAATTACGATGTTTGAGCGACCCATTCCCCAGAGGCGAAGAGTGTCACGCGAGCATTGCTCCGGATGGCGAACACTTGGCCGTGCTGGACGTATCCGGAGGATTGCGGGTTTTCGATGTCGTATCAGGAAAATTGCGCTCCAAAGTCGTTGCCCACGAGATGGTGGCCCGGTTGGTTGACTGGAATCGCGAGGGTTCAGTGATAATTACGGGCGATCTGAAGTCTGTGAGGATGTGGGATGTTGATGTTTTGGGCATACAAAGGTCGGCCCTGATGTATCGAAATGCGTCGGGCTTGCCAACAGCCATGGGCCTCGGTTCTCCCAGCGATTATGTCGCTTGGATGGAAGCGTACGAACCGGAACTGATAGCAAGCATCGCGCCAAAGCCACTGGAATTCGTGGAAACACCGATTGAAAGTCCCGAAACGAACATTAGAGTAAGAGCAACCTCCGGGAATGTCGGCTGGTTCCCTGTGAACCTCGGTAAGCCGTCTGTCCACCCGCATGCCGCCGTCGCGGTTGCACAGAACAAATTTCAAACCGGATATACTTATTGCGTCGCGCTAATCTCTGAAATCGCCGACCCGAGCGAAATGACCTTTCTTGAACATGTGCGATCATTTGCTACTAGAAGTTTTGCCGTAATTGCAACCTGGTGTTTTGTGACGCTGGCAATATGGGGGTTTCAAGCCGGAACGTTGCTTGAGCGCATATTTGTTTCGTCAATAGTAGGTTTGGCGCCAACGTATTTCATTCTCGTCAAGTTAGTTTGGGGGTTTGTGAGACCCGCCGCTCGTAGCAAAAGAGAGAAACTTAGCCTGGTTGTGTCCCTGCTTTTGTTACCTGAAGTTACCCCCATTTTTTGGACAGGTGCTAAGTAAAGGGTGTGTGGGTTTGA
>CAZWDH010000320.1:0-5107 GCA_964632865.1 uncultured Nitrospiraceae bacterium
GAGTTCCCGCAACTGGTCGAGATGAACCGCATGTACCGCGGTCGCGATTTCGATATGGTCACCATCAGCGGCGACGAAATCGACAACGAAGAAAACGTGCTGGCCTTCTTAAAGAAGAATGAAGCATCTACCAGCAACTACATTTTTCACTCCGACGACGAATACGCCTTAATCGAAGCCGTGGACCCCGAATGGCAGGGAAACCTCCCCTACACCGTCCTCATCGCCCCCGGCGGCGAAATCATCTACCGCCACGAAAGCATGATAGACCCCCTCGAACTCAAACGCGCCATCGTGGATTACCTCGGACGAACATACTAAGTGCGAAGTCGCTTTGGACCGAGTGGTGTATTCCCGTACTGATCAATTCGGCAACGATTCCCCTTCCGCATGTTCAATGTATCGAAGCAAGGTTTTTGCGCTTCGCTTTCGAATCGCACGCAACCTCTCGCAAGTCATGCGAGCAGATGCGAAATTGCGCTGCTGGACATACAACACGATGAGTTCCGCGAAAACGATCCCCTGCGTGCATCCTTCTGCAATTTCCGATTCGAGGTCGTCTATCGTTTCCTGAACGTCCCCCAGCAACTCGTGGAGATGGCCGAGGCTGGATAGCATCCAAGTGCTCTTTGCGCCCCAACGTATACCGTACTTCGCGGCTCGGATCGCGGATTCAACTTCGCCCGATTTCCGATACACCGAGACCAATAATTCGGAACATCGAGGATGAAACACGGTGAAAAAGCGCATGGGCTCGAGAAGCCTCAACGCTTCTTCGTAGTTGCCCGTACGGGAGTGTACCTCCGCTAGAACGCATCGCAATGCAATCTTTCCCCAGGCACTCCTGAGGCCTTCTTCGCAGAAATGCTTTGCTTTGTCGTACTCTCTCAAATTGAGCATCATGCGGGCGACAAATTCATAGGAGTGCGAGGTTTTTGACCCGAGTGCGATGGCTTTGTCAAGTAACGCAATCGCGGACTCTCCAGCACCGTTCATTGCGAGTACCCGTCCCAACTCCAGAAGGATCTCCTCGCTCTGGCGGGGGAACGTTTCGTCACGTGTTGCTGCAAGAATGAGATCTAATGAGGTTTCGTTCCATGAATCCTTACCGCTATCCGCAAGCAAATGGCTTAACTCCTCGGCGTACCGCCAAGAATGGTCATCGCACTCGAACATCTTCTGGTACGCTTCGCGGGCGGCAGGCACATCATTGAGTTCCCGATAACAATCGCCAATTGATTTCCAGATAGTTGGGTTGTCGGAGCCCCCTTCCAGCGCTCTCTGAAAGTGCTGTAGTGCTTCTTCGTATTCACCGTACTTCCAAGCGGCAATCGCGCGGCCACAATGAGCACCATACAATTCGGGCTCAGCGACCCTCCCCAAAAAAGCGCGTATGCGTGCAAACATCGTGCCTCACTACAAAGTACCGACGACACTGCTAATTCGGTTTAGCCATTGTCCCCAGATTCTCATAGTACTTCACATTCTGCGTCGCGCGTCCATAGGCAACGATATCCGGCCAGCCGTCGCCGTTGAGGTCGGCGGCGAGAGCGTCTTCGGTGGCCATGCCGCCGTCGTCGATGACGTGCTCCGTGGCGGTCAATTCACCCGTTGCGGCGTCGAAGTTGATATCGTAAACGTTCAGGCCCGGAACTTCGCGCGGTCCCGCTTTCTCGCGCCAGCCTATGAGCACCTCGTCTTCCCCGTCTCGGTCAAAATCGGCCCACCACACCGCATGCCCGCCGGCAAGCTCATCGGTGATGACGTGGCGTTCCCACGCGCCATCCTTCAGCGTATAAACGACGGCCTGATTCGCGTGCCACGGTTCTATCGACGCGAGCATAGGCGGACCGTTCACGTTGCGTTTGATCTCTCCGGCCCCGCTCCGCGGCAGGGGCTCCGGATTGCCAGGGGTCAGCAGCGTCGAAATCCACGCGCCGTCGGCCCCGCGCGTGAACTGCGTGACCCCTTCGAAGGAGGCCGCCAGAATCGCATCTCCTTTGCCCTCCTGCGGCACGGACCAGATGTTATGCATCACATGCAGTTCGCGGCTGATTTCCTCACTTTCCCAAGGCGTCTGCGTGAAGTCCGCGGTAGGACGCAACAAAAAGAGCCGCGCGCCGATGTCGGTAAAATTTGGCGGCTGCGAGTCGCGCCCTTTCAACGGCGCAACAACCAACTCCGGCTTGCCATCTCCCTCCACATCCGCCCAACGGATGCGATGTAAGGTAGGCTCCTCCTCCAACAACGTGATCACGTTCCACGGCTGCGACACGTCGTCGCCATGATGCAGCAAGTATAGCGCCCCGCCGGACGCCGTGTTGTTGAACTGCCAGTCCGCGCCAAGCGCCAGTTCGGGGATACCGTCGCCATCGAGATCCTGTGGCGCGATGCAAACGTTCGAGTTGCGCAAGGTATCCGCTATGAGATGGCGTTCCCAGGTGGGATTCTTATACCACGCCACGTCTTCGCTGCTGACCCCGATGATGTCAGGCTTATCGTCGCGGTTCACATCGGCCACAGTGATGGCCAGGCCGGTGCCCGCCTCGGGATTGATGATGTGTTCCTTGAACGCAGGGAATGTCGACTGAGCAAGCGCCTGCAATGCGAGGCAAGACGCAGCAACAGCGGGAAGCAACCGGGACATACGAAGCTCCTTCGTTACCGGATGTGGGACACCTTGCGGAATCAGTGTAGCACGAGAACGACGGCAAGAGTATTAGGAGGCGCAAACGAAGAAGTGCTATCAATCAACGAATTTCGTACTGCCCAACATGCCGGCTGATAATCGAAGTACTGTCCTCTGGAGTGCCATGGACCAGGGCACTGTAAGGCAACCAATGGAAGACATCGCGCCCTTGAAACAGCAGGATTCCGTCAACCACCTGCAACGCAGAAGTGAACATCTCCCACGAAAGTGTCGAGCTTGTTTGTTCGCTCCATTCCGAATAGCCGGCGTCAGAGATTTCTACACGATAGTTCAGGCGGTAGCCCGGAGATTTCTGCATCCCACGAATCATGTTCCATTCGTCCAGCCGGCGAGAGTACACAAGTAGAAACGGCGTAATACACAATAGAACCAGAAAGATAGATACCCAAATCGTCACGCCGATGATTGCCACACTTACAATCGCGCACATGATAAAGAAAGCCGCGAGTACTACCCCTAAGAACACTTTGAGCACGCGCTCACGCCGGGCTCCCTGACGAAAACGGAGCCATGTGCGGATCATCTGTAGAAGATACTCGTCGCTATAGTGAATCTGCAAAGCGACCTTATTCGCTGCCATTCGCCATTCTCGCCGTCAGTAAAACTCAATCCCAAACAACTTCGCTTGCCGAAGTTGAAACCGCAGGATCACCGCCGTGTCTTCGTGCTTCAGCAAATCTTCGCCTTGCCAGGTGACCGGAACCGCCAGCCCATCCCCCACAATGCGATCGGCATCGCCGAAGCTCCGGCCTGCCACGTCTTCGCCGGTGCCGAAACGCCGCACGGCCGTCTTGATATACCCCGACGGTTTCACGGAGCAGTTCAGGCGAATCCGCTCGCCGCGCGGCAGCACGGCCACGGTGGCAAACTCCCCTTCTTCGTCGCACTGCAAGGCCACGAGCCGGCCCTTCGGCCAGGTAGCCATCCCGCCCTCGCTCGCCACGCCCGGGAACAGCCCCTTGCGCATCTCAAAATTCCGGCCCGGATACTTGTGCGGAATCGGCTGCGCGCCGTAAGTGAGTCCCCACACGTCGCCGGGATATTCGAGCAAGTTGCCGCTGCACACGATATACCCGCCGGTCGGCGTGCCGGGCGCGCCAGTATCCACCACGGGTCCGCCGGGCACCCGCGACCATACGCCGCCGTCCGCGCTGGAGTACAGCCACGACGCGCCGCCGTCGCTCTCGAGTTCCCAAATCCACGGAAACATCACGTGGTTGTCGGGAACACCGGGCAACGTCGTTTTGCAGTTGGTGTAGAAAAGGTGGCTCGGCGCCATGTCGGCCCCCGTGGACAGCACAATCTCGGGCTTCTCAAAATGACGGAAGTCCTTACTCACCGCGCGCCCCACGGACCGGCGGCCGACAGTGATCCAGCCGTCCGGATTGATCTCGTCCATGTCCGGCGCCTTCTCGTTCACCTGCCACGCGCGCACGTAGGCCACGTATTCTTGCCGGTCCACGTCGTAGTAACACGTGTTCAACGTGTCCGCGTGTTGCACCATGAGTGGCTCTTCGAGGAGCGTCCAATGGATGCCGTCGGGCGACACGGCGCCGAACACGGCCACCACGCAGCGAAACCCGCCCACGTCCTGCCGCCGCGCCATGGTGTCGACTTCGTCGGGATACTTGGCGGCATACGCGTCCCACTCCTCGTCGGTGATAATGCCGAGATAGAGCATCTTGTAACGTTCATCGGTCGATGATGGATCGACAAACACGCTCCCGCCGTGGAACCCGCGCACCGATCCATCGAGGTCCCCGCGAAAAACGATGTTGTTGTCCTTGTTGCCCGCGTACTCGAACAGGCCGAGCTTGGGATACTCCCACGTCACGCCGTCCGCCGATTCCGCGTACGCGATGTGCGCGTTGTACCCCGGCAGAATCCGATCCTTTGTGCTGAAGGGCTCGGGGTCGGCGCTGGGACCCATCGTGTACCACGCCTTGTACTTCCCCTCGTCGAAAACCTGCGCGGCGATCTGCCCCGGCTGAAAGGGCCTCTTCTCCGCGGGCTGCACGACGAGCCGGATCCCCCGGGGCATGTCGTAGGTCGTAAACTGCGCGGGCCGCGTCCCGTCCCCTTCCAGCCACGCGCCCACGTTCTTCTCTTCCTCGGTCGCGTCCGGCGCATGCTGGATCTGCCATCCAAAACTCCCCTGCCTCACGTACTTCCAACTCGTGAAGTAGATGAAGTTGCTCTTCAGTTCCACCGGCTCGCCGTAGAACCGGTCCACTTGCGCGAAGCCCGGATGCGCCAGCGCGAGAAGCAATGTGTAGACACCAAGGCACACACCTAACCAACGTGGAATACGAGATTTTGGAATCATTGCCGTTCCCCTTTTGCTGAGCCGAATCATACCACGACACACAGATCTTAAGAATGAGCCGAATGTAGCGC
>CAZWDH010000320.1:5117-7261 GCA_964632865.1 uncultured Nitrospiraceae bacterium
CCTATGGCAGCGCCGCCCCGCCGCGGGGGGCCGCCGCTACATTCGGTACGCCACAAAGTCTCCATGCGAGTGCCCTGCCGGTACCCATTGCGATTGTGCGGATTCCGGTTTAGAATGAAGATTACCAGTCGGGGGACTGGGGGACGCGCTCGACGTCGGCAACCACTGCCGTGCGCGAGCGCCAGGGGGGACTGCGGTGAACGGTCCACAGGCCAAGACCAATCGCATCATTGCGGCACTCGAACATCGCGAAACGGACCGCGTACCTATCGGCGAGTTCTTCTGGTCCAACTTCGTGCGGCGGGCCAAGCAGGACTTCCACACCGGCGAAGACTTCAATCCCTACACCTACTGGGACCTCGACATGGTGGTCCTCAACCCCAACATGGACCCGCACATCACGCCGGTCGAGGTGGTGCTCGAAGAAGCCGACCGCAAGGTCGTTCGCACCGGCTTCGGTGCGACCATTGAACTCAAGGGGACCTACCCCATGCCGCGCTATGTGGAATTCGACACCCAATCCTACACCGACATGGAGCAGTTTCATTTCGACGACCCGCACAATCCGCGCCGCTACACCGCCGCCATCGATGACCAGATCAACTCCGTGGGCGACTCCCTCGCCCTCGGCAACCCGTCCTATGTGGATCGCGTGGAAACCTTCGCGCGCGAATGCTGCGTGTTCGGGAGTGTGTGCGAACCCCACGAAATGATCTGGCGCATCATGGGAACGGAAAACGTGCTCTATAAACTCGGCGAGGACCCCGGACGCATGGCGGCGTTTATCGAGCGTCTCGGCGATTTCCTCGTGGGCATTGCCGAAGCGCAGATCGTGGCCGCCCAGGGAAAACTGTCGGGCCTGTACATCTGGGGCGATGTCGCCTATGACCGGGGCATGTTCTTCTCGCCGGACTACTGGCGCGCGGTCTACAAGCCGCAACTCCGGCGCATCTGCGATGTCATACATGGCGCGGGACTCAAGGCGATTTACCACGGTTGCGGCAACGCTTCCGTCCTGTTTGAAGACATGATCGACGCAGGCGTGGACGCCTACAACCCGCTCGAAGCGAAGGCGGGTCTGGATGTCGTGCAACTGAAACGACAGTTCGGCTCCCGTTGGGCCTTTAACGGCAACATCGACGTCCGCGTGCTGGCGACCAACGACCGTGACGTCATCCGCCGCGAGATCCTCACCAAACTGAACGCGGCCAAAGGCGGCGGGTACATCATCCAGTCCGATCACTCCGTGCCCGATGACGTGGACCCGGCAAGCTACGACTACGCGCGGAAACTCGTCCGCGAATACGGCGTCTATCCCCTGAACCTGGGCGAATACGATCTCGATGTGTTCGAACAGAAGGACTCGATGAATGCCTAATCAAGCAGGAGAGAGACGACCTAAACCACTCCGCACAACCAAACTCAACATCCCCCTTGATCCCCCTTCAAAGGGGGAATCTCGCGGAATCCGGTCTATCGGTGATCGCGCCGCGCTCAGCCCTACGCTCGGAACCGTGCTGGTCCAAAGCGCAACGCAAAGCGTTGCGCAATATTCCCCCTTTGAAGGGGGATCAAGGGGGATGTTCTTTCTGTCCTCGAAGCATCTATGGAGTGGAGAGGATTACGAATGACACGCTATGGCATGGTCGTTCGGATCAAGCCCGACCGGCTCGACGAGTACAAGCGGCTGCACGCGGCCGTGTGGCCGGAGGTCTTGCAGCGTATCACGGCATGCAACATCCAAAACTATTCGATCTACCACAAGGACGACCTGCTGTTCAGTTACTTCGAATACGTCGGCACCGATTTTGTTGCCGACATGGTGGCGATGGCGGCAGACCCCGTCGTGCAGCGATGGTGGGACGTGTGCAAGCCCTGTCACGACCCCCTCCCCACCCGCGCCGAAGGGGAGTGGTGGGCCAACATGGACGAAGTTTTTCATTGCGATTGATTCGAGGCAGTCGAATAGATATGACCTGGAAGAACATCCCCTTGATCCCCCTTCAAAGGGGGAACTGTTCGCAACGCATTGCGTTGCGTTTCGGGCAGGCACAGTTCCGAGTGAAGGGTCCAGTGCTTCACGATCACGAATAGTCAGGATACCGCGAGATTCCCCCTTCGAAGGGGGATCAAGGGGGATGTTC
>CAZWDH010000321.1:0-7219 GCA_964632865.1 uncultured Nitrospiraceae bacterium
ACTTCCTGGGTGGCTGCGGACGTTTGGAACGTGGAACGGTAGTCAATGCCCCGGCGGGCGTAGGCGGCGTCGAGTAACCGCATGACTTCCTCTTTTGCGAGCCCGGCGTTTGCGTCCGACTGGGAATCGATGCTGATGCCCACGCTGAGCGTATCGCCGAGGGGGATCAACCAGGAGATGCCGTCGATTCCATCGGTGTCGCGATCGAGACGCAGCAGATTCGTCCCCATTTGCCACCACGGCGCGGTCGATGACGCGGATTCCGTGTCGCGACGATAATGATCCCATACCACGTATTGCTCGCTGCTGATCGGCTCCATGCCGACGCAGGCGGCGTTCGCCACGATGCCTCGGGGACCGGAGGTGTCGAATACATACTCCGGCGACTCGATGGCATCGCCGTTGTCGAGTTCAATGCGCGTGACACGGTCGGTTTCAGAATCGTGGATGATCCTCGCGATCTTCCCTTGAATGACGTGGCAGTTGGACTCTGAGCACGCCTTGTCGTAAAGCGCCTGGTCAAAGCCCACGCGGTCCACGTGAATGAGGTACTTTGCGGATAGGGGCTGAAAATCGGCGGGGCGATGAGCGAAGTCCTCCACCGTTTCCTGAAAGGGCCGCGTCGGATCGCCAAAATGGGCGATGGTCGCAATCTCGCCATTGAGCAGGCTAATGTGGTTCTTGGGAAAGAAGAACTGCGGGTAAAGCCGGCCGTAGTGCCGCCAGATGTCGGGACTGGCGCATTCATTCATGGACTCGCCGAGCCGTGGGATCGAGGGAGGCGGGCCGCCTGCGATGAGATAATGTTCGATACCCTCGCGCGACAGAGCGTCGCTCACAAGCAATCCCGACATGGAGGAACCTACGACAACAGGCAGATCTGCGTACTTCACCATCACCCTACCCCACAGCTTTGACGGAAGAGACTTCCGACAGTCCTTACCCTTGCACGTCAAGCTTATCGGGATCGATGGCGGGAGTACAAGTTACCAGTGGGTGGGCAGCTTCTGGAACTCGATGCCAATGCCCGCGAGGTCCGCGCTCATATCGATGTGGCGACGGTTGTTGCGCTTGGGCTTGAACTCTTCCGGCGTCGGGGTGGGATAGTTGTTGTTGAAGCAGGCCAGGCAAAACTGAGGTTCGGGCATTCCGGTGGCGCTGACCATTCCTTCGATGGTCTGGAAGGCGAGCGAATCAACCTGCAGGAAATCGCGCATCTTATCAACCGACATGCTGTACGCAATCAGCTTGTTGCGCTCGGGCGTGTCGATGCCGTAGTAGCAGGAATTGATGATGGGCGGACAACTGATCCGGAAATGCACTTCCTTGACGCCGCACTTCCGGAGCATCTTGACGATCTTTTTCGACGTCGTGCCGCGCACGATACTGTCGTCGACGAGGACGATGCGTTTACCTTCGACGGCGGTGCGGGCGGGGTTGAGCTTGATCTTCACCCCAAAGTCGCGGATCTGTTGGTCGGGTTCGATAAAGGTCCGGCCCACGTAGTGGTTGCGGATGAAACCCATGTCGAAGGGAATGCCCGATTCGTGTGAGTAACCGAGGGCAACCTGGTTTGACGAGTCCGGAACGGCCATCACGAGGTCGGCATCGACCGGAAGTTCTTTGGCAAGATTGCGGCCGAGCTGTTTGCGAACCTCATCCACGCTGCGTCCAAAGATGACGCTGTCGGGACGGGCCACGTAGACAAACTCGAAGATACACGGCGTCGGCTTCACCGGCGCGAAAGGTTTGAATGACTGGACACCGTCACGGGTAACGACGACCACTTCTCCCGGTTCGATCTCGCGGATGGGTTCCGCATCGATGATGTCGAGGGCGCAGCTTTCGCTTGCGAAAATATATGCCCCAGCCAGGCGGCCCATCCAGAGCGGGCGGAATCCATTGGGATCGCGAACCGCGACGATCTCTTCTCCGTTGGTCGCGAGGACGGAATACGCGCCAATAACATTCCTGAGCGCGTCGACGACGCTGTCGACAAAGGATTCTTCCTGCGACTTGGCGATGAGGTGGATGATGACCTCGGTGTCGGTCGTGGACTGGAAGATGCGGCCTTCGCTTTCGAGCTCTTCGCGCAGTTGGCCGGCGTTGGTCAGGTTGCCGTTGTGTCCGAGTGCGATGGCGCCTTTTTTGTAGTCGCGCATGAGGGGCTGGACATTCTTCAGGACCGACGTCCCGAAGGTCGAGTACCGGACATGGCCGATAGCGAGATCGCCCTGGAGCGGTTTGAGGCGGTGGGGTTTGAACACGTCGGACACGAGACCTACGCCACGATGGCCGCGAAGCTGGCCGCCGTCAGAGACGACGATCCCCGCGCCTTCCTGTCCCCGATGCTGAAGGGCGTAGAGGCCGAGATAAGTCAGGGTGGCCGCGTCGGGATGGCCTAAGACACCAAAGACTCCGCACTCATCCCGGAGCCGATCGCCATCCATCGGCCCCCGAGTAGGGTCACTTTCATCTCCCAAATCACTGTGGCCATCGGCATCGGTCGGGTAGTTCATCAGAAATCCCTGTTCCCCGTGAGTTTTCGGTACGCCTCGATGTATTTTTCGCGCGTTTTTGCAACAACGTCGTCCGGCAACGGCGGCGGCGGTGAATCCTTGTCCCACCCCGTCGTTTCGAGCCAGTCGCGGACGAACTGCTTGTCAAAGCTGGGCTGCCCTTTGCCGGGCTCGTACTGGTCCGCCGGCCAGAACCGGGATGAGTCCGGGGTCAGGATTTCATCCGCCAGAATAAGGGTACCATTCAAGGTCCCAAATTCAAACTTCGTATCACAGAGAATAACGCCCCGCTGTTCGGCATATTCCCTGCCACGCGCATAAACGTTGAGGGCGGCTTCGGAGGCCGCGTCGGCCCAATTCTTGCCGATGATCCGGGCCGCTTCTTCGGGGGGGATATTGATATCGTGGCCGTCGGTGGCCTTGGTAGCCGGGGTAAAGATGGGCTCGTCAAGCCGATCCGATTCTTTGAGGCCTTCGGGCAGCTTGATGCCACAGACAGTGCCGCTCTTTTTGTATTCCTTCCAACCGCTTCCGGCGAGGTAACCGCGAATGACGAATTCCACGGGAAACATCTCGCATTTGTGAACCAGCATGGAACGGCCCTCGAACTGGTCCGCATGTTGCTGGAAGTCTTCGGGGAAATCGGCGAGGTCGGCGGAGATGAGATGATTGCGCACGACATCGCTGACCAGGTCGAACCAGAAGAGCGACATCTTCGTGAGGACCTTACCCTTGTCGGGGATGCCGACAGGATTGATCCAGTCGAAGGCGGAAATTCGATCGGTCGCGACGATGATGAGACGGTCCCCGAGATCGTAGATGTCGCGGACTTTTCCCCGGGCGGTCGGCTCGCGACCCGGGAGGTTGGTTTCACAAACGGCTTGGGTCATCGGTACGTACCTCACTCTTTTGGAATTCCTGCCAGCGATTCGAGGGATTCTGCCCTAATCAGAAGAATGTACCCTGCAGGTGTTCGCGATTCACTTCAAGCAAATCATCGAGCAGCGCGCGGCAGCCCTTGGCATTCGGCATGAGCGGATGGCCGAGCATGGCCAGATACGCAGCTTCGCGGCTACCGGTCACGGCGGCTTCGACGGTAAGCGTCTCGTAAGCCTTGATGTGCTGCATCAGTCCGCGAATGGCGGGATTCGGCGCGGATTGTGGAATCGCTTGAGCGCCGTCCCTGCCGATGATGGCTGGTACTTCGACGGACACGTCATCGTCGAAGGTGGGTACCGCGCCGTTGTTGCGGCAGCACACGATCTGCTTGTTGCGCGCGTCGTTTTCGATCGCGTCGATGAGATAAAAGGCGGCCGTCGAATAGTGGGCGCCGCCGCGCTTGGACAACTCGGGGGGCTTCTCGTTCAGCTCCTTCTGACGGTACTTCTCGAAGAGGCTTTCTTCGATTTCGACGACTTCCTCGCCGCGCGTCTTGTCCTTGCCTTTGATTTTCGCGAGAGCGGAATCGGTCGCGTAGAAGTACTGAAGGTAACCGTTGCAGAAGGTCTTGAGCGTGGTCATGGCTTCGCGCATCGATTCGCAGATGGCCTCGTCGTCCCACTCCTCGTGGGCGCGTTCCATGAACCCTTTGAGGGCGGCTTCCGTGATGTCCTTTCCGCCGACAGCGATGGCGCGGACCCAGGACAGATGGTTCAGACCGACGTAGTCCAGTTCGACCTCTTCCATCTTGCAGCCGTGATGCTTCACAACCTCCATAATGATCCCGACGGGGATATTGCAGAGACCGAAGCTGGTCACCTTGCTGTGCTTGATCAGCGCTTCCGTCACAATTCCGGAAGGGTTGGTGAAGTTGACGAGATAGCCGCCGGGGGCGTACTGCTCCATGGCGTGGGCGATGTCGAGGATGCGCGGAATCGTGCGGAGCGCGCAACAGAACCCGCCGACGCCGGTGGTTTCCTGGCCGATGATGTTGTGGCGCAGACCGAGTTTCTCATCGTTGATGCGGGCCTGAATCCCGCCTACGCGCAACTGGGTCACGACATATTTGGCATCCTTGACTGCCTCTCGCAAGTCGCCCGTATGATGCACGGAGAAAGGCGTTCCATGGCGTTCCGACATGCGCTGGGCGAGCCCAGCGGTAATCTGAAGCCGTTCCTGGTTGGGATCCATCATCCAGACTTCGGTTACGGGGATGCGGTCGAGGCGCTCAAAGAGGCCGTCGACCAGTTCCGGTGTGTACGAACTTCCGCCACCGATTACCGCGATCTTCATGAAACCCAAAACCTCCGATAAGCTATTTGATTACTTGTACTTAACCGAAAAATCAACGCATGGGGGTGCGTGATTTCCGAAGCGAACTGCGCCACATTCCCGACCAGAAAAAGTACTGCGGCGCAATGATACGAACAGTGCCCCCTAAAGTCAACTTTTGTCCGACCACAAAGGCAATACAAAAAGGGTGACAAGTACTGCATTTTACGCAGAACGGACCCGATTTACTGGATTTACCGGGCGGATGCGCGGTATCTTAATGAGGATGGATTTGGGGCACGAAGCTTGGGAGAGGTCCGTGGCTGTATGATGGTAGACACCGACGCGACAATGTTTAATTTTGCGTGGGTGCTGTCGGGTATCCTGCTTATTCCGTACCTGTTTTGGGGCGTCTTTCTCCTGCGGCAGCGGCTGGTGTACCGCGCCGAGCTGGACCGTGCCGTCGAACTTTTCACCATTGCGGCGCTGGTATTCTTTTTCATCTTCGAGTTCACATTACTGAAGATGTATTTAGGCAACAGCCCGGTCAAGCTGGTGTTCAGCACCCTTGGGCTGGTCGCGTCGGCGCTTGCCCTCTATGGACCTTTGTTAATCTCGTTTGGCTCCCATTTGATGGTGGACTTGGTCATGCCGTCGGCGGAATTCGATCCGAGCGTGCCGCAGTACGGCGCGGCGGCGGGGTGTGAACTGCGGGGAGATTTCCAGGCGGCGGCGCGTGAGTATGCAACCATCGCGCGAATGTTTCCGAAAGACAGCCATGCGCCGTTGCGCGCAGCGGATAACTTCATGAAAAACGACGAACTCGAACTCGCCCTCCCCTACTTTCTACAGGGCCTCAAGAACTTGCGTTCCTCGTCGGAAGCGTTGCGGGTGACCAATCGTTTGTTCGAGATTTATCGCCGGAATCTGGACGACAACGAGAAAGCAAAATCAGTTCTCGAAGAGTATCTGAAGCGGTTTCCGGATGCAGAATATGCAGGTTCGGTTCGCAGCCGGCTCGAGCGGTTGGATTCGGAATCGCGTGAAGTGATCGAGAGCGAACAGGAAGCGGCGGACAATTAGGGCGCGGGGTCCTTACCCGTTTTCGTGATCCGCTCGGTAGGAATGATGAGCTTTGATCCGCCGACGGTGCGCGCAATATCGATGGCACGGACGGCGCGGCCAAAGTCAGCCGCTTCATCCGCACGCAGAATGAGGGTTGCGTCGGGTTTCTCTTTCAAGAAAGCAACGATGGCGTCCCGTAAGCCGTCTTCATCGACAGGTCTTCCTCCAAAATAGTAGTTCCCCCGCTCGTCAACGACGATTTCTTCGGGGATGGATTGCGTTTCCGCGGAAGTCTCCGCTTCCGGGAGATCGACTTCGAGACCGTACCCATGGCGGAATGTGGACGAGACCATGAAGAAAATCAGCAACAAGAACATCACGTCGATGAGGGACGTAAGATTGATGTGAGGACGGCGGCGGTGACGACGCCCTCCGAATGGTTGACTCATTACGCGACTTCCCTGTGATAGCGGGCAATTTGTGGCCCGGCAGCGGCAGGCGTTCCAGCGCGGCCCGCAAAGCTGCAAGATGTTGATTATATTAGAGATATTGCAGACATGAACGCAACCTCCCGGAGCATTCACTTTCCAGGGCACATTTGCCTAAATGACCGAAAGTCAGGTAAACTGCTGTGGGAAGGCTCGCGATTGAGGGTTAGAACGCCGAATTGGAGCGGGGATTACCGTGCAACAGTACCGCGTCTGCGTCGCTGACGACAACGAAGATGGTGCATCCGTTTTGTGTGAAGGGTTAACCATGAACGGCTATTCCGCGTTCACGGTGCACACGGGTGCGGAAGCTTTGGAAGCGTGTTCAAAAGGGGATATCGATCTTGTCCTGCTTGATGTCAATTTTCCGGACATCAGCGGGTACGAGGTCTGTAAACGTCTGAAAGAGTCGCCTGTCACAGGCGAGATTACGGTGATTTTCGTCAGCGTGCGGGGAAGCGAAGAAGACATCCTGACGGGCTACCAACTCGGGGCCGCCGATTACATCACCAAACCGTACAACCTGCCGATGGTCATGGTTCGCGTGGACGCTGCGATGCGCGCCAAGAAGTTGCGCGAGCGGATGCCGAACGACAATGACATCATCGTGGATTCGGCGTATACGGATCACCTCACGGGATTGCGTAACAGCCGCTATCTTCTGGAACGGCTGCAAGAAGAAGTCGAAGAAGCGCACCGCTACGATTATCCTGTTTCGTGCGTGGTGTTCGACGTGGACGACATTCACGCGATCGATCCGGATCTTGGGCCCGTGTCGATGGATGATTTGCTGGCGGAACTGGGCATGGCGTTGCGCAATTACTCGCGCACCTATGATGTGCTGGCGCGATACGACGGCACCGTCTTTGCAGCGGTCCTTCCCCACACGCCGCTGGAGCAAGCGGTCAGTTACGCGACCAAGATTCTACGCGAAGT
>CAZWDH010000322.1:0-7206 GCA_964632865.1 uncultured Nitrospiraceae bacterium
TACTCGTCGATATCGATTGTCAGGCGAGCGACGCCGGTGTCGATGGCGGCTTTTGCGACGGCGGAGGCCTCCCAAATGAGCACCCGCGGATCGAATGGCTTGGGAATAATGTAGTCGCGCCCGAATTGGAGACGCTCCTTCCGATAGGCCATTTCGACCGCATACGGCACCGGTTCGCGCGCCAGTTCCGCCAGGGCCTTGGCGGCGGCAACTTTCATTGCGTCGTTGATCGCGGTGGCGCGGACATCCAGCGCGCCGCGAAAGATGAAGGGAAACCCCAAGACGTTGTTGATTTGGTTCGTGTAGTCGCTGCGGCCCGTCGCCATAATCAGGTCGGACCGCGCGGATACCGCATCTTCAAAGGTGATCTCCGGGTCGGGATTGGCCATGGCAAAAACGATCGGGTCGTCGGCCATGGAGCGGACCATATCCGGCGTCACGAGATTAGCGCTCGATACCCCCGCAAACACGTCAGCACCGGCCAACGCATCCGCCAGAGTCCGGCGTTCCGTGTCGACTGCGAAGGCTTCCTTATACGGGTTCATCCCTTCGGTGCGGCCTTCGTAGATGACACCCTTGCTGTCGCAGAAGAGGATATTCTCTTTCCGGACGCCCAAGGTTACGTACAAGTTGGCGCAGGCAATGCCGGCCGCACCCGCGCCACAAAAGACGACGCGCACATCTTCGATTCGCTTCCCGACGATGTCGAGGGCGTTGAGCAGCCCGGCGCCGGAAATGATGGCCGTTCCGTGTTGGTCGTCGTGGAACACCGGAATGTTCAGGGTTTCCTTGAGACGCTCCTCAATGTAGAAGCACTCGGGGGCCTTGATGTCTTCGAGGTTGATTCCACCAAACGTGGGTTCCAGCAACGTGACCGCCTTGATTATCTCGTCCGGGTCGTGTGTGTTCAGTTCGATGTCGAACACGTCGATGTCGGCGAAGCGTTTGAAGAGGACCGCTTTCCCTTCCATAACGGGTTTTCCGGCCATGGGGCCGATATCCCCGAGGCCAAGGACAGCCGTACCGTTTGTAACGACCGCGACCAGATTGCCCTTCGCCGTGTAATCGAATACTTTCTCGGGATCCTTCTCGATGGCCAGGCAAGGCACCGCTACACCCGGCGTGTAGGCCAACGACAAATCACGCTGAGTCTGACAGGGCTTCGAGGGAATGACTTCCAGCTTCCCGTGACGGCCCCCCACGTGATAGTCCAACGCTTCTTGCTGCAAATCCATGGTTCCCCCTTCATGATCTTCAGAACGGCGATTTGCCCCGCCGTATCGTGGCATCGATAGGATAGCACGAACCAGGATTCGATTCCTCCGTGACGAAGGCGCTCGATTTCTCTCATGCGAAGCAGGTAGATTGAGAACCTCACCAGTCAGCCTATGGGTCTACGCGAGAGCATTTCTCACCGCATTTGGGTCTTCGGTCTCGAGGGTGGCGTTGCGGGGCGGTGAGAAATGCCGGCGAAGCGGCGCACTTGTCCAGAATTGCGATGGCGCGGTACTCCCCCTTTGAAGGGGGATCAAGGGGGATGTTCTTCTTTTCCTTTTCTCACTCGCTCGGTGCGCCGGCCCGTATGACGCACGACGGAACGGCAGCGCCTTGTGAATTCTCACCACGCCAGGGCGTGGTAGCTTAGTACTGAGTAAGGCGCGTCGTCGGTGTGAATACTGGCTGCTACCGCGGATTGACGTCTTCCAATGGTTCGACGTTTCCACGATGGATCGCCTTCACACCGGTGGGTGCGGCCCACTTGATGGCATTGTAGATCACGCGAAGCACGTTCTCGTCGTGGTAGATCGGGAAGGTCTCGTGGCCGGGACGAAAATAGAATATCTTTCCTTTGCCGCGATGCCAACAGCAACCGCTGCGGAAAACTTCGCCGCCCTGAAACCAACTGATGAATACCTGCCGATCCGGTTGTGGGATATCGAAGTGCTCGCCGTACATCTCCGTGCGCGGAAGCTCGAAGTACTCGGGCAGACCCTCTGCAATCGGATGCGCGGGGTCGACGACCCAAATGCGTTCGCGTTCGCCGATATCGCGCCACCGCAATTCGCAACTGGTCCCCATCAGTTTCTTGAATATCTTCGAAAAGTGGCCGGAGTGCAGCACGACCAGTCCCATTCCGTCCAACACCCGCTGATACGCGCGATCGACGTTCTCGTCGGTAACCTTGTCGTGCGCGGTGTGCCCCCACCACGTCATCACATCCGTCGCATTCAGCACCTCGTCTTGCAGGCCCTGCCCTTTGTGGTCCAATTCTGACACCTGGACCGTGGCGATGCCTTCTTTGCCCGACAAGTAACCGGCGATTTGAGTGCCCATTCCCTTGGGATAGATGGCACGGACTTCCTCGACTTCCTTTTCGTGAATGCCCTCGTTCCACACCGTCACGCGAATACTACCGCTCATGGAAACCCCTTTCCTCGTTAGGCCATAGACCGTGCGAGGGATACTGCACGGCGCACACAGTATAAACAAATGCGTGCCACGGTATTCTAACCCGTCGCAACCACGCTGCGGGGGTTTGTGACTCCGGCACGCAGACGCGGTTTGATGCTTGGTCTTCGCGGGGGCGAGAGTTTGACCGGCGCCGCGCGGCACAGGTAAAGTACGCCCGTATTTTGGAGCGGGAGGTTGCAGGGCGCTTCGCCCCAGGCCAGATGAATCAAGTCGCGGAAGGTTCTCCATGGAAAACGTAATCGGTCTCGCCGGTATTGACATCGTCATCATCGCCGTCTACATGATCGGCACGCTCGCGCTTGGGTTCTTCTGCACACGTTACATCGGAAACGCAGAGGACTTCTTCGTATCCGGCAAGTCATTGCCGTTCTGGGCGGTCGGCTTTTCCATCGTCGTGAGCGACATCGGCGCGACGGACTTCGTCGCGGTCGCCGGTGCATCGTTCCGGCATGGCGTATCGGCGGCGAACTTCGACTGGATAGGGTCCATGCCTGCGATGGCATTCGCGGCCTTTGTTTTTGTGCCGTATTTCTGGCGCACGGGCGTATTCACCATTCCCGAGTTCCTCGGCATGCGCTATAACAGCGCCGTTCAGTTTGTGCAGGCCCTCATCTGGGCCGTCGTACTGTTCCTTGGTCTTGCGATTATGCTGTGGGTAACCGCCGACAAGCTCATGCACACGATCCTCGGCTGGAATGTGTATTTTTCCGTATGGCTCATGGCGGTCGTCACGGGTCTGTACACCTTCTCCGGCGGATTGACGGCGGTCGTCTTCACCGACGTGGTTCAACTCGTCGTCATGTACGTAGGCGGTATCGGCCTGCTCTCGCTGGCCATGTGGGAAGTCGGGGGATGGGCCGCCCTTCAGCAGCAGGTTCTCGCGAAAGGCCCAGAGTTTCAGAATCACTTCACGATCCTCCTTCCCCACGACACGACCGGGCCCTTCCCATGGACCGGTATCGTGTTTGGACTTGGCATCGTGCTCGCCATCGCCTACATGAGCGGAAACCAGGTGATCGTGCAGCGCACCTTAGGCGCCCGTACCGAATGGGACGCCAAAGGCGGAATGCTGCTGGGGGGCTTTCTGAAATCGATGATCCCGCTGATGGTTGCATTACCGGGGCTGTGCGCACTCGTGCTGGTGCCGGATCTCCCGATGGAGGAAGCGGACCGCGCCGTGCCCGAGATGATTCGACTGCTCCTCCCGGTCGGTTTACGCGGCCTCATGTTCGCGGCATTGTTCGCCGCGTTGATGTCGAGCATCTCCGGTACCTTGAATTCGGCGACAACGATCTTCATCACCGACATCTGGGGACAGATTCGCCGCTGGTCCGGCAAGAGAGCCTACACGGAAAACCAGGCTCTAAACATGGGCCGTGCTTTCACGGCGTTTCTGATCATCATTTCAGCAATCCTCGCGAAACCCATCGCAGACCGGGAGAGCATCTACGTCTTCACCCAGACGATACTGAGCATGTTCCAAGGACCGACCCTTGCTATCCTGTTGCTGGGAATCATCTGGCCGCGCGCGACGCGCTGGGGCGGGCTGGCCGGGCTCGTGCTGGGCGTTATCTTCTGTTTCATCCTCAACTACACCCCCGGGCTGTTTCCGTCCGAGAATCCCTTCCTATTCGTGGCGTGGTGGTCCTTCGTTTTCGCGATCGCTACCACCGTCATCGTGAGCTTGCTGACTCCGAAGGAACCGGATGAGAAGCTTCGCGGTCTTGTGTGGAGTTCGGTCGTGCAGAGCACTGCGGCGCAGGACGCGCTAAAAGAGAGGAATTCGTAATGTTGGACGTCATCCAAGCGTTCTGTGGAAAGGTGTTCTACCCAATCCTGAACGTGTTCTTTGCACCTATCAACACCCTGCTCGCGCCAATTTACAAACCGTGGGCGACTATCGTTGCGATAGGGTTTTTCGTGGGCACTATGCTCTGGGTGGGATTCGTTCTGAGAGAGTCCTACGTAAACTTGGGACGGCCCACCAAGGCCTGGTACACCGATTTGCGGCTCTGGACCGTTATCTCTATGCTTCCCCACGTGTTCGTGTACTTCTATTTCTATTGAGGAGCGACCCATGCCCGCAACGATCGAGAAGTCAACCGAGGAACATACCGCGATTGAAATGATGAAACGGGACGGCGAGACCTACATGGCCGTCGGGCTGTTCATCCTAGCGCTCAGCATCCCGGTGCTCATCGGTACACTTTGGGCCTTGGACCGGCCTCACGCAGCGATTGTGAATGCTGCGTGCGGAACCGTTCTTGGCGGGATTGGCGGCGCCGCCACGCTCTACGGCTGGAAGCTCTTCAAGAGGGCGAAACCGAAGTCCTCGTGAACCGTCTCGTCCTACCCCTCCGTTACAACGCCGCCGATGCCGCGCGTATCTTCTGGCGGCCGCGCGCCCGCAACCTCTACGGCATCCTGCGCCGCTCGCCCGTAAAGGCGTCTCCGGACGGGCTTCCCGCGTCCATCGAATTGGTGTGGATGCCGATATATGCCTTCCAAGCGGTCTTGTCACGGGCGTCGAAAGAGACCAGACTCTGGGTATCGGTTGACGCGAGCTACGGGGAATTCGCCCTGTTTGGCCGGATTGAGGAACTCGAGGAACACGTTCCCGAAGAACACGCCTTCGACCCCGTCCTCAGCGTCGACGAAGCGGAACGGCACGCGCGAGGAGAACTGGTCCGATATCTTCTCCGCCGCCGCGGTTCCAAGCCGGACATCGAAGGCGTCGAACAGTTCCGGCTCTACCACACCCCGGTTTGGGTCTACTATTTCCACCGCTTTGGCAAAAAGATCGACCTGGCCGTTCTCGACGGCTATACCGGCGACACGATGGGAAGCAAAATGCGGATCGCTGTCCTCGACGCCTTCATCCGCCAGCGCGAGGAACGAATCGCAACGCAGGGCACGATGGACGACAGGGACTGAATAGACGACAGGGCCAACGGCTGCAAGTCCCGGCGCAACGTGTCCTACACGGAGCGATCGCCCGTCCCTACCTGTCCATAGCGTCCATACAGTCCATACCGTCCATGCGACAGATGATGTCGCCTCAAATCTCCTGCCGCCTTCAATCGTCCTCCGCGAGGCCGTATTTCTTCAGGCGGTAGCGCAACGAGCGCGTCGCGATTGGCAACCCGGCGCCTGGGGAATATTGAGGACCTGCCACTTTTGCTCTACACTTATTACAGGGGCACGTACACGCGGCATAGTCTAGTCTAGATGACAGGGGTACAAGAAGAGCGATAGAAGCCGACCTACGCAGCAAGTCTCCATGAGACGAGAATGGGGGAGAGTGAGTGATGTACCGGTCACTTTCATTGTTTTGCATTGCGGCTTTCCTAAGTCAGGTAACCTCCGCCGCGAAGATACACACCGTACCTGACGACTACCCCAGCATTCAGGCCGCCATCGATGCCGCATCTGCGGGGGATATGGTCGTCGTGAAACAAGGAACGTATACCGAAGCGCTTCAACTCAAAGACGGGGTCTCGTTGGGAGGAGAAGACCGCGAGAAGGTGGTCGTACAACAAGCCGGCAACAATGTGCCCGCGCTGAGCGTGACAAACACGAAAACGGGTTCCGTGACTGGAATCACCTTCCTCGGCATGGGAAACGCTGAAGACGAAGCCAAGGTGATATTTCCGGGCCCAGTCGTAGTGACGTCGGATAGCGACGTCGAAATCATCAACTGTGCTATCCGAAACGGAAGAAGATGGGGAGTCCTATTCTACCGGGGCGCTCCCACTTTGGATGCCTGCCTCGTCGATAATAACGGGTTGACCGGTGTGTATTGTTACGGCGGCGAGACCCGGCCAACGATTAAACGGTGCGAGATTCGGGGCAACTTGACGAGCGGCGTTTCGTTCTACGGAGAGGGAATGTCGGCGATCGCCTTCGACAACGTTGTTCTGGACAACGGCTGGTACGGGTTCAACGTGGGGGAGAATGTATCGGTACAAGGCCACAAGAACGATTACACGCGCAACAAGCACTTTAGCGACACCGAGCTTGGCTGGTTGTATTGGAACAAGGAGTTTGGCTACCTCGAAACGATTGTCAGGAGGTTGCGCGAGGAGAAGCCGCGATATGATAACGGGAACTGGCATCTTGAGTACTTCTACGATTGTCTGACCGACAAGACGAGCCGCATGTCACCTCAGCAGGAAGAAGATTTCATGACACGCATGGATGCGTGGAAGAACGAGTTTCCTGATTCGCTCACGTGGCGTGTCGTTCTGGCTCAAGCCTATTACAACCGGGCATGGGCCCTTCGCGGCAGCGGCTTCGCGCACACCGTGACTGGCAAGGGATGGGAGGGATATCACGAAAACATGAATGCAGCGTGGGACGTGATGGACGGCGCTTCGGACGTCGATCCCAAGGATCCCGAGTATTATCGTGTTCTCGCTGACCTCGCGATGGAGGCGCCACGGGAAACCGCGCCCCAATCACGGTCCCTGGTCAGCGGCCTCGTGCGCGCTATTGTTTCTTCAAAAGCGACGAGCCCCAAAGAGGAAGCATTTCTCGCCGGTACAGAGCTGGAACCCCTGTATACCCCGCTGTACAAGATGCGGGTGCGGCACTTACTTCCCCGCTGGGGCGGTTCGAAACGCGAGATGGTCCGGTTCGCCGAGGAGTCGGCCAGCAAGACGAAGGAACTCGCGGGGGAAACGATGTATGCACTTGTTGCATCAAGCGTGACGAATTACGAAGGCGAAGAGGAAT
>CAZWDH010000323.1:0-7200 GCA_964632865.1 uncultured Nitrospiraceae bacterium
GACTTTCGACAAGCTCCAGAGCCTGCCGATTGAGACGCACTTTCTGGGGCCCCTGGCGGGGATGTCCGAGGCGATGGTCAAGCGACTGCTGAAAGCGCAAGCGCTCCGGAATCTCCACATGGAATATAAGATCCTGACCAAAGACGGGCAGGAACGATGGATCAGCGATAGCTCCGTAGAAATCGCGGACGAAAGCGGGAAGATAGTCAAGACGGTAGGGTTGTTCCAGGATGTGACGGAGCGCAAGCGGGAAGAGGAGGCGTTGTCGCGCAACGAACGTTATTTCCGCGCCCTGACGGAGAACGCGTTGGACCTGGTAACGGTCCTCAACGCGGATGGGACCATCCGGTACGTGAGTCCGTCCGTGAGTTCCGTTTTAGGGTATTCACCGGAGGAACTCATCGGTACCGATATCATCACGTTGATTCACACCGATGATCGCGAACAGGTCGCACAGGCGCTTGTCCAAGGCATCGAACACCCGGAAGCGACGCATCGCCTGCAGTGCAGAGCGGCGCATCAGGACGGTAGCTGGCGGACGCTGGAGTGCATGGGCCGAAGCCTGTTGGACGATCCGAACATCCGGGGTGCGATCATCAATTCGCGCGATATATCCGAGCGGGTGCACCTGGAAGAGCAGTTGAAGCATTCCCAAAAGATGGAGAGTATCGGCTGCCTGGCCGGGGGCGTCGCGCACGATTTCAACAATCTCCTGACGTGCATCACCGGATATTGCGAAATGGCGATCGGCCGCGCAAATGGCGACGAGAAGTTGCGGGGGCAGTTGCAGACGATCCGGGAGGCATCACACCGGGCATCCGATTTGACTCGTCAACTCTTGGCGTTTGCACGAAAGCAGATCATCGAACCGCGCAATACCAATTTGAATACCTTGACGTTGAATTTGGACAAGTTGCTGAGCCGCCTAATCGGTGAGGACATTGAACTGGTCACATTCCCCTCTGAGGATCCCGCGATCGTGCGCATCGATCCCGGCCAGTTCGAGCAGGTCGTCATCAATCTGGCCGTCAACGCCCGGGACGCGATGCCGGCAGGTGGGAAACTCACAATTGAGATCAAACCGTTGGCCATCGATAGGGAATACGCGAAGTTTCACCCGGAAATGCGGCCGGGCGAATACGTCATGCTCGCGATCAGCGACACGGGCGTCGGCATGACGGATGCCGTTCGCGCGAGGATATTTGAACCGTTCTTCACCACCAAGGAATCGGGCAAGGGCACGGGACTGGGTCTGGCGACCTGCTACGGGATCGTACGCCAGGCGGGAGGATACGTATGGGTCTACAGCGAACCCGGCAAGGGCACCACGTTCAAGATCTACCTGCCCAAGGCCGAGGGAGCATCCCAAACGGCGAGGGTTCGACCGGAACCTGCCCAGTTAGCCCACGGTACTGAAACCATCCTGGTGGTGGAAGACGAGCCGCTGGTGCGTGGAATTACGCTTGAAGCCTTGTCGGACCATGGATACACGGTGATCGAGGCGCAGGACGGAATGAGCGCGCTCGCGCTGGCGGAAAAGCATGTGGGGACAATTGATTTGCTTCTGACGGACGTCGTATTGCCGCAGATTTGCGGGCGCGACTTATCCGAGCAGATCCGCGTGAAGTATCCTAATATCCGGGTATTGTTCATGTCGGGATACACGGAAGACGCCATCGTGCATCACGGCGTGCTGGAACAAGGGATAGAATTCTTGCCCAAGCCATTCACGCCGGAGGCACTTGTACGCAAAGTGCAAGAGGTGTTGATCGCGTCCGCCGATAGGCCCGCGAATATTAGCCGAACGCCATTGCCGGTCGGGTGAAGATTTTACCACTCCTCGTTACGGCACGTAGTGATGCGATTCTCCCCACATCATCACCGGTACCGGATACTCCGATTCGATTAGCTGCGGCAGCGTCAGACGCAAGAATTCGGAATCGCCCCAGTAGGAAACTCGATCCCAGACTTGGTGGCCGAAGAAAACCAACTTGGGGTCGAACCGCTTCGTAAACCGCATGATGTCGTTCATCCAGCAATTCGACATAAGAACATGCACATTGCGATGCTCGTGGACGCGGTCGATCCGCTTGTTGTCTTCCTGGTACTCGGGATAGGGATCGTTGATCTGTTAGGCATTGTCATTCTCATCCATATTGGAGTCCGCCAGCGCGGCGAGGGATTCCGTTTCCTGCGCCAATGCGGTGCAGGCGCACAGCAGAAGTACGAGCGTCCAGTACACCTTACGATTGACTCGAATAAACATGTTGCCTACCTTTCAAATGGGATTCTAACGATCGGGGGCAATCCGCCAATTGGCCCACAGAAATGCTAGCATAGGTTCGCGGAGGTAGAGAGGGGAAGCGCCGGAAGTTCCGTGAGAGCTCCAAGCTCGCAGCCAAGTTAGAGATCTTCGAAGGGGAGTTGGGCTATGCGCGTGGGTGCGTTTGTCGCGATACCAGTAATACTCAATACATTCTTGGCCATTGCGGATCAGACTCCGCAGGAACGGTGGACCGCGCGTTTTGCGCAACAGAAACCGCGCGTAGCGAGCGAGGGTGTCTGCGAAGGCGTAGTGGGTGCGCTCCCCGAGTTTACCGTAACGCCGGACCGGCCCGGTGCACGGCTGGTGCGTGTGTCGCTTCCCTTTCCCCCGGCGAGTCTACTGGTACAGCTTGGCCTTACCGCGCGATCGGGCCAGGAGAAATTCCCGGTTGACCTTCGCATCTTGACGCGGCACCCGGGACAACCCGCGAGCGTGCGACGGGGAATCGTGACGTTTCCATACACATTTGAGACGACGGCACCGGTGATCTTCTCATTGGCGCTGCGGGAGGATGCGCCCTCCACTGCACTTGAGCCAGTTCGTGACGGTGACACTTACCGCGTGAAATTCGGTGGCACGGTCATATCCATCGCGCCGGACAAGGTGACGGTCGAAGAATCCGGCGGCCCATCCTGGAACGCGGAAGTCATCGCACCGGCGATGACCGATCCCGCCGAAGGCGTATTTGAGCTGGTCGAATCGGGCACGCACTACCTGTGGCTTCGCATGCTGGTTTCCGATACGGCGTGGCCGCGCATTGTCGAGGTACGGGCGGACAGCGAAGGCACGGTGACAATCCAAGCGCATGTGCAGCGCATAGCGGAAGGCGATGCGTATGCACCGGAATTGGGTTGGCGCGTGACGGGACTGGATGTGGCAGCTTCGGACGAGCATTCCTTTGCAGAAGGGAAGCCGTGCCGATTGCTCACGCGCGACGAGGCGGTGGAAGTCTCGTTTCCGGTTGCCCCGCTGACGCTGAAGGGCGAGGTTTCCGTAGCGAGCGAAGGCGGCGAAACGCCGATCACCTATCTGCGTTGCCGGGAAGACGACCACGTACCGTTTCAATCGACCGCGTGGCGGCGGGCCGCGATCACCATTGGATCCGCAGGCCACACGCCCGTGAACGCTCTACTGGAACCTGCACTGGAAACAGACATTGCGCCGGAGACTTTCGATGCCGTCTACACAATGGGCCTCGCGCCGAACCTGTCACTGTACCCAGTGTTGGACGACGCGCAGGAATTCCACCGCGAAGCCATCTCAGCCAGTGCCTTGCGAGGCGACGACTTTGGAAACGTGACCGCGTTCAATCCCGGTGGCCCGGCGAGCTATTACGGCATGAACCGGCTCAACCATTGCCCCGCCATTTTTGAGGAATCCTATCGCGCGTCAAGCGATGCCTTGCGCGAGACGGCTGCCCTGTGGTGCTCCAACATGTACGATCTGAGCATCTGGTGGGGCGACACGCCGGACTTCGGCGGCACGCGGTACAACGCCGCCGTGGCGGCGGGCGAGAAGGAACACGAAGGCGACACGAGCTTCCTATGGCGCACGAATTGGTCATCCCACTTCTGCACGAAGGGGTACGACGCCTTCTTCTTCGCCTACGAAGAAACCGGCGACCCGCGCATGCTCGCCGCGTTGAACGCGCAGGTGAACTACGCCAACGGATTCATCCACACCAACACTGGCGAATGCCGAAACATCGGCGACGTGACCGACTACATGCGGCTGTTCCGGTTCACCGGCGATCCCATGTATCGCGATCAGGCGCTGAGGCTGTTCCGGGAACTGACGGAGAAGTTGTCGCGAGGTGACCTCTTCGATCAAGGCGGCAAACCGATTCCCGAGGAACTGCCTTTCATCGACGACGATCAGGCGGGCCTCGCCGTTGGCTACGCGAAGCCCTACATTATCGGCTACGCGCTGGCGGGACTGCCTGATCTCCTGCGCGAGTTCCCGGACGAGCCGAAGCTGCGCGACGTGGTACGGGCGGTCGCGGATTTTATGTCGGAATCGCAGGACCCGCTCGGTGGCTGGCGGTATCCGCATCCGCGCAGTAGCGGACTGATCCTCAGTCAAGCCCTGGAGCACGCCACGCAAGTGACGCGTGCGGCGGAAGTGTTGGAATCGCGCGGCGAAGACATCGGCAGTCTGTTGGATGCCATCGAGCGCGTGCTGCAATGCCGCATCGAAGGTTACCGCAAGACGGGCGCGGTGCTTGGCGGCCTGTCCGGATGGGAGCGTACGACGGGCGCGATCCCGAAAGGCAAGACGATCTACGACCTCTATGCGAAACCAGAGGATCGCGATCCGTCGCGGGACTACACGGAGGGCAGTATCGGCGTCGGCGGTTCGGCCCCGGAAGGACTCGTGTACTGGGGCGAGGTGTTGCGGTTTTACCTCGCGCATCGGCCCGCGGAACGGCTGTTCAATCGAAACGAGCCGCTACAAACGGTGCTCGCGCGCGTGGACGACCGGCGGTTGCGCCTCACGCCACAGGACGCGGGCTCGTATCTGCGGGTCGAGCATCCTGGGAATCCAGCGGCAGCGTTTACGCTGTGGGCGCCGGAATGGGTGTCCTTCCCGAATCTCGGATATGCGCCAGAGGAACTCGGCGGCACGACGCTCAATTGGAAGCGAGACGACCACACGGGCGCCGTGTCATACACGATCCATCGTCCGGACGCCACGTTCACCGCGCAGTTCACGCCGCACCTCGATTATTTGGAATGCGCGTATACGGTATGGCCGAAGCCGGAAGCAGAGACGCCGGGATCCTACGCCGTAGGTCCGTGCCTGCAATTGAAGGACGGCGTCTTCGAAGGAGAAGAAACAGACCTCATGGGCCGTATGTGGTTTCTCTCGGAGAACACCTGGACGGCGCTCGGCTCGTGTGCGAACGGCAATCCGCGTAACGTGCAGTATGTAAAAGGAAACGAATCGCCGGAGATGTCCGGCGCCATGGCGGAAAGCGGCTGGAAGACGATACAGCGTCCGCGGCCGGACGTGCCACTGTTGGCCTGCGTGAGCAGCGATGGGCAGTGGATTGCCGCGACGGCGACGGAGCACGCGAACACGATCTGCAACAACGCAGGCGCGTCGCATCGGTGTATGCATTCGCAAGGACCCATGCCGCTGAATCCCGAGGGACCAACCACGCAACGAGCGATTGTGTATTTGTTTCAGGGAACGCTGGCGGATGTGAAAGCGCGGTACGAGCGTGATGTCGCGCGGTGGAATCGCGTGGAGCCGTCGACACCGCAACAGGTCGAGCGCACGGCGGACTACGGGGTGCGCGATCTACTGCCTACGTTCAACGCGCCGCGCGTGCGCCGCATGGACTATTCCCTCGCTTGGGCCAGTGCACAGATTCCATTCTCCGATTGGCGCGAGCAGGCGCGGACCGCGTACTTGGCAACGCTGCATACACCGCCGCCGCGTGTTCCTTTCGCCGCCGAGGTAATCGGCGAAGAGGATCGCGGTTCGTACGTGGCGAAGAAATTAGCGTTCAACATCTCCGCTGACGAACGGGTCAAGGCCTATCTCCTCGTTCCGAAGAGCGACGGCCCCTTCCCCGCTATCGTCGCGTTGCACGACCATGGCGCACACTTCTCCATCGGAAAGGAGAAGGTGATCCGGCCCTTCGACGAACCGGCCGAACGGATCGCCGACGCCGAAGACTGGGTCAAGCAATGCTACGGCGGGAACTATATCGGCGACGAGATGGCGAACCGCGGGTATGTGGTGTTTGCAACGGACGCCTTGTTCTGGGGCGACCGCGGACGCCACGGCGGCGTCGAATACGAAGACCAGCAAGGGCTCGGCGCGAACATGTTGCAACTCGGCCAATCCTGGGCGGGCAACATCGTGTGGGACGATATCCGCAGCGCAGAATTCGTGCAGAGCTTGCCGGAGGTCCACGCCGGCCGCATCGGATGCATGGGCTTGTCCATGGGTTCGCACCGCACGTGGAGCCTCGCCGCGGCGACCGACCTCATCAAGGCCGGCGCGGCCATCTGCTGGATGGGCGATACGCCTACGTTGACGAGTCAGGGAAACAATCAGACCAAAGGCTACTCGAGCTTCAGCATGATCCATCCCGGCATCCGCGAGATCCTGGATTACCCGGATGTGGCGTCGATCGCGTGTCCGAAACCCATGTTGTTCTTCAATGGCACGGAGGATGGACTCTTCCCCGTGCCGGGCGTGGAAGCCGCTTATGTAAAGATGCGCGGCGTGTGGGAATCGCAGGACGCCGGCGATCGGTTGGTCACGAAACTATGGCCCGTGCCGCATGAATTCAACGGGGAAATGCAGGCGGAAGCATTTGATTGGTTGGATGAGTGGCTGAAGTGTGAAGATTAGGAAGTCATCGGCCAAGAATCTTGTCGTAGTCCGCATGGGATCCGATCCAATGCCAGCAGATGCAATCTCCCTCTGATATGCCGAGAGCCCTGTAGCCTTGGCCAATCCGGACGGACCACAGAGACCCGATCTGTTTGAAGTGCAAAGATGGATAAGTCGGATCGGCCTTTAACAACGCGAATTTTTTCTCGGCGAGTTCTTGAATGTCCTTCGGCAAGGAATCGAATAAATGCCAGAATTGTTGCGTCGTGGAATGCGTCACAGATCTCGCAAATCGCCCCGCTGATAGTCCGCCCTTGCCTCTTCAACGAACGCATTCAATCTTCCGGATCGCGAATCCTCCGCAATCTGTTGATCCCAGATTTGTTCGTCGTACTCCAAGAACCACTCGCGAAATGCGGCGAGATCGGCGCGCGATAGTAGCTTAATCTGCTGCTCCAGTTGTTCCAGTTCGCTCATAAGAATTCTTCCTAACGTTCAGATCGATACCGTAGACTTTAGTATAT
>CAZWDH010000324.1:0-7167 GCA_964632865.1 uncultured Nitrospiraceae bacterium
CGTTTTCCTGTAGTTACTTGACATATTGTCAGTGCAACGGCAAGCCTTTTCTGGTTCGGCATGAGACTTGCTCTATCCAATATGGGGTCGAAAAGCTTCTGGTAGGCTTAATATTCTCAATTCTTGTGGAGAATAGTGCGTGGTGTGGCTGCGCTCGACCCCCCTGGTCGAGCCGAACGACCCTTCCTTATTGAGGCGGGTCTTGGGGAGAGGCTTGATGAGGAGAAGTAGAACGTTTTTGAGAGGGGCAGCGCTCTTAGCCCTCATTGTGACGGCTATGCCGGCGGGGGCGCTCACGATTTCAGACACGGGGACGAATTCCGAAACGGGAACTTCACTTGCCGCCGAGGCCGTGTTCACGGTTTCCGGCAACCTACTCACCTTAACCTTAACCAATACGTCGACCGCTGATGTATTGGCTCCTTCAGATGTTCTCACTGCGATATTCTTCGATACGGGAAGCTACGTTTTCGACCCAGTGAGCGCGGTTCTGAACACGGGTTCCGTGGTCTATTTCGGCGATACCGTGCTCGGCACGGACCCCGGCGGCGTGGTTGGTGGTGAGTTCGACTATGAAACGGGACTCGCCCTGTACGGTTTGACTGGAATGAGCGGAGTGAGCGCGTCCGGATTCTCGCTGTTTGGTGACCCAGCGTTTCCGGGTTCGAACCTCCAGGGACCGGTAGGCGTAGACGGTCTCCAATACGGGCTGACGTCGGCGGGTGACAATACGACTACCGGCAACGCGGCGGTGACCGGCGGGTTCGCGCTCATCAAGGATTCGGTAGTTTTCACATTCGACATCACCGACGCGATTGCTGGTGGCTTCACGGAAAGTGATATCGACAAGGTAATTTTCCAATACGGAACTAGCCTTTACGAGCCTATCATTGGGTATGACGACTTCGTGACGGCAGTTCCGGAACCAGCCTCAATGGCCTTGCTGGCGCTGGGGCTGGGTATGCTAGGTCTCACGCGGATGCGTCGTAAGACAGCGATCTCTTGACGCGTTTCGTAAGAGACTTTTAAAGTCCTCCCTTTCTGGTTGAAATCGAGCGCGGGCCGCTCCGACAAGCGGCCGGCGTTGGATTTCATCATCCCTCTAGTTAGTGAACGGGATTCGATATGAACGAATCTCCGTTTCCCTATTCCCTTATCCTTCGCTACCAGTCGTGCCGATACCACTGCCTTTGGTGCTGCGTTTCGGGCTTCATCGGAACATCAGTTATCCCTTCGACTGCGCCATGTCGGCACAATTCTCAACGCCGCCCGCTGTCCAATTGACGCGCGTGAAGGGACATAAGTACTCTGACCGAGTCATACCCGCCAAGATCCAACTGAGTCGAGGCCGAGCTCGAAAGAAGGTGATTGAAGTCCCGTGCCTATTTCAAGAATCAACACGTTGCTAACCGTCTGGGGATTGCTCCTCTGCATTGCTGACGAACCCGGACTGAGTAACCGTTCTGACTTCGAATGGACCCCGGCAATCGCGGCATCCTCTGAACGGCAGGAAGATAAGCCGGAGCGGACCCAGGTGGATACTGCTGAACGGCCGGGCACCGACAGGGAAGAGCCAACCCAGTTTGCACCACGGATGGTAGACCAATTGCCGGTTCCACCATTCGGTTTTTCTCTCAGGTCTGTCAATGGTTCGGGATTCCGCCCGTCCAACGGAAGACTCTTCACGCGTCTCGCGACCTGGCCCGAGCCGGCGGCGAAGCCGGCCGCCGCAGATCCGTTGGCGTTCGAGAATTGGCGGCACGGACCGTATAAAAATGCTGCGGGAAAGCGTTGGGCCGACAGGATTAATTCGTGGTACCGGGAAGGAACTTCGGCAGGGCTCACGCAGGACACCTTTAGAAGCTACGACCGGGGACATTCGGGCCTACAGCCAATCGCCTTTCCTCAAATGCGTTTCGAAGAGCCCGTATCCGAAATTGGCCCGCCTTGGGAGCGGATTTTTCAGCCGAGGGTCACGATGGGTGTACAGTCGTATGGACTCGATGGAAAGAGTATGATCGAGACCCGCTCACGTTTGATACTTCGCAAGTTCTATGAACCCAATCAATCCGTGCCGCCCTTCCAAGAGTTTTACAAACTCTTTTACGAGAACAACTTCCTATTCGTCTCTCCTGCGGTGCATTCCTACAAGCCCGAGAACGACACTTTCGCGTTCCTGAGCCCTTATTATCTGCACTCCATCGGCGCGTCAGGCACAGATGCGAGGCTGCTGAGGCCACTCGTCCTCGCCTCCGCCGCGTTGCCACCCGACCTCAAGACGCGCATGCTGAAGGAAGGCCTTTTTGTACCTTCCTTGATGTATTTGTTCAAAAGTCACATCGCCGGAGACATCCAGTCGCCAAATGCGCACGTACCGGCCTATTCACTGCCCGAGGAGGCCGAGGAGGCGTTCGATGGCCCAACCCCATTTCTGGATAATCTTCTGAATTCAGCGTACGGACTGGATCATATTCCGCCGGTCTGTCGCCTGCGTGTAGACGACGTTCTACTTGAGGCAAAGGGCAGCCACAGCTATGCACAACAGGTATACTACGAGGATACAACCTATGCTTTCACTGGAGCAGTGAGGGCGGGTCAGACACTGGTTCTCACAATAGACTTACGTTTCAGTTGGACGGATGGAAACCGGCCCATCACCCAATACGTGACGTCGGTATTGCGTGGGGAGGGGTCCATCACGCGCCTGAACGAAGAGGGCTCCGTCCTTAAGATATCGATCCCGTGCATGCTAACGAACAAACGTAATGACCTTCGAACCGACGTCTTGCTGCTCGTACACGATGGCAGCTACTTCTCAGCCCCCGCCTACGTTTCACTCCGCCACTTGGACCGATTCGACCCAATTACCCTGGGTATCAAGGCAGATCGATCTGATTCAGTCAAGGCACCCACCCAAGCGCAGTAAATTGTTGACTAAAGAAAAGGCTTGGGACCCTCGACTACATGCCATACCGGGAGCATGTAAATCGGCTCCGTCCTTGCTCTCGCACTATCCGTAGGGGGGATCTTCGCATAATGACCAATCGGTGAATTCAATGAATGCGGGGTTTGCGTTTTGACAAAAACGAGATTTTAGGGTAAGATTCGGTGGGACTTGGATAGTGTTTGATGACCGCGCGGGACGAGAAGAGCGATCTGTGCCGACGCTCGCAAATGGATTAACCGCAAGCAGTTGGGGCAAACGATGCGGTATAGCTGGAAGAGGGAATACGCAAAATGCGCTGCTCGGTCAATAATTATAGAATTGGGATGCACCGGTGAAGCGGATGATATTCCCAATCCTTCAAAACAGTGCCACGTCGTGTGACTACCTATCAGGACCGAAGTTGAGGGCCTGGCGGGGTGCCTTATTCTTACTTCTGGTCGGCACGGTAGTCCTTGTACCAAGCCTAGCGATAGCTGCTCCGTCAAATGGGCAGGTCTGGACGTTCCACCAGCCGGATGGGACCCCTTTTCAGGCACGTGCAATTGGCGACGAGTTCTTTGCCTACTATGAGACTCCAGACGGGAGTGTCATTCAAGAGGATGCCAGTTCGCGCTATTGGTATTATTCAGTCCCCAAGTCCGACGGGTCCTTGATACGCAGCGAATTTCGGGTGGGAGAGGCCATACCCAAGTCGGTTGTCCTGAACGCTGAAAAGGGCGCGTGGTTGGAGGCGTCCGAGCAAATTGCCACTAGACGGTCAGACGAACTTAGGTATGGGGCCGAGCGTTTAACCCCGGCCACCGGAACGGTTCGAGGGGTGTTGCTTTTCGCCAATTTTTCGGATACCAGCACCACGTTCACCGGCGCGGATCTCAATGACTTGCTCAACACCGTCGGCTACAACAGCAATGGCGCCCTGGGTAGCGTCCGCGACTACTATTACGAGAATTCATATGGGGCCCTGACCCTGCAGATTGACGTCTACACCTGCACGCTTCCTCAAACGCGTGCCTGGTACGGTCAGAATACGGGCGGCGCCGGATCAGACGCGAACGCCCGTCAGATGATCAGTGATGCCATTGCGGCGGTCGATGCGTCAGTGGACTTTTCTATTTACGACGCTGACGGTGACGGGCGGGTGGACATCTTCGGGGTGGCACACCAGGGGCAGGGCGAGGAAAGCGGCGGTGGGACCAACGCTATATGGTCGCACAGCGGGAATCTCGCCTCAGCGGTAGTAGTCGACGGAAAAACGATTCGCAACTACTTCACGGTGCCTGAACGCTACGGCGCCACGACGTTGAGCACGATCGGGGTATACTGCCATGAGATGGCTCATCACATGTTTAGCCTGCCCGACTTGTATGATTTGGACGGCGGGTCAAACGGTGTTGGCAGTTGGAGCCTGATGGGCTACGGCGGATGGCTGGGCCCCAACGGCGCCAAACCCTGTCACTTGGATCCCTGGTGCAAGATGGCACTGGGGTGGCTTACGCCGACGAGGGTTACTAGCGCGCAGTCGGGGATCGCGCTGCCAAACTTCGACGAAAACGCATCAGCACTGTTAATCCCGATTGACCCCTACCAGGACGGCGAGTATTTTCTGGTCAGCAATCGGTACAAGCGGTCAACCGCCGCCGCGTCGACCGGCTTTGACCAATACTTGCCCGGTAGCGGCGCACTGATTCTACACATCGACGACTATGTGAGAGATAACAAGGTCGAGACCTTGAAGAAGGTGGATGTGGAGGAGGCCGACGGAAACAACCACCTCGACAACCAGGCCAACCTTGGGGATTCGAACGATTTGTATCCCAACGGCGCCAGCGCGTTTACCAACGCAAGCACACCCAACACGAAGGCGAACGACGGAACCAGCACCGGTATCGTCGTTGACACATTTACCGGGGCGGGCACGGCCCTGATGACCTGTTCGGTCACGCCGATGCCTGGCGTGGGTACCTACCTCGGGTACGATGCCATGGGGACGAGTGGCAACGGATACGGATTCAACGGCATCGACTACGGGGTGGTGCATTTCACCACGGCGACGGGCGGTACGCTTGAGCGCGTCAGGACCTACTTCTTGTTCCCGGGTACCACGAACTACACAATCGACGTCTTCAGTGGCTGGAGCGGCGGCGCGCCGACTGGATTGCTGACTACACAGTCCGGGTCCCGCGCGGGACGAGGGCCTGTGGAAATTCCCCTGACAACGCCACAGAACTTCGCACCGGGATCGGACTTCTACATTCGAGTCAAGTATGACTCGGGCTATTTTCTTCAATACGTGTTGCCCATCGAATCCGACGCTTATTGCGACGGCCGCAGTTGGGTCAGCAATGATGGCATCACTTATATCCAAATGACTCAGGCCAATAACTTGCCCTACGATCTCAACCTCCGCGCTGATTTCTCTACGGGATTATCGGCCGGACCCATCACAGCGACGACACCAAGTCCTACGAATGGCAGCACCATCGAGTTCTCTGTGGAATTCAGTGCAGATGTCCAGAACTTCAACGACGACGCCGACCTCGTCATTACCGAAACGGGCACGGTGACTAACACGGGGACGAGCATCTCCGGTGGACCGAAGTCCTTTACCGTTTTCGTTACCGGCGTATCGGGCGACGGCACGATGACATTGGCTGTCAACACGCTTTCTGATGTCCAGGACACATCTGGAAACCCGCTGGCTTTCAGTGCTACGAGCGCCGCAGTCACGGTGGACCACACGGCACCCGGCCCGCCCAACGTGAGTGGGTTTACGCCGACGGGCGACAGCACGCCCACTTGGTCATGGAGTTCAACAGGCGGTGGGAACGGCAGCTACCGCTACAAGCTCGATGACAGCGATCTCACCAGCGGCGCGACAACAACCACGGGAACGACCTTCACGCCGGCGTCTCCACTAGCAGACGCGGCCTACACGCTTTACGTGCAGGAACGCGACGACGTAGGCAACTGGTCTGCCAGCGGTAGCTTTACCATTACGATCGACACCAGCGGACTCTACCCCCCCATCGTATCTGGCCTCACACCGACTAATGACACCACGCCGACCTGGACGTGGATTTCCAGCGAAGGCATTGGAAGCGGGAACTATCGCTACCAATTGAACAGCGAGTCCGGGACCTGGACGACCACCACGAACACCTTGTATTCACCGGGTGCGGCACTGCCGGAAGGAGATCATACGCTATACGTTCAAGAGGAGGACGGTCCCAACAACTGGTCGGACAGTGGGAGCTTCACCATCACGATTGATACCACCGGCCCTGGCGGGCCCACCGTGAGCGGCACGACTCCCACCAATGACACGACACCGACCTGGACTTGGTTCTCCGGCGGCGGCGGCAATGGAACCTATCGGTACAAACTTGACGATAGCGACCTCACCACGGGGGCCACGTCGACCACCGCCACGATGTTCACGCCGATATCCCCGCTAAGCGACGCGGCTCACACGCTCTACGTGCAGGAAAGCGACGACGCCGGAAACTGGTCAGTCACCGGCGCTTTCGCTATCACAGTGTACGCGGGCTACTATCCGCCAGGGGTTAGCGCATTGAGCGTGCCTCGATTTACCGAGTAATACGGCAATCTGGATCGGGGTAGCATATAGCCGAAGTCCACACGCACCAAGTAGCGGGGGCGG
This sequence comes from uncultured Nitrospiraceae bacterium, assembly GCA_964632865.1. Classification (GTDB taxonomy): domain Bacteria; phylum Hydrogenedentota; class Hydrogenedentia; order Hydrogenedentales; family SLHB01; genus JAHDWY01. Next base: position 6,609 of record CAZWDH010000324.1, read on the forward strand.
GATTTTGACCATCGACCGCAGTATCGGTTCCAACGGACCAACGTTTAGGGTCATGTGCAAAAGTCCCTTTGCCGAACGGACTGTGTACAACTCTGTGTACAAAAACCCGTTAGGGGCATCAAAAAAGGGACTCGCGATTCCTCGCAAGTCCCTGATACTGCTTTGGTAGCGGGGGCAGGATTCGAACCGCGACCGCTGGGCATGAGGCCGGAATTGAGATCCCGTGTAACCCACTGATTTTCAAGCGATTAGCGCACCACCAACCACTTAGCATTGTTCAACTCTAGATCGCATCATACGCCATGTTGCACATGTTCCTCAAGAATAGTGGCACACAAAGTGCCTCACTTTGGTTCGGTTCAACTCACCCAGGTTGTTCCATCTAATGCTCGCATGGATGGTTATCCGCGGAGGGAAGGATCTCTAGTGACTTCTGATTCATTAAGGAGTAGTGTATTCGCAAGCAGGAGATTCCGGTCGTCTCATGCATTTGCGTTCGGGCTTGACAACTTCGTTTAATTACTTGCCAAGATTCTTCCATAGGTGAACATCTCGCTAT
>CAZWDH010000325.1:0-7146 GCA_964632865.1 uncultured Nitrospiraceae bacterium
GACACCGAAGAACTCCTCCATGCTGGTCCAACACTGAATCGCCGTCGCGTCCAGATCATAGTCCTTCATCCAGTTGCCGATGACCGTTGCCAGCTTGGCCATCTTTACCAGGGCGGCTTCGGGTACGCCCTTGGTACTGGTATAGCCTTTAATGGCGGCAAGGCGTTTCTTCAAGTCAGCATCGCTGTCTTTCATCCGCGCGGCCCGGCCAAAGACTTCGGAGAGGTCCAGCGTTTCCACTGTGATGCCGGATTCCTGGAACAGCTTTTCGCTGTAGCGCACCGTGTTGAACGCCGCCGGACGCGCGCCGAGGGCGCCGATTCGGCACGAACGCAGCCCTTTCACCACCCGGCACACCGCGGCGAAGGTGTGTACCTCTTCCTCGAAAGCCTTCGTGTTGGGGTCCATCGTATGGCGCTGCGTCAGGGAGAAGGGGATGCCGTACTGGTTGAGGTTGTTGCAGACACTCATCTTTCCGCAGAAGGAGTCGCGGCGGTGTTTGATGGTCATCTTCTTGGCATCGTCCTGCCAGGCGTGAACCAGCACGGGCACGTCCAGCCCCGCCAGTTTCAACGTGTCCGCCACGCCGCGCTCGTCGCCGAAATTGGGCAGGGTCACGATGACGCCGTCGATCTTGTCCCGGTTCTTCTTGAAGAGGTCGGCGCAGGCTTTCGCGTCGTTCCAGGTTTCCACCGACCCGAACTTGGTGTCGCCGGGCCTGAGAACCACGACGCCATAGCCCAGTTTCTTCAAGAGCTTCGTCATCTGCTCATGCCCCTGTTGTGCAAGGACATCGGGGAAGAAACCGCGGTTTCCGACAATGAGGCCGAAGGTGGTCTTGGTGGTAGCAGGCATGGTCCGGAACTCCCTCTTTCCGCAGGTTGCAATGCGCGCGGCACGGCGCAGCCGCCAATCATGGTAGCGCCCGGAAGGGGGACGCCGCAACCCACGACCAGGTCTCAGAATTGTTTGCACGGTTGCGGTTCAGTCCATAGCGATTCGTGAACGGTACTCGCGGAGAAGATGAGCGTATTTCCAGGACTGTCTGGTACTCTTGTGGTACCGCCGTGCTGGACCGAACGTAATTCGACGCAGGAGACTTGGGACGATGTCAGTGAGTTCGAGCGTGACGAGTCGAATGACGTTCTGCGCGGGGGCGGCTCTCCTGCTGGCCGCAACACCTGCCCCTCCGGAAGATGCCAACCCTAAACCCATGCGCCTCGAATGGTCCGGGAACATGCTGACCGTTACGTCGCCGAGCCTGCCGGGCGGCGCGCTGGAGATCTGGTATCTGGAGGCGTTCTGCCGCTCCGGGTCAACGGAACGTGAATGGTCAGAGACCGTCATTCCACACGAGACTGCGCTTGTGGGGTTGGCCGGTGATGGAAGCGAACTGACCTTGCGGTCCGTCATCGAGCCGGGCGTTGAGGCGATTCACAGGATTCGCGCATCGGATGACGCCGTGACCTTCGAGATTTCGTTTCACAATCCCACGGACCAATCTGTCGACGTGCAGTGGGCGCAGCCTTGTATACGAGTCGAACGGTTCACGGGATTGACCCAGGGGACGTATCCGAGGCATTGCTTCATCTTCACGGACAAAGGGTATGAAACGCTCGACCAATTGCCGCGAACGGAAATGGCGCGGTACACCGGTGGCCAGGTGTACGTGCCCGCGGGAATCAATCGCGCCGAGCTTGGGATCACACGCAGGAGTTGTTTCAAGGGGTAATCACGTGCATCCATTCCGACTTCCGCATCGGCGGACTGGCGGCGGGCGAAACGAAGGCCGTTCACGGAAAACTGTATCTGGTGCCGAACGATCCCAACGCGCTACTCGCGCGCTATCGTCATGACTTCGGAGTATCTACTTCTTCGGCGGACGTCCAACCGGACGAATCTCCAACTCACTGATGACAGTCCCCGCCGGTGTGCGTAGAACATGGGCGCAGGCTTCGCCCACTTCTTCCGGGCTAACCTTCCACCCCGTATCCTCGTTGGGGTCATGGCGATGAGAAGCGGAGTCGACGGAGCCGGGATAAATTGTCGTTACTTTGATGCCAAAATCGCGGACTTCCTGGAAAAGGGATTGCGAGAACCCGGTGACGGCGAATTTGGTCGCCGCATACCCACTCCCGCCGGGCAGGGGCATGCGCCCGGAGATGGACGACACGTTGATGATATGGCCGCGACCCTGCCGCTTCATATGGGGCAGCGTTGCGCGCGTCGCGTAAAAGAGGCCGTTGACGTTCGTATCGACCATCGTCCGCCACTCGTCCAGCGAAATCTCCAAGGCGTTCTTCCGGATGACAAGTCCTGCATTATTGATAAGTGCGTCGACGCCCCCAAAATGCTCAACCGCAGCGCCTATCGCGTGCTCGGTCGCGCCGGGATCGCGGAGGTCACAAACTACCGGGAAGCAATCACCCTTCTGCTCTACGATGCTTTGACGCACATCCTCAAGGAGATCTTTCGAGCGGGCGAGCAGGGCTACCTGAAAACCATCCATCGCGAGGTACGTCGCAATGCCGCGTCCAATCCCTTTGCTGGCGCCGGTGACGATCACGCGCATGGCAGCCTCCCGTTACGACCGGTAGATAAGGAATCCAATGTATGCGGCGTAGCAAAGCAGGAACACCACGCCTTCGCCGCGCTGAATCGCGTACTTTACGCGGCCCGTAAACATGAAGAGGAGCAACAGCATCGTGGTGCCTATCATCACGCCCACATCGACATTGTTGGTGGACGAGAAGGGCAAGGGCTGGATGATGGCCGTCACGGCGAGCACGAGAAACACGTTGAAGATATTCGAGCCGACGATGTTTCCGACGGCAATATCTGAGTTTCTCCGATAGGCGGCCACGGCCGAAGTTGCGAGTTCGGGCAGTGATGTGCCTATAGCCACGACCGTCAGCCCGATGATGTCGTCGCTGACATCAAACGCACGCGCAATGTCGGTGGCGCTACGGACGACCCATTGGCCACCCAGGGTCAGCCCGATCAATCCAAGTGCAATTCGCCCCAGGGAACGGGGGACTGTAGTCGTGAACTCGGGCACATCCAGCATTTCGGCGTCCGAGGACCGGGCCAGTTCGAAGACATAGTACAAAAAGAGCACAAGAAAGCTGAGCAAGACAAATCCATCAATTCGGCTCAGAATATTGTGGGTTTCCCCTTCGATGATACGGTCGTTGGGAAGTAGTGCCACTTGCAGGGCCGCGAGAAGGCAAAACGGTATTTCTTTGCGAACCGTGCCTCGCGCCACGATAACGGGGCTGATCACAGCAGCAACACCCAATACAAGCAGGATGTTGGCGACGTTGCTGCCGATTACATTGCCGATGGCAATGCCGGTAACGCCTTTGGCCGCCGCGAACACGCTGACGATAAGCTCGGGGAGCGATGTGCCCAGAGCGACAATGGTCATTCCAATGACCAGGTCTGACACGCCCAGACGCCTCGCCAGGGATGATGCCCCTTCGACAAGAAAGTCCGCGCCCTTGATAAGGAAAACGAATCCGGCGATCAGAATGATGTAACTCAACCAACTACCTTTGCAAAAGATGACGCGCCCACATCCAATCCGGCGCGCCGTTTGCCATTGCCTAAATTGAGGGTCCCCTATTGTACAGATGAGCGCTACGACTTGGTATTTTTCGGCCGCTCAGGCAGGGCCACGCGGGATGGCGGGCAGGCTGGTTGGAAGCGGCCGCGGGATCTTAGGAAACGGGACGCCGTCACGATCCAAGCGGCACGGCGTCCCATTCGGCTGACTTACGAAGGATCGCCAATCTTCGTGATCTCGAATTCACACTTCTTCCCGTCTTCCTCGCCTTCCGAATCGCAATTCAAAACGGCGACGAATCCACCCACACTGATGGCGGGGCGGGGCAATGATTGGCTCTTGGTTTGTATCCGCATGTGTTTCATGACGCTCCCCCTTTCAAGCTCACGTCAGTATACTACGCCGCCCTTATAGGCTTTGCACTCGCATTTCTTGCGCTCGACACCCGTGAGTTCCGCACAGGGATCCTGGATGTCGCTGCCTTTGGCCTCTGCCCGAATCGGCGGCTTCCTGGAAATGCTCTTGAGCGATGGACGTGTGTTCTTCCTCATTTGACTTACCCTTTTACACACAGTTGTATCGGCAGTTGAATGGGTTGTGCGCGGTGAACCCAATCTACTTATTCTTCTTCTCACACGTCTTCAGTTCCTTTCCTGAAAGCCCGAGGCAGGGGTTAATCATGACTCCTCCTTTTTCCTCCGCTTTCAATGGAAGGGTTCGCGGCCGTGACTTGATAACAAGATGTTTCATCGTGATTCTCCTGTTGGCCTGCCAGATTGTGTGGCTTCAGTTCGGGCTTGGCCGAGATATCGCCGTGCACCCGACTTCCATTACCGCACGGGCTGGTTCTTCTTCTCGCACTTCTTGAACTCCAATCCCGTCAACCCGCCGCAGGGGTCTTCGGTCTTGGTATCGGCGGGGGCGGGTATGGCGTTCATGCGGCAAATCGGTTTGAGATGGATCATAAGTGGTCTCCCTTGCAGTTAGAAAATGCACCGATGCGCCCCTCGAACGGGGCGGAATTTCTTCGCAGCTTAGGTACATTCTAACACGGGAATCGTTTCCACAGCCCGATTGATTTGCAGGACCGCGACGGATAAGAATTGCGCGCCGATCGCGGCGCGTCACTGGTGACGACATGAACAAACCCGTTAGCAAGGCGAATAAGGAATCGCAACCGATGTTTACCCCCAGAAGCCTGTCGATATTCGTCCTCTCTCTTGCAGCTATCGCTGCAGTACCCGCGGCCGAACCCCTCGCCGAATGGACGCTAAAGCTCGAGTTCCCAAACGACACCGTTCGCATCCGATACAACCCGGCCCTGGCGGAACCGGTGAATAAGACTTTCGACCCCGGCGCAGGGTGGGATATGCACGAAGTGATTGCGACGAAACTTGCGCCGGACTCCGAGGAGGTTTTCCTCATCATTTTCGATCCGGGTCCCAGCGCTGATCCCAATTTTCAGGTGGTACGCGGAACAGAGCCTACCGATGACGCCTACCTCGGCTCGATGAACGGTTTGACACTGACGATTCCCGGCGATGGGTTTCTGTACGTGTCGGGCCACACGAATACGACCTTCGACCAACGGCGCAAGTACCGCGTTACGGACGAAGGACTGGAGGAAGTGCCCCAGCCCTACTACTACGTCGGGTTGTCGACCATGACACTGAAGCCGGTGACATTGCGCAGCGCGTTGGAAGGCGGGGAAACGGTTGCCGAGTTGCCAGCGGGAACCGAGGTGGAAATCCTGCTCAACCGGGACGACGACTATTTAATCAAGACCCCCGAAGGGTTGGTTGGCTGGTTCACGGAGAAGCTGTCCACGCAGGACCCGGATCATTTTGAGGGGCTCTACTTTCGCGGGGATTGACCGGAAACCTTTACATCTTCATTTTCTTGAATTGCCAATCCGGCACGTGGCGGATGATGAGCATGATGTAGCGCCAGAACCACGGCACGTAGGCCGTGTTCTTCTGTTTGACGATGGCCTTGTACATCGCCTTGGCAGCTTGTTGCGGCGAGGCCACGAGAAACAGGCCCGGCAACCCGAAGGTCATTTTGGTATCGACGAAGCCGGGCTTGATGGTGGTTACGTGGATGCCGTGATGGTAAAGGCGGTTGCGCAGGCCTTCCAAGTACGCGCTGAGGCCCGCCTTGGACGCGCCGTAGATGTAGTTACTCTGCCGTCCGCGATCGCCTGCAACGGAGGAGATGGCGGCAATGAACCCTTCGCCGCGCGCTTCAAAGTGGGCAGCGAACTTCTCCAGCACGGAGATGGCGGAAGTCAGGTTCACGTCGATGGTGCGCCGGGCGGTGTCGAAATCGGCTTGGGCCTTCGGCTGCTCGTCCATGAACCCATAACAAAGCACCACGCCGCCAAGCGCGTTTTTCCCGGCTTCGATGCAGGAACTCACGAAGGTTTCGTGTTCCTCGAAGGCTTCCGCCTCAAAATGCATGGGAATCGCGTTAACCTCGTAGCGAGTGCGAATGTCCGCGGCGATGAGGGCAGTTTCTTCGTCGTCGCGCGCGGCAAGGATCACCGGGTGACCCGCTTTCGCAAATTCGTCGGCCAACGCGCGCGCCATGGCCGATGTCGCGCCGAGGATGACGATCATTTTCGCACCGTCGCTCATGACGTCGTATCCTCCGCCAGCCGAAGCCGCCGCGCCATGCGCGAGGAAAGCACGCCCTTGGGATCCAGCTCGTGCCGCAGCTTCCGAAATTCGCCGGCTCGCGGATACATGGCCGCAAAGGAATCCGCGCTCATGCACATGTCTTTCGCGAGGTATAATCGTCCGCCATATTCAAGCACAAGCCGATCGCAATCGCTGAGAAACGCGAGCAGGCCCTCGCGCATGGGAATGTCCAGCGTGAGCGTGTAGCCTTCGAAGGGATAGGAAAGCAGGCCTTTCCCCTCGGGCCCGAATCGTTTCAGCACTGCCAGGAATGACGCGCAGGAAGCGGCGCTAAGACGTTCGAGCAGTTGAACGAGGCCGTCTTCCTTTCCGGTTGGAAACGTAGCTTGATACTGTGTGAAACCGCGCTTGCCGTAGATGCGGTTCCAATTGTTGACCGCGTCGAGGGGATAGAAGTAGCTGTCGTAATCGATAATTCTGCCGTCTCGGGATGGGTGCATCGCGTAGAACGCGCCGTTGAACGCGCGAATGCTCAACGGATTCAACGCGAACCCGGGAAAATCGAATGGCACCCCGGGTTTCTTTCTCGCGCGCGCATCGAATGGGTCGCCTGTACCGGGCCGCAGCTCGTTGGGCGTTGCGTGTTGACCCAGCATGAGTATAGAGCGCCCCAAGGAACCGCCTCGCGCCAGGCAGTCCACCCACGCCACCGAGTACTGGTACCGGGCATCGGTCTCGCGGATGGTATCCAGGGTTTCCTGGATGTTCTTGAGCCGGCGATAATCCACCTTCATGTAGGCGCTTTCCACGCGCTGCAACCGGAACTTCGCGGTAAGGATGATGCCGGTAAGTCCAATCCCGCCTACCGTCGCCCAGAAGACGTCGGCCTGTGACTCCGGCGAACAGACAATGATTTCGCCGCCCAACGTGAGCAGTGTGAGT
>CAZWDH010000326.1:0-6160 GCA_964632865.1 uncultured Nitrospiraceae bacterium
GCAAGCGTTACCGGACACAGCTTTACAACCTGGACGCCATTCTGGCCGTGGGCTACCGCGTGCGCTCGCCCCGAGGGGCGCAGTTCCGCCGCTGGGCCTCCACCATCCTCAAGGAATACCTGGTCAAGGGCTTTGCGATGGATGACGAGCGGCTGAAGAACCCCGACGGCCGCCCGGATTACTTTGATGAGATGGTGGAGCGCATCCGGGACATCCGGGCCTCGGAAAAGCGCTTTTATCAAAAGGTGCGGGACCTCTTCGCCCTCAGCAGCGACTACGACAAGACGGACCAGGCCACGCAAACCTTCTTTGCCACGGTGCAGAACCTCCTGCTTTACGCCGTTACGCGGCAAACCGCCGCCGAACTCATCACCGCGCGCGCCAATCCGGACGATCCCCACTTCGGCCTGCTGAGTTGGAAAGGCACCCAGGTGCGCAAGCAGGACATTCTGGTCGCAAAGAATTACCTGACCGAAGACGAGATCGATACGCTGAACCGCTTGGTGGTCATATTCCTGGAAACGGCGGAACTGCGCGCCAAGGCCCGACGGGAGACCCGCATGAGCTATTGGAAGCAGAATGTGGATCAGATCATCACGTCCAACGGGTTTCCCCTGCTCAGTCATGCGGGCTCTGTCAGCCATTCGCAGATGGAGCAGCAAACCGCCGCGCGCTATCTGGAATACGACCAGCAGCGCAAAGAGCGGGAAGCCAGGGAAGCCGATCGACAGGACGAGGCCGAACTGAAAGCCCTCGAAGCCAAAATCAAAAAACGAAAATGGTGAGCAGCAAGATACCATGACCGAACCGGATCACACGCAAGGCGGCGAGGAGCGCGCGGAGTACGGCAAACAGGTGGTCGAAAGTCTATCCGTGCGGTTGACAGAGCGGTACGGGAAACTGCGGATCGAAATCCAAAAGGAGCGCAGACAAATCGAGGCCGCCTCGAAGGAAGAAGAAAATCCCGACTAACAAACTCCGCCCGCGTAGCAAGGAGCATGGGCGTCCCGCCCGTGTACTCTTCCTCGACGCCCCCATTTCGCACTCATCACTCATCACTCATCGATTCGCATTCCGCAATAAAAAAAGCGCCCCACTGGGAGGCGCAATAGGTCGCTCCGTAGAGCGTTGCCTGCGGACTGAAAGTCCTTACTGTGATTTGTCGGACAATCACCGCTCAGCTTCGACGATCCTAACGGCAAAACGATCTACTTTTAGTTTGGAGAGCCTTGGCAGGAAGCTATTAGAATTGGAGTTGATCGCCATGGATAAGTAAACGCACCCGCCTGTTCTTTGACCGGTATCGTTCGACAAGTTCTCGCTTCTCAAGAACACCAAGACCTCGCATCACGCGCCTTTCGAACATCGCGCGAGGCCTTCCACGGGTCAAGACACCCAATTCCCTAAGAACGAGCTTTGTAAGTGAGTCTTCCTTGCTGGATTGATTTGGACACTTTGACAATGCTTGGAGAATGGCGTTTCTAATTTCGGGAGCAGTTACATCATCCACCCGCCTGCCTGAAGGAATAATCTCCGTCTCCGAAATATCCGATTGGTAATCGTCATCATCATTCTCAGCTTCCGCAGAATCAGCTTCAGATTCGTCAAATTCATTTTCTTCCAAGTCGTTTTCAGCGGACAAATCTACACCGCGCAAACTTGGAAAGATCTCTCGCTCCTCCAAGGCCTGCCAAAGTCCAACAAGTGCATTGTCCTTGTTGGCATAGAAGGCCGACTCTGTCACGCGGAAGAATTCCCATCTGCAACGTTCCAGCTGACGTTGACGCTGCATATCAGCCTCGTACCGGTCAGCCCCATGCCAATGATCTCCGTCACATTCTACTGCCAGCCTCGCCTGCCCACCCTCAATCACGAGATCGATACGTTTACCCGCGACTTCATGCTGAGCAAGTATGGTAAAGCCTCTGCGAAGAATTTCTAAAGCCACATCAACCTCAAACCAGCTATCGAATGGCGAGGGTGGCTTTACAATGAGGCGATTGTCCTGCGCGGCCCTTCGTTCCAGTTCATCACGGTCAATTCCGGCAATCCGCTGCGGTCTTGTATTTTCGAAGAAATCTAGCAATTGGCGCCGAAGACAGGAAGCACTGAGATCGTCACAAGTGACGGAATGGAAGAGAATCATCATGTCGCGGGCGCGGCTGGCTGCGACATTGAAGCGCCGCTCGTCCGCCGCCTTCGTGAGAGGACCGATCCTTTCGTTGCTCGCCGCGACAAGCGACAGAAACATAATGTCTCGTTCGTCGCCCTGGAAACTGTATGGATTGCCGCATACCAAACGCCGACGTTCCATTTCCTCGGCTCCCAGGCGTTCGAGTAATTGATTCTCGATCAATTGTGCTTGCGCCTCTCCTTGAAGCACCACCACGCCCATCGTCTTGTCATCGTACCGGCTGTCGTCGCACATCTCCGAGATTCTTTCGGCAATAGCTTCGGCTTCCGGCCGGTTGATCGTCCTGTTGTTTGAACCCTCGCGATACCCGCCGCTCAAAAAGACATGCTGAAGCGGCGGCAGCCGGTTCGGGCCATACTGCCTCAAAGGAATTAGCGGCGTGTCCGAATAGCAAAGGTCGTTGCTGAAACGAATGAGCTCCGGCATGCAGCGGAAGTGCTCACGCAGTGTTATCCGCCGGGTTCCATACCGCAGTTTCCCATGGTCAAACAGGCTGCTTTCAATATCGAACGATGACTTGAAGCGGAAATCATGAAGGAACTCTTCCATCAGGCGGTGCACCGAGTCACGGGGCAAACCCACGGCATCCGGGCTGATCTGCTTATCATCGCCAACAATCAATATTTTCTTACCGAGATAGAACAAAGGAAGCGCCTCGACGCCGCATTGCGAAGCCTCGTCAACGATAATCACATCGAACACGCCGGGTGCGGGATACACCGTGTCCCATACACGATGGAGCGGCATCACCCATGCGGGAACCGCCTCGCGGCATTCATTGAGGTGTCCTTGAGCCTCGCGACGATGGCGCGGCGCGTGCTTCCCCGTCCCCTTGCCAAGCCGCCGCATGGACTGTTGCCAGGCTTCCATGTGTCGGCGATGGTCTTCATTTAGCCGCGAGAAACAGAACGACCAGGCGTGAAGCGAAGCAAGCTTCGCAATAATGCTGTTTATCTCGTCCTCGATTTGTTTGGCTCGCTTGGCGAGCGCCGGTACATCTTCCTGCCGGATGTAATCCTCGATCCAGTACCGCGCCTGCGCCCAATGCCAAGCTTCACCGATGCGCTGGACTCGTTCCTCCCAATATTGCTCATTGCACGTTTGTTCCAAGGATTTCGTGAACTGCGGAAGCAAGCGACGCAGTTTCGAGAGATAATCATCCACTTTCTGAAGCTGCTGGCGCTGTCGTTTCAAATTCTGAACCGTATTCTCACACCGCAGGAACCTATCTATGTCGCGGCTGCGAATTGCGGTCAGCAATTCGCTCGTCACCGGGTGTGCGCCGCTTTTGGCGGCCATGCGAGAGATCGGTGCCTCAACGCTTTGGATTTCCTCGGCGGCAAGCCGCTTGCGGATGCGGGCCAGTGCAAGGCGGCACGAGGAGATAGTCCTCTCAATTTGGGCTTCGTCGGTCCATACAGGCTCGCCCATACCCGAATATCGGCGTATCGCCTCCAGGCACCTGGCAATGAGTTCTTCAAGCGTCAAGGCGTTCTCGAGCGCATCGCGCAACGCCTTAAGTGCGACCAATTGGAGAGCGTACGGCCCTTCAACCTTTTCACTACGCCCTTTCCAGAACCCCCATGCCTTTTCACATTCAATACGAACGTGCAGCGCATCGGCAAGATCCGAAAAATGTTCGACCGTGGAGCATTGGCGTCCGCCGATCTTCACCGTCTTGATAACATATAACCGCTGTTTCACAGGTTTGGGCCGAAACACCCACCACCCCAGTTTGCCGCCATTCTCCATGTGTTCTGTAAGTTTGCGGACGTCTTCATACAACGACCTGATATCGGTACTGTCTGGGAACTCGACTCGGGTCTCGTCGGCTGTCGCGACGAGTTCTTCAATCGATGCAATAACATGGCGAGTAACACGTTGAAGTTCATGCCACAGGGACGAGTTGCCGCCCAATACATCGCGCAAGGCATCATGCATCCATGAATGAGGTGTTGCACGAAGTCTCCTGACAGAGTCCAGAAAAGATGAGAAGGCGTTACGAATCGCCTCGATGGCCGAAGGATTGTTTCTTGCCAACAGATCGGCAAACTCTTCATCGGCTCCATGCGCCGCGCTTATCTCTTCTTCAAGTGCGCTTGCTTCATTCATCACGAGATTGGCAAGTCGCTCATGGGATGCCAACCCTTCCGGCCATGTAAGGCCCAGTTCCCGACGCTTTTCTGGGGTGAAATGGCACAGCGCTGCAAGTACGCTTCGCAAATCGTTTGTAGAAATCTGACACGTCATATCCGGGGGAACGGTATCCGCGAACCATTCGTAGTCGGCTCGATCCCGGTTCACCGCTTCGGCGATTCTGGCCGCCGTGCCTCGATAAGCCCCTTCCGCAACAGACTGCGTATGTGTTTCGGACTCTCGAATGTCGCGGAGCCGCCGGTTAACCTTGGCCTTTTCCTCCCGGAGTTTCCGCAAGCGATCTTCTAGTTCCTTCCGCTCTCGTTTCGCGCGATCCTCGTCCCACTCCTCATTCTTGCGCAGAATACCGCCAACACTCGATTCAAGAGAGCGGCGTTCCTCAATACCGCTCCCAAGCAGATTGATGCAGAGCGGGCGTAGTTCTTCCGGAACAAGTCCTTCAAGAACTTGAAGCGCACGCGGCGTTTTCGCCGTAATGAGTATTCGCTGGCCTGTGGCGAGCAGATGGCAGATCAGATTCGCGATGGTATGGGATTTTCCTGTACCTGGCGGCCCTTGCACCAAAACACCGCTTGCCACTCGAATCTTCTCTACAATGCGGCGTTGCTCATCGTTCGATGGTTTGGGGAAGAAGACCTCCCCGTCGAATGCAGCATTAGCCTCTTCCGGTTCGTCGCTCAATTCACGGACATCGTTCGAACGGATTTCAGCAAGATCGGCGAATTCTCCGGGGATGACTTCGCCGTTTTCAATCTGCTCCTTGATCCATTTCAAGGTTTCGGTTAGGCCCTTGGCGGAACGCTTGCGCAGGATCAAGGCGGGAGCATATTCCACGATGGGCTTTTCCGAAGCGCGGAGGTTTTTCGTTTCTAGGGAGTCGTCAAACTCACCTTGCGAACTGATCGAATGCACCAACGACTTGAGAACCCCTTCGACACATCCTTTTTCCCATGGATCATCTTCGGCTGCGCCCACTGAAGCCTTCGCGGTTTCCTCCGCGCGCGCTGGTTGCTCCTCGATGTCAAGCATGTCGAGTTCGGGCCGCAGTTTCGCGCCTTCGGTGTGGGGGCGAACGGTGAATTTTCCCAAGCGGGCTTCAAAATCAAGAATGGCGTCGGCGACAATCAAATGACGCCGGACACGCTGCCCGGAGGGTGTTTGCCATGTCAGCAGACCCAGTCCGAGCACGAGTTCGTATTCTTCGCCAAGCCGGAGTTGTTCTTGATGGATACCGAACAGCGCGGAATAGACCCGGTGCAATTTCTCCCACGCGTTGTGCTCTCCCGTCCATGGAAGCCACTTGTCTTCGACGTACCTAGACCATGCCCTTTCAACCTCGGGATGATCCTCAAGTCGTTCGACATGCGAGATGGTTTCAGGCTGGTCCGAACCCTCGCGCCAATCTGGATTCGGGATTTGCAGTGGGATTTCCGATGGGAGTTCGGGGATGTCGTTTTTGTTTCGAAGCGAATGCTGATTCACCCATTCTGTGCACTGAGCGGGTGGGACGGGCAATTCCGGCTCACGCCGGTTTTGCACTTCCAACCAGTCTTCTAATTCATGCTCTTCATCTTGTCCCCACGCCTGAGTGAAGCAGCCTCGTTCACGCGGAATGCTATAAATCCAGAAGACCTTATCGTAATCGGCAATGTCGCGAATCGGTTTTGTACGCAGTGTCGCCAGTCGTTGAAGGTATTCGACCAGACGAATCGCTTTCTCTCGCGATGAATTGTCAGATCTTTCCGCCATATGTGCTCTCGCCCCCCAAACCCGATACAGCGGATGATACTAGATATACTCGTGTACGGC
>CAZWDH010000326.1:6170-7128 GCA_964632865.1 uncultured Nitrospiraceae bacterium
GCAATCAGGTAAGACTGTAATCGTTTGTCGGACAATCTCCAGCCTTCCTGCCTGAATGCCCCCGCTGCAACACCCCGCGCAATACCTATAGGGAGAACTGTGCCCATGACCGCCTGCACGCAGCCCGTCCGCCAACGTGGACGCGACCTTCGCGCGCGTCTTCAGGAGGGCGGGTTTTCCAACCCGCCACCGCAACGATCGGGGATTAGCGCGCCAACGGCGTTAACGGGAACCGACTGCTGTCATTGGTCTCATTCTCGGGTTTTCGGCTCGTATGGTAGGTGGCGGGTAGGAAAACCCGCCCTCCTATGGCCCCCCGTTTTTTTGGGCAGGAACGCGCACCTGCCCATTCCTCCATCAAAGGGGGATCAAGGGGGACGTTCTTCACCCCGGTCTCCAGTCTCCGGTCTCCAGCCCCAAGACCCCCTTGAATCGGCAAAAACAAAGGGGGTGCACCCGGTCCACCAGGCTCAACTCCCAAACCCCACACCCCAAACCCCACACCCCAGACAAGCCATTACCCCGTATATAGTTACAGGAGAAACAAGATTCAAAACCCACAATCCGCAGTCCGCAATCCGCAATCGCACCCCCCCCCTTGAACCGTCAAAACAAAAACAGGGTGCACCCCCCAAGACCACTCGGGCCTTCGGACCGAATCCGTCGGCCCGCTTCCAACCCAAACACATATACATCATATGGTTACAATTCAATGCGCAATCCGAAATCCACGATCGGAAGACCCCCTCCCCGACCCTCCCCGTGGACGGGGAGGGAGCAAGACCTCCGAGCCTGTGACCGACTCCACTACCTCGAACCCACACTGGAACAACAGAGAGTACAGGTTCTCCCCCTGTCCACGGGGGGAGCTAGAGGGGGGGTCTTCCCGCTTACGCCAACGTATCGTTCCGGCGAGGCAATGCAACACGCCGGGGATTTGGGAGATAGACCCTTCAAG
>CAZWDH010000327.1:0-7121 GCA_964632865.1 uncultured Nitrospiraceae bacterium
TCTTTCAATTCGATTTCCGTCGCCGCCCCGACCTTGAGTACGGCCACGCCGCCGGCGAGCTTCGCGAGACGCTCCTGCAACTTCTCACGATCGTAATCCGACGTGGTGGACTCGATGGCCTTGCGGATGGTCTCGCAACGGCCCATGATGTCCTTCTTGCTGCCGCCACCTTGCACGATCGTCGTGTGGTCCTTGCTGATCTCCACACGCTTCGCGCGGCCAAGATCCTTCAGGGTTACGCTCTCGAGCTTCGTGCCGAGTTCCTCGGATAGATACATGCCACCGGTCAGAATCGCGATGTCGCGGAGGATTTCTTTGCGCCGGTCGCCGAAGGCTGGGGCTTTCACCGCCGCGCAGGTCAACACGCCGCGCAGCCGGTTCACCACCAATGCCGCGAGCGCTTCGCCGTCCACATCTTCCGCGATGATTAACAGTGGTTTGCCGCTCTGTGCGATGGCCTGCAGCAAGGGAAGGATGTCCTGCAGCGAGGAGATTTTCTTCTCGTAGCAGAGGATGTAACAATCCTCGAGAACGGCCGTCATGGTTTCGGGCTTCGTGACGAAGTAAGGGGACAGAAATCCGCGGTCGAACTGCATGCCGTCCACGACTTCCAGCTCGCTGACGAGGCCCTTGCCTTCTTCGATGGTCACAACACCATCTTGCCCGACGGCCTCGATGGCGTCGGCGATCATCTTGCCGATCTCTTCATCGCCGTTCGCGGAGATGGAGGCGACATGGGCGATGTCCTCGCTGTTGCGCACCTTCTTGCTGGCGGCCTTCACGGCGTCCAGCGCGGCGGCCAGCGCCTTTTCCATCCCGCGCTTCAGGTACATGGGGTTCGCGCCGGAAGTGACGTGGCGCATGCCCTGGTGGATCATGTCCTGCGCCAGGACCGTCGCGGTCGTGGTGCCGTCGCCGGCCGTGTCCTGGGTCTTGCTGGCGGCTTCGCGCACCATGCGGGCGCCCATGTTTTCGTAGCCATCTTTCAGTTCAATTTCCTTCGCGACCGTCACACCGTCTTTGGTGATATTCGGAGCGCCGAAGGACTTTTCAATGACGACGTTGCGACCTTTGGGTCCAAGGGTCGCTTTGACGGCATCCGCGAGGATGTCGGCTCCGCGCAGGAGCGCGTTGCGGGCTTCCTGATTGAAGGCCATCTGCTTCGCCATAGCATCTATCTCCTTTACCGGCTTTTGGTTATGATTTTGGGGCTGCTTGACTTCCGGAACAATGTTAGCACTCCATACAATCGAGTGCTAACAGCCCGCCATGGTACCATAACCCCATCCCCCTGTCAAGTATCCGTCCTGTAAGGAGTAGCATTCGATAGATGACGCCTAGACCCTTTAGGCCCGCCGCAGGTCCAAGAGGTCCAGTCAGGTCCGTCCCTTAGCCCGCCGCCAGCACTCCCGCCACCGCCGATTCCAACTCCCCGGGTTTGATCTCCTCAAACCAGTGCTTTACCAGCTTGCGTTCACGGTCGAACAGGAAGGTCGCCGGTAGAGCGCCGTCCCACCCGGTCTCCTCTACACCCAGCATCCCGGCGAGTATCAAGGGGTCGGGGTCCTCGAAATCGAGAGCGTAGACCGGAAAAGGCAGGTTGTGTTCCTTCACGAAAGGCACGACCGCTTCGTCAATGAACCGCGGACCGTCTGCCGAAAGACTGAGAAACGCAGTGGACTCCGAGTTCATCCCGTTGTAGAAGGCGGTGAGATGGGGCATCTCGGCTATGCAGGGCAAACACCACGTGGCCCAGAGATTCACGACAAGCACCTTGCCGCCGGTTTCGTCAAGCAGCGTTTCTGTCTTGGCCTTGTCGACCCGCGTCACGCCGGGATCTTCGTTATCGGGTGCGTCAGAGCTCTTGGATTCCGGAGTTTCCACGGACGTGTCTGTCTGTGAGGGATCGGCCACTTCCGTTTGCGGCGACGGCTCGGCGTTTTCTGCCGGGTCCGAGAATCCGCACCCTGCGAAGCCAAGCGATAGGGCGATGAGAAAGGCCAGCGGCAGGCGCCTCATCCGTTGGGAAAAAGCGCCTGCCGGAATTGGAAAACGGGCGATAAATGGTGCCACGGCTTAGCTGGCCCGCTTGATGCCACAGCCGTATGCGCTCTTGGACGGCGTGCTGACGGGTTTGCCGGCAAGCACCTCATCCAGCGCGTTCTTTACGTAGTTCACATATTCGGGATCGTCGGTTTTCTTCTGGTTGTCGATGGCCCCGTGGTACACGAGCTTGCCGTCCTTGTCCTTGATGTAGATTTCCGGCGTGCGCGTCGCGCCCATGGTATCCGCGTACTTGTTCATTTCATCCTTCAGTACGGGAAAAGGAAGCTTCTTGCCGGTTTCGTTCTTGGACGTCGCGTACTCTTCAATATCGCTCGTCTTGTTGTTCTTGTCCGCGTCAACGCTCAGGAAGACCACGCCGTCATCTTTGTACTCTTGCATGAGATTGGCGTAGATGGGATCGGCAGCCCGGGAGTAGGGACAACCCTGAGACGTAAATGACAAGACAACCACCTTATCTTTGTACTGATCGAGCGAATGGGAGTTGCCTTCGTAGTCGGACATGCTGAACGACGGGAAATCCGATCCGATCGCCGGCGGGTCGGCCACGTCGGCCAGCGCCATCTCGTTCATCATGAAGGCCACTCCGCCGACCCCCACACACGCGCACAGGGTCGCTACGCCGAGCATTGCTTTCGTCTTCATCCGCACAGCCCTCCTTCGATTGACAGAGTTTCATCCACACCTTGCACACACGGGAACTTGTAGAGAATGAACAACGCGAATCGGGCGTTTCTGCCCAAATCGACGCCGAACTCAACTGGCGAGTGGACCCGCCGCACGTCGCGGTCCAGCAGTTTTATTCGCGGGCAAGGCGAAAACCTGTCACGACCGATCAATCATCCAGTCGGATGACCTGGAGCTGGGAAGGTTCCGGCCAGGGCGGGTCCCGGGGCTTATCCCGGTTCTGCCCAAGGGTTTCCCAGCGAAGGACGTAACGCCCGTCCGGCGCGCTGCCGAGGTCGCTCGCCCACTTCACCGACATACCAGGAAAATTCGAGCGGACAGCCCTCAACTCAGAAGGCGTCTTGTTCTCTGCCTTCAAGGTTTCCTTGATTTGCAGCGTTTCCTCATCCAAAACCCAGACGCCACTCCCTTCCTGCTTGCTGCGAAACGCCTGAGTCAGACCAGTTTCTCCGTCGTGGACGACGGGACTTACGCCGATTTCGAAGCCAATGGATCCCCCGCCGGAGAACTCCCAGCGAAAGTCCCAGTCGCTGGTTTGATACACGACCCAGCGGTCACCCTCGAACCGTGCATTGTAAATCTGCGTGTTTCCGCCCTCGTCGAACTTGTGGTACGACACAACGGGGCGGTTCATACTGTCGAAGCCGATGCGCGTGTTGCCATTGATGATTCCGCCGCCCGCAGGCACCGGATCGACCGTGTCCGCCGTTTCCAGTGTAATCGGCAGCGTCAATGGCTCACCGCCGGCAGTTTCCCAGTGGACGAGGTCCGTGCTGCGCGCGTAGCCGGGATCGTGGTTCGTTGCGCAATCCGGCGTGTCCCGCCAGACCCAGCACAGGTGGTAGTACCCGTCCGGGCCGACCATGGGTCCAACGGGATAGGCGTTCATGAGCCCCTCGCCATCGAGGAGCGGCTGGTCCAGCAACCGGCGCCACTCGTGGGTGTCCACGTCGTAGACGTTGTAAATCTGGTTCCCTGAACCGCTGGAACCGTCCCGATAGGTGAACACCAGAGCCCCGTCCGGCGCGTCAAAAAAGCGGGGATATGTCACCCGCTCCTCGTCTTTTCCTGTCATAGCCGGAATTCGCTCCAAGGTTTCGATGTTTCCGGCTGCAAGAGTTCGGAAGTAGACCAGGGGTTTAACGTGCATGTTGCCGGACACGTGGAGGTGACCGGCCTCATCCAGGGCCATGGTGACGGAGTTGTGGCTGTCCCACGCGACGGTTTCAGGAAGCACCTTGTATTGCCAATCGCTTCCGCCGAGCGTCCGTGATGCAACCGTCATCCGTCTTTCGGAATCATAGTAGGCGACGTATTGGGTGTCTCCGGCGGTAAGTAGCGAAAACCCCACCGGATGGCCGGACCAGACCAGGGCCACGTCCGAAACTTCGGCCACGGTCTCGGCGTCTGATACAGAGAGGGTTATGGCAGCCGAACAGGCTAGCGAGACGAGACAAAGCTGAAATCTTCGCAAGATCGAAATCCTCCTTGACTGAGTATACAAACAGGGACCCCCGGGAGTCAGGTTTTGCCGGGAAAATCGACGCGAGATTTTGTATACTAGCGTCTGAGCGAGTGCAGTGCGCTCATGCAAGGCAAGTAGCAGCGGGAGCCGGATCGAACCCAGTCGTGGGTATATCCACGTCCCCGTCGAATCGCGGATACATCGCCGCCAACGCGGCGGAGCTGGACCGTTGAGTCTCGTTCGCGTTATCAGGAGAAAGGAACTTCCAAATCATGGCACTTCTACCGTCTTGGGTCACCCGTCGGCATGTCAAGTACGGGACCATCGCGGTCATCGGATTAATTCACGCGGCCGCGTTTGCCGCCCCGTTTACCTTCAGCTGGACTGGACTCGTCCTGTGCCTTGTATTGTTCTGGGTAACCGGCGGCTTGGGCATCACCTTGTGTTTTCACCGGTTGTTGACCCATCGCAGCTACAAGACGCCGAAGGTGGTCGAGTATTTCCTGACCCTGTGCGGTTGTCTTGCGCTCCAGGGCGGCCCGATCACCTGGGTAGCGACGCATCGCGTACACCACAAAGAATCCGATGAGGCGCCGGACCCCCACACGCCGGTGGTCGAGAACTTCCTGTGGGCCCACATCCTGTGGAACTTCTTCGACGATCCGAAGCTCGACTCGTATGACAAGTGCAAGAAATTCGCTAAGGATCTCGACAAGGACCCGATGCAGCGCTTCTTCAACAAAGCCTTCTTCCCCATCTACCTGGCTGGCGCCGCCATTCTCTACGCCATCGGTCACGCCGTCGGCGGTTGGGAGTTGGGGCTATCCTTCGTCGTTTGGGGCGTCGCCCTTCGCACCGTGCTCGTATGGCACTCGACCTGGCTCGTCAATTCCGCCACGCATCTCTGGGGCTATTCCAACTACAAGACCACCGACAACAGCCGGAACACCTGGTGGGTCGCACTCATCACCTTCGGTGAAGGCTGGCACAACAACCATCACGCCGATCAGCGCTCCGCCGCCCACGGCCATAAGTGGTGGGAATTCGACATGACGTATTGGACCATCAAGGCTATGCAATGGGTCGGTCTCGCCAAAGACGTGGTCCACCCCGGCCGCCTGAGCCAAATCCGCGCCAAGGTCGGACTCGACGAAGCCCTGCCCATCGAACAGGACGAACCGGAGACGGTCGAAGTCTAAAGGTTTCTTATCCTGACATAGTCACTCAAATCCAAACGCCCGGCTTCGGCCGGGCGTTTTGCTTCTGTGCCGGTCACTCGAACCTTCTGGCAACTACGATACTTCAAGCTCCCATCTGCCGCATCGAGTGGGCGCGTTCAACCCATCGCACAGCAGCGTGAGAAACTGCTTCCGTGCAACCTCTTTCGCGCCGAAGCGGGCGAGGTGGGGCGTGTGCATCTGGCAATCGACGAAGTGGAAGTCCCACGCTGCGACCTGCCGGACCAGCCGGACGAAGGCGACCTTGCTCGCGTCGGTGGCGAGGGAGAACATGGACTCGCCGAAGAAGCATGCGCCCAGCGACACGCCGTACAAGCCGCCTGCCAACGCGCCGTCTTTCCAGCATTCCACGGAATGGGCGTAGCCGGCGTCGTGCAGCGCGCAGTAGGCCGACTCCATCTCTCGCGTAATCCAGGTGCCGTCCCGGCGCGGTCCGCGCGCTTCGGCACAGGCCTGAATCACGGAGGAAAACGCCGTGTCCATGGTCACCGTGAACTCACCCTTCTTCAGCACCCGCTCCAGGCTGCGCGACACGTGAAGTTCATCAGGAAACAAGACCATCCTCGGGTCCGGCGACCACCACAGTAGCGGATCGCCTTCGGAGTACCACGGGAAGATTCCGGACCGGTACGCCAGCAGGAGCCGCTCCACGGAGAGGTCGCCGCCCACTGCCAGCAGACCGTCCTCGATGGCCAAGTGCGGTGGCGGGAACACGAGATCGTCGGTTAAACGAAAGAGCGGCATAGGGGGGATGAAATACGAAATCCGAATTTCGAAATCCGAAACAAATCCAAAATTCGAAGCTCAAAACAAAGAAAGAGGTACTTTGCGCGTTCGCTGCAGTGCATGCTCTGTACTGTCTTCAAAAGCCGCGAAAGTGGATACACCGAAACCCCCAGCCGTTTGGATTTGCGATTTAGGATTTTGGATTTGTTTCGGATTTAGAGATTCGGATTTCGGGTTTTCTACTCGGGGTACTCAAAGGCGATCTTCCCGTCCTTCACATCGGCCAGCACCTTGCCGCCTTTTTCGAGACGTCCGAATAGCATCTCGTCGGCGAGGGCGTCCTTGATCTCCACCTGAATCAGGCGGCCCAGGGGCCGCGCGCCGAAGCTCCTGTCAAAGCCGCGTTCAGCGAGCCAGTCGCGTGTGGCATCGGTCACGGCAAGGCTGACCTTGCGTGTCGCGAGACGGCCCTGCAACTCACCCACAAACTTGTCGACGACCTTCTTGATGACTTCCGGCGACAGAGAGTGGAACGACACAATCCCGTCCAGGCGGTTGCGGAACTCGGGCGTAAACGCCTTCTCGATGGCCTTCAACCCCTTGCTCGCGGGATCCTGCTCCGAGGCGCCGAAACCGATGCTTTGCGCGGCCATTTCGCGCGCGCCGGCGTTCGACGTCATGATCAGCACCACGTTGCGGAAGTCGGCCTTCTTGCCGTTGTTGTCTGTTAACGTCGCGTGGTCCATGACCTGCAAGAGGATGTTGAACAGGTCCGGGTGGGCTTTCTCGATCTCGTCAAGCAACAGCACGCAATACGGATGCCGCCGGATCTCGTCGGTCAACAACCCGCCCTGATCGAAGCCCACGTAACCGGGAGGCGCGCCAATCAAGCGCGCGACCGTGTGTTTCTCCATGTACTCGCTCATGTCGTAGCGCGCGAA
>CAZWDH010000328.1:0-7111 GCA_964632865.1 uncultured Nitrospiraceae bacterium
CTGATCACCATGTACGCGAAGTGGTGCCATTGGCCGATGGTGAAGACGCGCATCAGCACGATCTGGTACGCGATGCCAACCGCGCTGATAACAAGAATCGCGGCGTGAAGCGCGGGGGCGCGTATGGGCGCGGGGGTCGCCATGACGTTGTATCCGGAGGCTACGCATCGCCCCGTTCGCGCCGGAGCGTTGCAGCCGGTGTGCACACGGAGTGCCCGAAGTTTGTCTCCGAGTACTGTACCTGTTTTTCGGGAGGTTCGGCTACCTTTCGCGGTGTATCAATTTAGGTACCGACTGGCGTGAGTCAGTGCTGGAGCGTTAGTCGCAAATCCAAACCAGACAATTCCTCACTAGCTGTCAAGGATGGAGCGAATGAGGTGCGCAACCTCCGGAACCCGAATAGGTTTGGCGAGGAAGAACGAAACACCGATGCCGGCTATTTTCTCCCGTAAAGAGTCGTCCGCATGACCGCTGGCAATGACAAAGGGTAAATCCGGCCGAATTGTGCGGATTTCCGCAGTGAATTCCAAGCCTGTCATTTTTGGCATCGTCAAGTCGGAGATGATGATGTCGAACGCCGTTGGGTCGGATTTGAACTGCGCCAGCGCATCCACTGGACTCGTCGCCGATGTGACGGCATAGCCAAGTTTCCGGAGCCCCCGTTCGAGAATTCGCACCAGCGCCGCCTCGTCGTCGATCAACAAGATTCGCTCATGCCCCGGCGGAACGTCTTGAATGGTCTCCGCCTCGGCCTGCCCTTCGCGATTGGCCTGCGGCAAATAGGCGTGGACCGTAGTGCCTGCACCGACCTCGCTGTAGATGGTAAGCGCTCCGCCATGGGACGTAACGATACCGTGCACCGTGGAGAGTCCCAGGCCGGTGCCCTCTCCTTGCTCCTTGGTCGTGAAGAATGGCTCTAACACACGCTCCAGATTCTCCGGAGAGATTCCGTGACCCGTATCGGCCACCGTGAGCCGGACGTAGTCGCCTTGACGGAGATCGGGATTCGACCCGGCGGTCGCTGCGTCGACCGTATATGGCTTTAAGCTGACCGTCAAGGTGCCACCCTTTTCCCGCATGGAATGGTAGGAATTGGTGCACAAGTTCATGAGTACCTGATGGATCTGCGTGGGATCGGCGAGGACGGCGGTCCCCGTATCATCGATATCGGCGCGGATCTCGATGGTGGCCGGCAGGGAAGGCCGCAACAGCTTCAACGCTTCCTTTGCGATGAGACCGACCTCGATTACCTGGAGATCTTCCTCCGACCGGCGGCTGAACGCGAGGATCTGCCGGACGAGATCGGTGGCGCGGTGCGCCGCTTTGAGCAGTTCAGTAATATCATCGTGCGTTTCACTGCCTGGAGACACCGCTTCCGCGATGAGCTGACCATAACCGAGAATGGCGCCGAGGATATTATTGAAATCGTGAGCGATGCCGCCCGCGAGTGTGCCAATAGCTTCCAGTTTCTGGGACTGGCTAACCCGGCGCTCCAATGCGAGTTCATCGGTGACGTCCCGCTGGATGGCGACATAGCTCGTGATCGATCCAGATTCGTCGTGCACCGGCGAAATGGCCATCTCCGCATCGTAGAGCTTGCCGTCTTTGCGGCGGTTCTTCAGTTTTCCGGACCAGACCTCTCCGCGACCTAAAGTCTTCCAGAGATCGTTATAGAAGACATCGTCTTGTTCGCCACTCTTGAGAATCCGGGGGTTCTGGCCCATCACTTCTGCGCGGGTGTACCCGGTAATCCGTTCGAACGCGGAGTTCGCATAAGTGATTTCGCCTTGGGCGTTGGTCATTACAACGGACTCGGCGGCCTGTTCCAGGGCGATGGCAAGGCGGGCGCGTTCGTCTTCTGCAAGCCGCCGCTCGGTAATGTCCTGGTTGACGCCGTGGGTCGCGATTGTGTGGCCTTGAGCATTCTTGATCGTTGTAATGCGAACAATGATGAAGCGCTGCCGTCCGTCGCGGGTTCGGATCCGGTGCTCGAGTTGCCATGTCGCATTGGCGTCGGCTTCGGTCATTGCGCGCGCCACTTCGGCTGCAACGAGATGCGCATCTTCAGGGTATAGGAAGCGGCTTGCGTAATCTTCCGCCGACATGCGATAGCCGCCCTCTCGTTCTGCAGTGGTTCCGTAGAGCGCGTAGAAGCGGTCGTTAAAGGTGAATTCTCCCGTAGGAAGGTCAAACTCCCACTCGGCCGCGTTCGCAAGGTCCATCGCTTCAGTCAGGCGGCGCTCACTGCGTGCCAATGACTGCTCCATGGTCTTCCGGGCCGTAATGTCGAAACCGTAGATGTTGACCGTGTTGTCGCCGGTAACCGGAGCAAACGCAAACAGAATGGTCCGCTCGTCACACTCGAGTTCCGTATCCAGAATCCGGTCTTCCAGGAGCGCCTGCGCGGCTATCGCGGCGATGCGATCGGGGACGGATTCGCCCGTGCGGCAATGCCACGAGGGGAGCAGCGCCTGGGTGGCCGGATTCGCGTAGAGGATCGTCCCCTCCTCATCGATACGAAGCACCGGGTATGGGTTCTGTGCGGGGAATCGGGCGAGTCGCGCAATCTCGTCGCGGGTGTGCTTGACCTCCGTGACATCCTGGAAGTATCCGCGTAGCGACACGACCTTTCCATTCTGAACGACAGGCCGGCCGACCGTTCGGACCCAGCGGTGGTTGCCCTTCGCCGTGGTCATTTCGAGAACGAGATCGTAGGGCGTGGCCGTTTCAACCGCCTGCTTTATTGCTTCGTCGATTCGCGCCCGGGATTCGCCGTGATAGAAGCTCAATCCGAGTTTGGCCGTAGCTTCAATCGCAGGATCGAGTTCGTGAATACGCGCAACTTCTTCCGTCCACACCCCGTCTCCGGTAGCGGGATCGAATTCCCAGCCACCGATCTTGGCGAGGCGGCCGGTCTCAGCCAGCAGTTCCTGTGTGTGTTTCAATTCCTGTAGCGCCAGTTTCTGACCGGTTACATCTACGTGGGAACCCAGCATTCGCACAGGATTGCCGTCGTCGTCGTGAAACAGCGAAGCGCGCGCGAGTATCCAGCGGTAGGATCCATCTTTGTGGCGCATGCGGAATTCGTTCTCGTATCCCCCCTTAGGGTCCGCAAGAAAGTCCGACACCGTGGCCTTCGCCCGGTCGAGGTCCTCGGGGTGGACGCGTTTCTCCCATTCTTCGAAACGATACGCGATCTCGTCGTCCTCATACCCCAGTTGCCGCTTCCACTCCGGAGAGAAGTACACCGCATTGGTGCGGAGGTCCCAATCCCACAGACCGGTGTTGGATGCAGACACCGCAAGCTTGAGCTGTTCCGCCGTATTCAACAATTTGGTCCGCGTTTCCCGCTGCTGCTGGCGAGACCGCAACGCCCCGATACCGTACGACAGGTCCGCTGCGAGCTGTTCGAGCACGTCGGCCTCGGCCTCGCGAAAGGCATCCGCTTGGGTCGAGTAAATCACGAGAACGCCGACGGCTACGCTGTCGACGATGAGCGGAAGAGCGGCAAGGGAGCCCAGGCGATGCTTCACAGCGCGCTCACGCCAACGGGCGAAGTCCGGGTCCGACGTTACGTTCTGGATTATGAACGATTGGGCAAACCTGACGGATTTTCCCACGGGTCCGCAGCCGGTTGGTTTGTCGTCCCAGGTAATGTTGACACCGGCGAGATAATCGCTTTCGCGACCCGCCCAGGAGACCGGCCGAATGGTCTTCCGCGCATCGTCTTCCGCGTAGCCCACCCATACGAGCGGAAAGCCACCTTCCCGCTCAATGCTGTGGCAGATGGTGCGCAGAAGTTCCGGTTCCTCTTTCGCGCGGACCAGATCCTGGTTGCAGGCCGTGACAATGCGTAAGGCGCGATTGATGCGTTTGAGTTCGGCCCGCGTTTCCTCCCGTACGCTGCTGTTCTCAAGCGACAAGATGATATGGCGGATGTGGCCGGTTTCGTCCGGAACCGGAAGGGCGCTGGCGGAAAGCAACGCGCGATGGCCATCTGGAAATTCCGCCACAAAACGAAGCGTGTTGGTGGCACGTCCGGTATGCAAAGCGCGGTTGAAGGGAAGCTTGTCGTCCGGCATCGGCGAGCCGTTCAGGTATAGAAATCGGCCCTGTACAAGGCGGTCCAATTCGTCATGCGCAGGGCTGACATCGATTCCGAGCATCGCAGCCCCGGGGCGATTGATGGACTCGATCTGCAGCCGCGGGGACAGCACGACAATCCCTTCGCGGGCCGCGGACATCAGGGCGCTGCAAAGCGCATCGGCTGAAGCCAGCGGGGCAGAGGACTGCTCCAGGCCATCCGGTTCGGAAGCCTGGTGCGACTGGTTTCGTTCTCGATCGTTCGGAGTACGAGCTTGACCGTGGACTTCGTCCTGCTTCTTACTACGGTCCTGTTCGCGCTCCTCGTGCCTGTCCGCCATCAATAGTGCTATGCCCCGCAATCACAGATTCAGTGTAACACATATACGGAGGCATGTAAACGAAGCGTAGGGCTTATAAGATTGCGCTATCGGGGAAATCACTGATGCGCTCCGGAATTGAACGCCGTGCGGTGTGGTCTTCGATGTCCCTCTTGGTTGCGAGTAGCGGGATGGCTAGACTGACGGTAAATGACAGCGCGTGTTTAAGCGCTCGAACCGAATGATGGGGGGTACCTATGAAAAGGGCGTTGCTCTTGCTCGGACTACTTGGAGCTCTGGGGATAAAGGCGGAAGAGTGGGCCCCGCCGAATTTGGTTGTGAATCCGGGGTTCGAGGAAGCGTCGGAAAGCGGGCTGCCCGCCGCGTGGAGCGGAGACCGGAGTGTGTACGGCCGGGACACCGCCGTCGCGCATTCGGGTGAGGCGTCGCTGAAGTTCGTGAATGCCGATGCGGAGAAGTATGTGCTGTGCGCGCAACGTCTGCCCTTTGAGGTGGGGAAGAAATACGAGTTCAGCGCGTGGGTGAAATCGGAAGGCATCGCGGGAGAGGACCACGGCGCGACGATCTGCATCGAATACGTGGATGCCGACGGCAAGTGGGCCGGGGGCGCCTATTGCCGGACGGGGCTGAAGGGCACGACGGACTGGACGCTGCTGGAAGGGGTGTCGGCCCCGGTGCCGGAAGGCGTCGTGGGGGGCACGGTTGCGTGCTACCTGCGCAAAGGGATGACGGGCACGGCGTGGTGGGACGACGTGGAGGTCCGGGAACACCGCGACGATCCGCTTGCGATCAAACTGCTGAGTCCAAACTATCGCGGCGAAGTCACGGACGCCGGGCCGGAAGCGGTTCGCGTCGTCGCGGAGACGGGCAACCTGAGAGACTATCCGGTATCGAACGGCGACGTGACGTTGCATTGGACGATGACGATCGCGGACGGCGGCGCTGCGGTCGCATCCGGCACGCAGGCGGTGACGGCATCGCTGGAGGACGTGCTGCACATGCCGGGCGCGTCGCTCGCACCGGGGCGATACACGATCGCGGTGGAACTGCGAAAGAACGACACGAGCGACGTGCTGTCCGCGAAATCGTGCGAGGTCGTGCGGCTGGCCGGCATACCGCAGCGGACCGCGTATATCGACGAGCACAACCGTCTCATTTACGAAGGGCGGCCCTTCTTTCCCCTGGGCATGTATTGGGGTTCCGTCGATGCGGAGTCGCTCGGCGTCTTCGCGGACAGCCCGTTTAATTGTTTGATGCCCTACCACATGCTCAGCCGGGAGGACATGGACCTGGTGGATGCGCAAGGGTTGAAAGTTATCTATTCCGTGAAGGATTGCTACGCGTTTCTCGGGCACCTCGGCGACGCGATCAAGACCGAAGCCGACGAGCAGCCCTTCATCACGAAAAAGGTAGAGTCATTGCGCGATCATCCCGCGCTGCTGGCGTGGTATCTGAACGACGAAGCGCCGTTGACGCAACTGGACCGGCTCATCCTGCACAAGAAATGGGTCGAAGAGCTGGACCCGAATCATCCGACGTGGTCGGTGCTGTATCAGATTGGCGAAATCGGCGGCTATTTCGACACCTGCCACGCTATCGGCACGGACCCCTACCCCATCCCGGACAAACCGGCGTCCATGGCAGGCGAATGGACACGCAGAACCGTCGACGCCATGCACGGCGCGCGGCCGGTGTGGATGGTGCCGCAGGTGTTTAATTGGGGCGCGTACCGGGAAGAGAAGGCGGACCAGTACCGGCAACCGACCATCGAAGAAGTGCGGAACATGACCTGGCAATGCATCGCCGAAGGCGCGAACGGCCTCATCTTCTACAGTTGGTTCAACATGTACTTGCCGCAGCGGAACGCGGGACTCGATTTCGACAGCTACTGGCCCCAGTTCAAAAACGTCGTGCAGGAAGTGAAGGACATGACCCCCGCACTGTTATCCGTAGACGCACCCCCAATCATCACCACGGAAGAAGCCGAGTGGCTCAACTGGACCGTCAAGCAAGTTGGAACGACGACCTACCTCATCGCCGTAAACAACTCGCCGGAACCGCAGGAGGCAACGTTCACGTTGCCTTTCGAAGCTGCGAGCGTGAAGCGGTTCGGATCGGACGAGGCGATCCCGATGTCGGATGGGAGTTCGCTGCGACTCGCCTTCGAGCCGCTTGGGGTGTGGCTCTGCGAGATCGGGGACCGGTAAACACGCCGTGCTGCGGGGTGAATCCGTACGCCCACGTCAAGCACAGCCCCGTCCGCTATTCCGCCGCGAGCGCCAAATCCACCTGGGCGGTTTCGTTGTCGGTGAGTTCGAACTCCGTTTTGGCGGAGAGGCCCTGGTCGTAGATATCGGCGCGGATGGTGGCATGGCCGGCGGGGACGGCGTCGAACCGGTACGCGCCGGTGGAGTCCACGTTGGTGTTCCGTTGCTCGGTGCCGAATGGGGTTGTCACGAGCAGGGTCATATTTGATGCGGGGGCCGGCGCGTTGTCATGCGTGACGAACCCTTCGACTGTCGACGTTACCGGAGGCAGATTGAAATCCAGCGGAGTCGGATTCCCTTCCTGGAGGGAAACGGATTGACTGAACCAGCGCGTGATGCGCGCGTCGTCGTCCAGCAGGATCGGCATCAGGGTGAGGGCGTGCGCACCTCCCGTGGGGAGGTGCTCGAACCGGTAGGCGC
>CAZWDH010000329.1:0-7084 GCA_964632865.1 uncultured Nitrospiraceae bacterium
ACCCGGCAGGATCACCTCGATGTTCGCCTCGGCAAAATCAACCAGGGCTCCCCGCAAGTCGCGAAGGAAGCTGAGCACGGAATCGATCTGGTCCCGCGTCCAGAGGCGGACATCGGTCGCGATCTGATCGTTCCGGCTACGGCCGGTGTGCAGCCGCTTGCCGGCATCGCCAATGCGCTTCACCAAGGCGACTTCGATGTTGGTATGGACGTCTTCCAGCGCGGGATCGAAGCGAAAAGATCCCGACTCGATTTCTTTTGCGATTTCCTTCAGCCCGGAGAGGATCGCGCGCACATCCTTCTTCGCAAGGATTCCCTGTTCCCCGAGCATACGCGCGTGGGCGAGGCTCGCCCGGATATCCCACGGCGCGAGCCGCGCGTCGAAGGAAACCGACTCACCCAGTTTCTCCACGAGCGCATCGGTCTTCGCCTCGAATCGTCCGCCCCATTGTTTCGCCATGTGAACCGCCTTCCCGCTTTGGACTGATTCGCTTCCTACGGTTCCAATCCGGCGTTCTTCCGCACCCGGAGCCGCAGCGCATTCAGGCGGATGAACGCGCCCGCGTCACTCTGCGCGTACGCCCCTTCATCTTCTTCAAAGGTGGAGATCTGTGGGTCGTACAGCGACTTCGGGGCTTTGCGGCCCACCACGGTGCAGTTCCCTTTGTAGAGCTTGATGCGGGCCGTGCCGGTCACATCTTCCTGCGTCTTGTCGACGAAGGCCTTCAGGACCTTCATCTCCGGCGCGAACCAGAAGCCGTTGTACATGAGCTGGGCGATCTTGGGGGAGAGCCGATCCCGTTCGAGCATCACCTCCCGATCCATCGTGAGCGATTCCACCGCTCGATGGGCCGCGTACAGCACGGTGCCTCCCGGGGTCTCGTACACGCCACGCGACTTCATGCCCACAAACCGGTTCTCTACCAGGTCCACGCGGCCCACGCCGTTGGCCCCGGCGACCTTGTTGAGCGTTTCCATCAGCTCCACGGGCCCCAGGCGCTTACCGTCGACGGCCACGGGCGTGCCTTCTTCAAAGTCGATTTCAACATAGGTCGGCTCGTCCGGGGACTGGGAGGGGTCCACGGTGCGGCGAAACATGTCCATGGGCGGCTCGTTCCACGGGTCTTCGAGAATACCGCCCTCGTAGGAAATATGGAGCAGGTTGGCATCCATGGAGTACGGTTTGGCCGCCGTGACCGGCACCTCGATACCGTGCTTCTCGGCGTAGTCCAGCATCTTGGTGCGGCTCGTCAGGTCCCACTTCGGGTCCCGCCAGGGGGCGATGATCGTCACGTTGGGTTCGAGGGCGAGATAGGTCAACTCAAAGCGGACCTGGTCGTTTCCTTTGCCCGTCGCACCGTGAGATACGGCATCGGCCTTTTCCTTCCGGAGCACGTCGATCTGCCCCTTGGCGATGAGGGGCCGGGCGATGCTGGTACCCAGCAGGTAGCAGCCCTCGTAGATGGCGTTGGCCCGCATGGCCGGAAAGACATAGTCGCGGACAAACTCTTCGCGGAGATCAAGACAATGGACCGAACTGGCCCCCGTCTTCTTGGCTTTCTCCACGGCAGGCGCTGTTTCTTCGCCCTGCCCAATGTCGGCAATATATGCCACTATGTCGGCTTTGTAGGTCTCCTGGAGCCATTTGAGGATTACCGAGGTATCCAAGCCGCCCGAATAGGCAAGTGCAATTTTCTTTACATCTGACGCCATGTTCCGATTCCCTTTCTCACCTCAAACCGCGGCCGCCCAAAAGCGGGCATCAGACGCGGTATTGCCAATGCTATGCGCCACCCAATAAGGAGACCAAGATTGCCTTTTGGGCATGAAGCCGGTTCTCGGCTTCGTCGAACACAATGGAGCGTTCGCTGTCGATGACTTCGTCCGTGACTTCCAGACCGCGCTTTGCGGGGAGGCAGTGCATGAACACGGCGTCCGGTTTCGCGAGCGCCATCAACTTCGTGTTCACTTGATATGGCGCGAAGATCTTCTTTCGCGCTTCCGTTTCCTCCTCCTGGCCCATGCTGGCCCAGACATCGGTGTAGACGGCATCGGCAAACTTCAGACCGGCCTCGATGTCGTGCGTCACTTCAACGGTGCCTTTCGCATGCCGCTGGGCATAGTCCAGGATATCCTGCTCGATTTCATATCCCTCCGGGCACACCAAGGTCACATTCAGCGGGATCTTCGCCGCGAAATTGAACCACGAAGCGCACACGTTGTTGCCGTCACCCACGAAAGCGAGTTTCAGGCTGTTCAAATTGCCCTTGTGTTCGATCAACGCCTGCGCGTCGGCGAGGACCTGGCAGGGGTGAAGTTTGTCGGTCAGCGCATTGATGACTGGCACCGACGCGAACGCCGCTAAGTCGACGACGGACTCGTGCCGGTAGGTGCGCGCGACGATGCCGTCGACCCAGCGCTCGAGGTTTCGCGCGATATCGGGTACCGATTCGCGTTCGCCCAATTTGATCTGGCCGGACTCCAGCACGATCCCATGGCCGCCGAGTTGGAAGATCCCCGTTTCGAAGGTCACGCGCGTGCGCAGACTCGGCTTCTCAAAGATCATGGCGACCGTTTTGCCATCGAGCGGGCGCGCGGATTTGCCTTCCTTGAGGTCTTTCTTCAGTTTTGCGGAGAGATCCAGGAGGCCCTGGATCTCATCCGTCGTGAGATCGGCGAGCGAAATGAGATCGTGGAGCATGTCAACTCTCTCCAAGTGCCGCGTCCAACGCGGCCACCACCCGGTCAACCTGTTCGGACGTTACGATGAGTGGAGGAACGAAGCGGAGCACGTTGGGTCCGGCGGGTCCGCACACGATGCCCGCGGCGAGCATTTTCTGAACCACCGGCGCTACGGCATCGTTGAGTTCGACGCCGATCATGAGTCCTTTGCCCCGGACCTCGACAATCTGCTCGTGTTTGGGGGATAGACTTCTGAGTTGGTTTAAAAAGTAATCGCCGACTTCGGCAACGCGATCGAGGAATCCGGGTTGCACCATGGTCTCCAACGTAGCCTTCGCGGCGGCGGTGCATAGCGGATTACCGCCAAAGGTCGTCGCGTGGGAGCCTACGCTGAAACCCGTCGCCACTTCTTCCGTACAACCCATCGCGCCGATGGGAACGCCGTTGCCGAGCGCCTTCGCGATGCAGATGACGTCGGGCGTGATGCCATAATGTTCGTGGGCGAAGAGTTTGCCGGTCCGGCCCATGCCGGTTTGCACTTCATCGAGTACGAGAAGAATCCCTTTCTCATCACAGAGTTTCCGCGCACCCTTGACGAACGCCTCGTCCGCAACCCGTACGCCACCTTCACCCTGGATCACTTCCATCAGGATTGCGCCGGTTTCCTTCGTCACGGCGTTCCGCAATGCCTCGAGGTCGTTGTACGGCACGTGCTTGATCCCCGGCAACATCGGGGCGAAACCTTCGTGGTATTTCGGCTGGCCGGTCGCGGTGATGGCCGCCATGGTCCTGCCGTGGAAGGACTGGTTCATGGCGATGATTTCGGGCTTCGGCGTGCCCTTTTGGTGCCAGTATCGCCGGACGATCTTGATGGCGGATTCGATGGCGGTCGCTCCGCAGTTGCTGAAGAACCACCGATCCGCGAAGGTGTGTTTGCAGAGTAACGCGGCGAGTTCGACCTGCGGCTGCGTATGGTAGAGGTTGGATACGTGGACCAGCGTCTTGGCTTGCTCGCAAATCGCTTTCGTGACCGCGGGGTGGCAATGACCCAGTCCGATCACCGCGATGCCCGCGAAGAAGTCCAGGTACTCTTTGCCGTCCGCATCCCAGAGGGCGGTCCCTTCGCCCCGCACGAACGCGAGGTTCCGCGAGCCGTACGTGTTGATGATGTGTTCTTCGCCGAGGGTTCTAATTTCGATGGTGTTCATGGTCTTTCGTGCTCCCCTTGGTTGGTCGTGCTGCCGCGTGTCCTGAATATGTGAAGAGTCACGCTATGCGCACTTACCGCCCTTCGGGAAGGCCGCTTTCCGGGACCGAAATGCCCGGTCTTGGTCCCCAGTGCTGGACAACAAACAATTCGAGCGCGGTCGAGACTCTCTCGAACGCGCCCGGAATGGATCGCTTAGGCGGCGGAACCGCTCTCCTTCGATTTCTTCGTCGAGTTCGATTTCGTATCGGACTTGTTTTCCGATTTGCTCTCGGACTTGCCTTCGGATTTGGATTCCGAACCACCGGATTCGCCGTTCTTCTTCTTCGCTCCGTTCTTGTAGTCGGTCTCGTAGAAGCCGGAACCCTTGAAGATGATTCCCGCTCCGGTGCCCAGAAGCCGCTTCATTCGGCGGCTGCCACAACTCTCGCACGTGAGACGTGGCGTTGCGGACATGCTATGAAAGACATCTCGGACGGTCTCGCACTTCTGGCACTGATATGAATAGGTTGGCATTGCTCAGGTCGCTCCCTGAAAACTCGGTTTACAACGAGTTCCATAAATTCCTGTCGATCGGTACGATGGACAAGCCGCGTGAGGGATGGATCAAAACGCCGTCCACGCCGCGGAGAGGCGCATAATTTATCAGGTTTCCCGTTGGAAATCAACGCGATAGCAAGTGCGGGAAGGAAGATCTTGCGAGGAGACCTGAAAAAGGGGAGGCCGAATTCCGAAAATGGGGGTAGTGCTGCAAAAGGTTGCAAAGTAATTATTTAACGCATTTGGCTAATCCGTGCGCGCTAGTAAACACTTGACAAATGGGTTGGGCAGCCGCAAGATCGTGCCAGAACTTGTGGAGTCGCCCGTGGAAACCTTTCCCGAATTGAGCCAGATGCCGGAAACGACGATAAACGGCGCGGTGGCGATTGCCATTGCGGTGGGGACCCTATACTGTTTCCTGGGCTACAAGACCCTGAAGGTCGTCATCGGCCTCACGGGATTTATCCTCGCCGGCGCCGTCGCAGGGCTGCTAATCGCTTGGCTGTTTCCTGAGGAAATGGTGGTGGCGGGCATTGCCGCGTTGGTAGGCGGCGTCTGCGGCGCTATGGCGCTCTTCTTTCTCTACAAGTTCGGCGTGTTCCTGGTCGGCTTCCTCGGTTCCGCGTTGGTCACCTACACGGTGATGGCGGATTCAACCCATCCGTACGCGATTTGGATTGTCCTCGGTTGCGCGCTGGCCGGGGGCCTCATCGCCATCACTCTGGAACGCGGCATCATGGTGCTTGCCACGGCCGCCTTGGGGGCGTGGATCGTCGTCTGCGGGATTGCCTTTTTTCTTATAGGCCCTACGTTTCTCGACATTCTTCAACAACCGGTCGAACTCGGCAAAGACCGGCAAGTGCTCATCACCTGCTGGGCTCTCGTCGCCATCTCCGGCGCGGTTGCCCAATTCGCCACAACGCGGAAGCGGCCCCGGGACGTGGTGGTCACGCGCGCGTGAGGGGGACGCTACTCTCGCAGATGAAGAATAGGACCTATGGGACCAATAGGACCGATAGGACATGCAACGCGTAGCTGACGATTGCTCCTCAATCGACGGCCCAGCCCGCTTCATCGT
Source organism: uncultured Nitrospiraceae bacterium (assembly GCA_964632865.1). Taxonomy (GTDB): domain Bacteria; phylum Hydrogenedentota; class Hydrogenedentia; order Hydrogenedentales; family SLHB01; genus JAHDWY01. The sequence goes on from CAZWDH010000329.1 coordinate 5,507, forward strand.
TTCGACGCCGAGATCCCGAGAACCGAGTTCGGCCCCGGAATGTCCCGTGGCGTGCGCTCGTATGTCCTATTCGTCCTATAGGTCCTATTCTTGCCTAGCTACGCGGTCACTCGTTCTTAATCACCAGCGCGTCTTTCTCCGGCAGGGCGGGGAAGGGCGCGTGCGGTTCCATCTGGTACCAGTAGGAGACGGCGGCCAGGTCGTCCTGCAAGGGCAGGTACCGTCCTTCGCTCTGCCATCCCAAAGCCTGGACCGTGATTCTCAGGTCCTGATCGAAGCGCACGGGATCGGTGATATGCCAGCGGTACTGGCCGAAGCGGCGTTGCTCGCCCTCGAAGGGTACGTGGTAGAAGCCCGTGTAGGGACTGCTGAAACTGGTGTAGCTATACTTCCCATTCTCTTCGTGTTCCTCATAGCCGTAGGAACCGCAGAAGTAATCTTCCTCACCCGTGCCGCAGATGGTGGGGAACTCGTCGTCGCCGTCCATGTAGAACTTGATCTCGCCTTCACCCCACCAGCCCGGGCTGTTCGCGCCGTGGGCGAGGTAGGTGCCCACGTATTGGCCCTTACCCTTGATGCCGTCGACGATGGTGAATACTTCTTTGTAGGGAAGCGGATTGGTGCGGCGGAACTGGGCGTGGAAATACGGGGTGTCCTTCGCCACGTCTTCGAGTGAGTAATCGATCTGGTAATAGACCGTGGCCTGTTTCTCGCCCAGGTTCTCCATGGTGATCTTCGCGCCCTTGCGGAACGGCATCTTCCAGTAGGAATTGAATCCGCTGCGGGGATTCACGCACACGGCCAGCGAGGCAATCTGGGGCTCGTTGCCTATGCCCCAACCGGCGGCGAAGAAGTCGCCCACGGGCACTTCGACCGAGGCCGTTTCCTCATCGTCCCAATAGATGCGGAAGATCATGAGCCGGTAGTCGCCGACCGGGGTCATCCAGATATGGCGAATGATCCCGGAGCCGTCGATCTCGCCCATGGTAAACGTTTCGCCAGGCTTGATGTGCACGTAGGGGTTGACCTTCCAGCCCTGGCCGAGTTCGCGCGCGGCCTTGGCGGCGTTGCCCTCTTCCAGAGTGGCCATGCCGCCCTTGCCCTTTTCGCCTGTGAAGTTTTCCGGGCTGATGGAGCGGGATTGGGCGTCGTTGAGCTGGTACAACTGGTCCAACCCCGCGCCCTGCGCCGAAGCGACGGCCGCGATCAGCGCCAACGCGAGAAGTGCGATTCCAAATGGTTTCATGGTCATACGTCTCCCTCTGTTTACCTCTGTAGCCGGTCGTGGGGAAGGGTAGAGTGCCTTGGACGCGCGGCCGCACCCGGAACCGGCGAGATACACTGATTCGTCCCCTGCGTTACGCTATGCGTAAACGGGGTCTGAGTCAAGTCGGCGCCGGGGGGAAGTCTTCTTGCCCCGTACCAAGCCGAACTCGTATCTTCATCTTGAGAAGCTCCGCGGGGTTGTTACCTTCGATTCGAACATGAGCACAAGTTCCTTGTCCCAGATGGTCACGGGGCTTTGGATATACTCGACGACGCCGTGCTTGAGCTTTTCCACGTTGGGATAGCCCAGCA
>CAZWDH010000330.1:0-7032 GCA_964632865.1 uncultured Nitrospiraceae bacterium
CTCGGGCCAAGACCTTCGGACAGGACGAGATGGGCGTTCTCATCGACCAGTTCAACGCGATGTTGGACCGCATCGAGAGCCGCGACGCCGCATTGCAGCAAGCGCATGCGGAACTTGAAACGCGCGTGCTGGAGCGTACCAAGCAACTTCAGGAGGAGGTTCACGAGCGCGAACAAGCACAGCAGGCACTCAAGGAGAGTGAGGCGCGGTTTCGCGGAGTCCTCGAGGATCAGACGGAATCGGTGCACCGATTCGCGCCGGACGGAACGCTCACGTACGTGAACGGGGCATTCGCGCAACTGATAGGTAAGACACCCGAAGATCTCGTCGGTCAGAATCTCCTGGAACTCATTCCTGAACCGGAGAACGGGGTGGTGGCCGACCTGATCCGGCAACGCACACCGGAGAGCCCCATGGTTACGCACCGGAGCAAGATCGCCGCACCGGGAGATGATCCGCGATGGTACGAATGGACGATCCGTGGGTTTTTCGACGATACGCGTCATTCGATCGAGTATCAGTCCGTCGGGCGGGACGTGACCGATCGGGTTCTGGCGGAAGCGGCGCTGCTCCGGGCGAAGGAAGAAGCGGAACGGACGAACGAGCAACTGCAGGAAGCGATTGCCCGCGCGAACCAGCTGGCCCTCGAGGCAGAAGTGGCGAACGCCGCGAAGAGCGAATTCCTGGCCAACATGAGCCACGAAATTCGTACACCCATGAACGGGGTCATCGGTATGACGGGACTGTTGCTTGACACCGAGCTGGACGACGAGCAGCGCGACCACGCGGAGATTATTCTCGAGTCGTCAAATGCCCTTCTTTCCATCATCAACGACATTCTCGACTTTTCCAAGGTGGAAGCGGGGCGCCTCGAACTGGAGGTCATTGACTTCGATCTGCGCATCGCCATTGAGGAAGTCCTCGACCTGCTCGCCGTGCGGGCGCAAGAGAAAGGCCTGGAGATCGCGTCGCTCGTGGAGCCGGGTGTGCCGTCGCGCGTCAAAGGCGATCCGGGACGGCTGCGCCAGATTCTCATCAATCTGCTCTCCAACGCCATCAAGTTCACGGAGCACGGCGAAGTCATCATTCATGCAACGCTCGACCAGGAGTCCGAGCACACATCGACGATCCGGTTTGCCGTGACGGATACGGGTATTGGGATTCCGAAGGATCGGATGGACCGATTGTTCAAATCCTTCTCTCAGGTCGACAGCTCCACCACGCGCCGGTATGGCGGCACGGGGCTTGGACTCGCCATATCGAAGCAGCTTGCGAACCTGATGGGGGGCGACATCGGCGTCGAGAGTGAAATTGGGAAGGGCTCGACATTCTGGTTCACGTGTCGGCTTGAACACCAACGCGGAGTGGAGCCCCTCGACGAGTTCCCCTTGGAGCCCATCGAAGGCCGGCGCATCCTTGTCGTTGACGACAACCAGACGAATCGGGCTGTCTTGTCCCAACAGTTGGATCGTTGGGGTTGTCACTGCGAAACCGTGGCGGATGGCCGGTCCGCGCTTGACACGATTCGAAAGCGGGCCGGCGAGGGCGCGCCGTACGACATCATTCTCATTGATTCCCTCATGCCCGAGATGGACGGGCAGCAGCTAGCCCAAGCCATCAGGGGCGACACCGCGTTGGGAGACCCCGTTCTGGTCATGATCACGTCCAGCGCGCGCCGGGGCGAAGCGACCCGGTTTCACGAGCTTGGGTTTGTGGCGTACCTCACCAAACCGGTCAAACGATCGCAGCTCTACGATTGTCTTCGCGCGGCGCTAGGCACTCGCCTCCGCGCCGAGTCGGAGAAGCCGCGCCGGCTTATCACCCGCCATTCGGTTGCCGAGCGGAAGAAACATACGAAACGCATCTTGATCGCCGAAGACAACCCCATCAACCAGAAGGTGGCGCTCCGCATTATTGAGAAACTCGGCTATCGGGCCGATGCGGTCGCAAACGGAATGGAAGCAGTCTCAGCCGTGAAACGCCTGCCCTACGACTTGATACTGATGGACGGTCAGATGCCCGAAATGGACGGAATGGAAGCCACGCGCATCATTCGTGAGAGCGAGTCCGGCTCTAACCGGCACATTCCTATCGTCGCGCTTACGGCGCACGCCATGCAGGGGGACCGAGACCGGTACATTGCCGCGGGTATGGACGATTATCTGGCGAAACCACTGCAGCCCCGCGATCTGGCCGAGATGATCGAGCGGTACGTTGGAGATGGGATGGTGTCCGAGGCTCCGAGGGAGCGACCCGGCAAGGGGAGCCGAAAACCCGTGTTCAACCGTCGTGCGCTGTTGGCCCGGCTGGACAATGACACCGAGTTGTTTGACGAACTGGTGCAGGTCTTTCTGGCGGATTGCGAAGCGCAATTCGGCCGTATGCGGGACGCGCTGTCGCAGCGGGACGCCACCTCGCTCAGCCGTTTGGCGCACACGATGAAGGGTTCCGCACTGAACGTCGAGGCTGGAGACATTGCGGATTCGGCTCGCACGCTCGAAGCGAATGCCGCGAAGCAGGATTGGGAGTCTGCGGATGCCGCACTCAAGGATGTGGAGTTTGCCTTCGAGAAGTTTAAGTCAGTCATCGTTGTTTCGTAGGATGAGGGCCGGGGCAGGCGGCCGGTCTCCAGGTACCCGAGGATAGAATCGATGGAAATCCTGATAGCAGAAGACGACGCCACGTCGCGCCGGATGCTTGAGGCCGTACTGGAGAAATGGGGTTACCAAGTTCAGGTCGTAAATGATGGAGAGAGCGCCCTTGAGACTCTGCTCGGAGCCGGTAGTCCGCCGCTGGCCCTTTTGGACTGGATGATGCCAGGCATGGATGGGGTCGAGGTGTGTCGCCGCGTGCGCCAAAGCCGAAAAGACACGCTTCCCTACATAGTCCTGGTAACCGCGCGGGCGAACAAAGCCGATATCGCCTTTGGATTGAGTGCGGGCGCGGACGACTACATTGTGAAGCCGTTCGACCGCGACGAGCTCAAGGCGCGTGTGGGGGCCGGTGAGCGAATCGTCGCACTCGAACAGGAGCGAGCGCGGAGGCTCCGGGAGCTGGAAGACGCGCTGGACCACATCAAAACGCTACAAGGGATTCTTCCCATCTGCATGTACTGCCGCCGAATCCAGTCGGATGACGCGTCTTGGCAGCGCATCGAGGAATATGTGGCGGCGCACTCGAACGCGGAATTCAGCCACGGCATGTGCCCGGAGTGCACTGCGAAATACCATCCCGAATTGCTCGAGGAATGAGCAATGCCGTTGTATCTCGACCAGCCCCGCCCGTAATCTTGCAGTACAAGGAGTTGCCGCCATGTTGGAAACCGCAGACCTCGACGCCCGCTTGTCTAAAAAAGACGCGAAGGAAGCGCTCGATCGGCTTGATCTCGAATTGTCCCAGTTACAGCGGGACTTGCAGCCGGACGGCTGCCCGGTGCTTGTCGTCTTTGAGGGGTGGGACGCGGCGGGGAAGGGGTCTGTACTGAACCGCTTGCTTCAACCCCTGGACCCGCGCGGCTATAAGGTACATAACATCAAGGAACCGACGCTCGAGGAGCGCATGTATCCCGCCTTGTGCCGGTTTTGGCTCACCGCGCCGGCGCGCGGCACCATTGCCATTTACAACCATAGCTGGTACCGACAGGTGCTGAACGAGCGCGTCGAGGGCAACGTGAACGGCGCGGGGTTGCACCAGGCCTACGAGCGTATCCGGACGTTCGAGCGGCAGTTGCAAGACGATGGTGCGGTCGTCGTCAAGTTCTTCTTCCACATTTCCAAGAAGGAACAGGCGAAACGGTTTAAGCGGATTGCCAAGGATCCCGCCTTCGCGTGGAAGGTCGGCAAAGCGGAACGCAAGCGGCACAAGAAATACTCGGACTATCACCAGGCCGTGGAGGACATGCTGCGGGAAACGTCAACCTCCTACGCGCCGTGGACCATCGTTCCCGCGACAGACGAGGATTTTGCCGAAGTCATGGTCGCGGAAACGCTGCATGCCGCGCTCAAGGCGGCCCTGGCGGGAGGTGAACGTACTGCTTCGCAACCGGTGATTTCCGCTCCGCGCCGGACAAGCCCCCTGGATCGGGTAGACCTTTCCGTCGAAATTGAGCGCAAAGAATACGACAAGGCGTTGCCGAAACTTCAATCCGAGTTGCGGCGTTTGCAGCACCTCTGTTACTTCGCGCGAACGCCGGTGATCATTGTCTACGAGGGTACCGACGCCTCGGGAAAGGGCGGCAACATCCGCCGGCTCACGCGGGGCCTCGACCCGCGCGGATACGAGGTGGTGCCCGTCGGCGCGCCCCAGGGCGAGGAACGGCGCCGGCATTATCTCTGGCGATTCTGGTCGGCGTTGCCCAAGGCGGGGCACTTCACCATCTTCGACCGGAGCTGGTATGGCCGCGTCCTCGTCGAGCGGGTGGAAGGATTCGCCAAACCGCACGAATGGGAGCGGGCCTACCGCGAGATCAATGAGTTTGAACAACAGCTCGTGGAATTCGGGGCGGTCCTCGTGAAGTTCTATCTACATATATCCAAAGACGAGCAACTGAACCGGTTCAAGGAGCGGGAAACGCTGCCGCATAAACGGTGGAAACTCACCGACGAGGACTGGCGCAATCGCGAGCGTTGGGAGGATTACTGGGATCCCGTGTCCGACATGATCGAGCGCACCTCGACTCCGCACGCCCCATGGATTATTATTGAAGGGAATGACAAGCGATACGCCCGGGTCAAGGCGCTGCGGACGGTTGTCGATTGGCTTTCCCAATCACTCCCCGACACGGACTGAAGCGCTGCAATCATCATAAACCACATGAGGTAGGTCTCCATTTATCATTTGAAACCTGTACGAACGACGACCGAATCCCGGGGATTCACCCTGGTGGAACTCCTGGTTGTTATTGCCATTATCGGCATCCTTTCCGCCATTCTGCTGCCCGCGCTCGCGCGCGCCCGCGAATCGGCGCGGCGTGCCTCGTGCCAGAACAACCTGAAACAGTTCGGCACGATCTTCGCCATGTACGCCGGCGAGAACAAGGGTGACTATCCGCCGCCGGCCCCCTACGGCAGCGTACGGACTGATGGCTTGTCGTCGCCGCTCTTTGAATCTCCGCACGGTGCGAGTATCGTGCCCAATTATCTGGCCGACCCCGCGATCGCGGAATGTCCATCCGATTCAGGGGCCGATCCGGGGTGGGTGAGCGTCGGCCCTCGTGTGCCACCCGGCGGGATCGTCTTCGAGCGATGGCAGAAGGACGCTCTTCAGGCGCAGGACATGATATCGTACGACTACTACCTGTGCGCAGAGCTTGCTCGATCCTATATGTACAAAGGATATCTCGCCGCCAACGCGGCCGAGTACTACGGAATCTGGGGAGCGAAGTCCGTCAATCCCATCATGGGAGACGTGGCCATCCTCGGCCACACCACGGTGCGCGTCAAAGATTACACGGAAGACCTGCCCATGGAGCCGCCGCCGTGGCCTCCATGGGTGCCTGCTCCGCCGGTAGCCACGGGCACCTTCGGGTCCGATGCAGTCGTCCGAATCCGGCAAGGTGCCGAGCGGTTCTATATCACGGACGTCAATAATCCTGCCGCGGCCGGATTCTCCGAGAGCAATTTGGCGATCATGTGGGACACCTTTGGAAGCAGTGCGTTCACGGACAACGATGCGGGAGGCTTGGCGTTCAATCACGTGCCGGGAGGCTCAAACGTGCTGTATATGGACGGGCACGTGACCTATGTCCGCTACCCTTCCAAGTTTCCCATGGTCAAGGATGAGCAGGTCGTCAAGGAAAACAGTCATCACGGCTTGGGGTGAGGGTGCCAGGCAGGCCAAGACGGTACCTGGCCCGTACGTTGCCAGGGGGAAGTTTCGCCGTCGCGCCTAGCGCTTGTCGAAGTTCCGAGACTTGTACGGCATGCCCACGTCGGGGTTGCTGCTGGAGGAATGGCTGGACTTCGACGCCCAGGACCGCGACCCTTCCTTGCTGCTCATGGTGTTGCGGCGCCGTTTCAGCGGTTCGCGCGAGTTGTAGGTCTCGTTGGATTTGCCGGTGTAGGTGCTTGGGCTGACGGCTTTGACGGCGGTATTGGCGGCCGTATTCACGACCGAATTCGCAAGGTCCGCAACGGAACCCAGCGTGCCGCAGCCCGGCAGGAGGACGAAGGACGCGGCAACACACACGCCCGCGAATATCCGCAATCCAGTTTTCATACTTTGCACCCCACAATGCTTGCCTATACAATAACCGACTCCCGCTCGCGGGTCAACAGTTTTTCCACGCCCGGAACAAACGTGCCGGACATCCAGGGGGATGAGCCTCCCGCCCGCGAGAACCCGAATGTACTGGAAGGATTTCCCATGGACTTACAAAAACCCTCCGCCATTCTTTTTGACATGGGGGGCGTCTTGCTCGAATCGGCCGATATGTGGGACCCCAGCGGGTATCGGAAATCGTTTCCGGACGGGATCCCGGCGCCGGGTACCGAAGATTGGTTTATCGGCATGTCCGTGGCGTTGATACACGCTTTCGAGGCATTGCCGTCGCCCCGGCCGGCCCTGGATCCCCGCCCGATTATCGGCGAGTGGCTGCCCAAGGCCGGAATCGAGCCCACGGAAGACAACATCGAATTCTGGTACCGCGTCATCGCGCAGTGGGAGGTGCGCCCGCTTTATCCGTTCGTTCGGGAAACGCTCGAGGCGCTTCACGCGATGGGGTTCCGTCTCGGTCTTGTCTCGAACACGCTCATGGTGACCGAAGAGCACCGGCGCCTGTTTCGGGAGGGCGGTATCCTGCCCCTGTTCGACACCTTGGTTTTCTCCGCCGAGTTTGGCATGAACAAACCCGATGCGTCGATATTTCGGAAAGCTCTGGAGGACATGAATGTCCCCGCGGAAGAGGCCTGGTACGTCGGGGACAAGCCCCACCGCGATATCGTGGGCGCCCACGGTGTGGGCATGACCGGCGTGCTGGTTGACAGCACGTATCACGACCGGATTCAGGATGGTCCCGAGTTTGAACCCGACCTG
>CAZWDH010000331.1:0-7009 GCA_964632865.1 uncultured Nitrospiraceae bacterium
GTTGTTGGACGGGCTCCACGATCTCGAACTGAACATGCACCAGCACGTGCACAAAGAAAACAACGTGCTCTTCCCCCACGCCATCGAACGCGAAAAGGAATTGCAGAGCGCATAACCACCACGACCTCCACCCCTGTGACGCGGCGCACGCGAATGAGACTATCTCGTTCGCGTGCGCCGGTCGTACGTGCGCCCGCCGTTGGACCGAGAAATGCCTTGGTCTGTGCAGGAATCAGATGGAGCCTCGGATTCTCCTGCTCCCAATTCAATGTAGTATTGAAACGGTCGATTTCGCACTTTGTAGACTGGCACAAAATCACCGTAGACGTTCTAATCCTACCGAAATACATGGTTCGGGCTTTCAGCCCTGTAGTCTTGATCTCTCCTTATCCTGGGCCTTCGGCCCAGGCTGGTATGGAACGGGCCGTTGGCCCTCCAGAAACGGATGCACGACGCCCCAACTTTCGGGACAATATCCGCCGCCTGCGAAGTATGCTTGTTCATCTGAAGTATGTGCTCCCACGAACAGGCTTTTGTAAGTAGTTCTGATTCAATCCTGCCGATGGAGCGGCTGATGTTCCTCGCTATCGGTATCGCTATCGGTATCGCTATCGGTATCGCTATCGGTATCGGTATCGGTATCGAAATCGGGATCGAAATCGGGATCGAAGGTGCAATGACTGTGCGTTTCGGATCGAGAGATGCCGAATGAAGGCGTCGATTCCCTTCTGGCTGAACAATGATCTCTGTTTTCGATCCCGATACCGATACCGATTTCGAGAACGAAGGAGCCATGACTACATTGACGCGCAACTGTTCCTGTACAAACAACCACACCTGCGGCGCGGTCTCTGGCTCAGTAGCACGAGCGATACGATTGTTTGGGCCAAGGGCGCAACCCATACCAGCATGGGGCAACGCCCCATGAAGAAACAGATTCGAAGCAAGAAAAGGACTGAAGGTCCGATCTATGTTCTGCCTAGAGTTACTCCAAGGCACAAAGCGTATGCCACGTGACACGGTGGAGAACTGACCCAGAAGGTAATGCAAGGGTGGATAGAAACCGCTCGCGAGCTGGGCCGCCCCATCCCTGAGCCTAAGGGCCGCCTACTCTACGCGTAGGGCCAGCCAGTAAGGTACAGGTTCGGCCCTCCCCCCCTTGCTGTTCAATCGCCATCCTTGTCGACGATATTCACTCCTCCTCGCGCTCTAACTTATCCTTGAGCGCAGCGAAGGGATTGTGGCCGAGAGATTCGTTTTCCTTCCCGGCGGTGGCGTAGCCGCCGAAATGGTTGACGCGGTCGCCTTCCTGGTGGGCGTCGTCGTGGCAGGACTCGCAGAGGAGTTCCCAGTTACTGCCGTCGGGCGGGTTGTTCATGTGGTCGTTGTCTTTGTGGTGGACGGTCAGTTCGCGCAGGTTGTTCCCCGAATACTCGCGGCCGCACCGCGCGCACACGTGGGGGAACAAAGCTAAGGCCTTCTCGCGGTAGCCGCCTTGGCGCTGCGCCTGCTCGCGCTTGACCTTAGCGATGAACTCCGCCTGTTTCTGCTTGTCGATTTTCACCTTTCTCAACCGCATGGGATAGCCTCCGTTGTCACTATGATAGTCGGGGGCGTCGTATGCGTCAACGGACGATATGGACTTTATGGACGGTACGGGCGATGTGACGCGGTTTGCCTTTTCCGGGGTTTCTGCGATAGGGTGGATCCAGGCGCAATCTGGCGTGAAGTCCTGGAGAAGCTAATGGCGGTCACGAGCACAGTGCAGAATTTCCATGTTATGGCGAAGCCCACGGGGCCGATCTGTAATTTGGACTGCAAATACTGTTTCTACCTGGAGAAGGAGAACCTCTATCCCGATGTGTCCAAGTGGGCCATGTCGGAAGAAGTCCTGGAGAACTTCATCCGCCAATACATCGCGTCGCAGAAGGCGCCGGAGATCACGTTCGCGTGGCAGGGCGGCGAGCCGACCATTCTTGGGGTATCGTTCTTCGAAAAGGTGGTCGAACTGGAGAAGAAGTATGCGGACGGGCGGCCGATTCGGAACGCGTTCCAGACGAACGGGGTGCTCATCGACGAGCGCTGGGCATCCTTTCTCGCGGAGAACGAATTCCTCGTGGGCGTGTCCATCGACGGCCCGCCAAAGTTCCACGATCACTACCGCGTCGACAAGGGAGACCGGCCCACGTCGGCGAAGGTCATGCGCGCCATCGATCTGTTCAAGGAGCATAAGGTCGAGTTCAACACGTTGACCTGCGTGCAGCGGCACAACGCGGATCATCCGATGGAAGTGTATCGATTTCTCAAGGAGATCGGCAGCGGGTTCATGCAGTTTATCCCCATTATCGAACGCTTGTCGGAAGATGAGGAAGAGAAGCTTCGGCTCGTTTCGCCGGACTACGATGAGAAGGCGCGGGTGACGCCGTGGTCCGTGCGTCCGCTCCAGTACGGGAAGTTCCTCTCGACGATTTTCGACGAATGGGTCCGCAACGATGTGGGCAAGTACTTCGTGCAGATCTTCGATATCTCCCTCGAAGCCTGGTGCGGCTACGAGCCGAGTCTTTGCGTGTTCGCGCAGACCTGTGGCGACGCGGTCGCGCTGGAGCATAACGGCGATCTCTATTCCTGCGATCACTACGTCTACGAAGAGAACCGCCTCGGCAACATCATGGAGAACCCGGTCGAGGCGATGGTGGGTTCGGCGCAGCAGCGCAAGTTTGGACAGGACAAGCAGGACACGTTGCCGAAGTACTGCCGGGAGTGCGAGGTTCGCTTCGTGTGCAACGGGGAATGTCCGAAACACCGCTTCCTCACGACGCCGGACGGCGAAGCGGGGTTGAGCTATCTTTGCGAAGGATACAAGCATTTCTTCAAGCACATCGACGGACCGATGCGTTTCATGGCGAACGAACTGCGCCAGCAGCGCGCGCCGGCGAATGTGATGGCCTACATGCGGCAGCAGGATTCGGGCAAGAAGCAGGCAGGCCGCGCGGAACCGAATGATCCCTGCCCCTGCGGAAGCGGCCGGAAGTTCAAGAAATGCTGCGGACGCACCGCCTGACGAGTCGCCGCCCCCGCACGGAAGAACATCCCCCCTACCCCCCTTCAAAGGGGGAATTGTTTGCAATGCGGTGCATTGCAAACGGGGAAAGCGAACGCGTTGCATGGGCGCGGCAGTCATTGCCTTGCCCCCGGAAATCGGAGAGATGCACATCCCCCTTTGAAAGGCAAGCAATGCGGAGGTCATTCGCAACGCAAAGCGTTGCGAACGGCAATGGCGAAGGCCTCGCGAATGCGCTGCAGAATAAACCTCCCTCCCGAAATCGTGACGCGATCCCTTCCCCCTTTGAAGGGGGATCAAGGGGGATGTTCTTCGAGAAAAATGGGGACAGCCACCTTTCCGTTTCCAGGTCGCAGAGAAACCGTCCAACGCAGGAAGAACGAAAAGGAGACCGTCGCCCTTTTCCCACGGGGGTGTTCGTCGCATCTCTCGCGGTTCTGTTGATTGTTCTCGGAGGTTGCACGGCGGGCGATGAGAGTTCGCCTTCAAGTCAAAACACCGTCACCATCTTTGCGGCGGCGAGCACGACGGATGTGGTAACGAAAGTGGTGGATCGTTTCGAAGAGCTACACCCGGACGTTACCGTAGTCACGAGTTTCGCCGCGTCTTCGACGCTGGCGCGTCAGATCGAGCAGGGCGCGGATGCCGACCTCTTCCTTTCCGCCAACGCCGATTGGGTAGAGTATTTGGCGGATCGCGACTTGGTGGCAAAATTTTCTGACCTGCTCGGGAACAGCCTGGTGGCCGTAGTTCCACGCGATAGCGCACTCGTGATTCGTGAGCCCGCGGACCTTTTTGACGCGGCCGTGACACGCATCGCCATCGGCGATCCGGAATCTGTTCCTGCGGGCATCTACGCGAAGCAAGCGCTCTCGTCCCTCGATCTCTGGGATAGACTCAACACGAAATGCGTGCCATCGGCCAACGTGCGGCAGGCCTTACTCTACGTCGAGCGGGGAGAAACCGAAGCCGGGATCGTGTACGCTACCGACGCGGTGGTATCGGCGGGTGTCGAGGTGGCGTTCGTCTTTGACGTGTCGACGCACGATCGGATCGTATATCCCCTCGCGGTGTTGCAGGGGGCGGCAGAGAATTCGAGCGCACAATCGCTGTTCCGGTTTCTGGCGGGACCGGAAGCGCGTGCGATTTTCCAGAGCGCTGGTTTTGCGATTCTGAATCCGGGTCGGTAAGCCCGGGCTTTCCATGTCACTACTGGAGGCGGGCGATTATCTCGCATATGCGGAGAATGGATTCGTGTTGACCGAGATGGAATGGAACGCGCTACGCCTGAGCCTGCTGGTAGCCAGTGTTGCGGTCCTCGCAAGTCTGCCTGTCGCCATTCCCCTGGCCTACCGACTGGCGCGCAGCCGTTCACGCGGGATGTGGATCGTGGAGACGCTGGTCAATCTTCCGCTTGTGCTGCCGCCGGTCGTCACGGGATACCTGCTGCTCGTTGCATTCGGACGAAGCAGTCCCCTTGGCGGTTTCATCGAACGCGTCCTCGGATTCAGCATCGCGTTCACGTGGATCGGCGCAGCGATTGCCGCAGCGGTCGTCGGGTTTCCGTTGATGGTGCGGGCCATTCGACTGGCCTTTGAAGCCGTTGACCCGCGCCTCGAACTGGCGGCGCGGAGTCTCGGCGCGAATCGGCTTGGCAGCTTTCTGACCGTGTCGCTCCCGCTGGCGAAGCGCGGTGTGATTGCCGGCGCGGTGCTCGCCTTCGCGCGGGGCGTTGGCGAATTCGGCGCGACGATCATGATCGCGGGAAACATTCCGGGCAAGACGCAGACGCTTCCGCTGGCGGTGTACTCCCTGACGGAACAGCCGGACGGCTTCGCGGAGAGTTGGCGTCTGGTTGCGCTGTCGGTGGCGATCGCTGCCGCGGCGATTGTCGTGAGCCGTTGGGTGGAGCGGCGGCAACGAAAGCAATCCCATGCTTGAGTTTTCCTGCAGGCACGAGTATCCCAGCGGTTTTTCCCTGGACTTGTCCTTCACCGCGAGCGAGCCGGTGGTTGCCTTGTTTGGACCGTCCGGCAGCGGCAAGACCTCCATTCTGGAAATGATCGCGGGGCTGCGCGAACCGGACTCGGGAACCATACGCCTCGACGGCGAGACTATGTTCGATACGTCCAGCGGTCTGCGTACGCCTATTCATCGCCGGCGCATCGGCATGGTATTTCAGGATCACCTGCTGTTCCCCCATCGGACCGTGCGGGAGAATCTGAACTACGGTCGTCTCTGGCGGCCGAGTCATTCCGCGATCGCCGATTTCGAGCGGGCCGTATCCGTGCTGGAACTGGAGCCCATCTTGTCCCGTTACCCCGATTCGATCTCCGGGGGCGAACGCCAACGCGTGGCGCTGGGACGGGCACTCCTGAGCCGTCCGCGCGTGTTGCTGATGGATGAGCCTTTGGCGGCGATTGACGAGGCGTTGAAAATCCGTATCCTCGATTATCTGGAACGCATCGTTCACGAGTGGAAGGTCCCGGCGCTATTCGTAAGCCACAGCCAGACGGAGGTCCGCCGGTTTGCACAGCGCGTTGTCGCCATCGAGAACGGCCGCGTGATCGCGGAGGGCACGCCCGAGGATGCCCTGGCCTCACCCGGCGCGCTCCGGCTCAAGGATGCTTCGGGACCCGTCAATCTTTTGCGTCTCGACGCACTGCACGAAGTCGATGGGCACTGGACGGCCACGGTTGGCGACCAACGCATTCATCTGCCGGGAACACCGCCGCCGGGCGCAGAGACCGTGTACGTCCACTTCCTTCCGGAGACCGTTCTGCTCAGTCCCACGGATGTTGCCAATATCAGTGCTCGTAATCACTTAACGGGGACGGTTCGCCAAATCATCTCCCAGGGCTCCGCAGTGTTTGTGGCGGTCGATGTGGGCCAGATCATCTGGTCGGAGGTTACGCCGGGGGCTATCGAAGAGTTGGGAATCCGGCAAGGCGCCAAGGTAACCTGCCTCGTCAAGTCCCATAGTCTCCATATGCTCGGTTAACCGCGTTGGAATAGATACTTGGGTTGACCGCGTTTTACCGATCCAAGGAATCTATGGTATAGTGCGCCTGTCGAATGGAGTTACCGGACTGGATCATGGTGGTCAAGCGACTAATAACAGCAGGCACCTTATTCGCCTTCCTCCTCGTTACGGGGATGGCGCATCTCTGTCCCTGTGCTTGTTGCGATGCCACGGCTGAAGAAACCTCGGTAGAGGTCTCTTCCCCGATCCACGCTACCGAATGCTGCACCGAGGCCGGGGATTCAAGCACGGTGCCATCGAAGTCGACCGCGCGAGACGTCCGCTCCCATTCCTCGGTATCCACCTGTTCGTGTGACACCACTCCCCCCACCCGTGTGAGTGCTGCCATCAGTACCGACTCCCACGCGTTCTCCAAGCATCTCGTGCGTTACGAAGTCTCCTATGCCGCAGTGGATCAACACGCGGAAACGCAGGCGACTCTTTTCGCACCCGGGCACGACCTGCAAGCACGAACTGCTCCTTACCTGTCCAACTGCACCTTTCTTTGCTGATTCAGCATCCACGCAATTTCGAGTAGTCCCGTTCTGACGCGCCATGCCGGCGTGCCGGAGCGAATCGCAATCGATTGTCCATGGGTAAGCGAGCCCAGGACGTGGAGCTGACGCCAATGAGTACGGATCGATCCGCACCGCATGAGAATGCGCGACCAGAGCGCGCACATAAGAACACCCTGGTAGCCGCGTGCCTGATTGCCGCAATCTCGGCCGGGCTTGGCTTCGCTGTACGCGGGTGCTTTACATCTCCTTCGGCACCCGCATCGCCCGCAGTCTCCGAGGAGGTTGCCCCGGGGTCGAACGAGGCGCAGGTTTGGACCTGCTCCATGCACCCGCAAATTCGCCTGCCCGAGTTCGGACTGTGCCCCATCTGCGCCATGGACCTGATCCCGGTCAGCGCCGGGGACGACG
>CAZWDH010000332.1:0-6986 GCA_964632865.1 uncultured Nitrospiraceae bacterium
TTGGCGCGGCCCTTCGACGACGAGATCCAGAGTCTCCCGGGCGGATTCGTATTGTTCCGAGGCCACAGTCGCTGCAGTGCGTACCGCGTCGTATTGTTGCTGGCTGACCGCGCCTTGCGCGTACAACTGCTCGAGACGTCGGCGATCGGTCGCGAGCCGTTCCGCTTCTGCTTTGGCCTGTTCCACCTTGTCCTCAGCGGTCGCCACTTCCTGGGGACGCGACCCGCGCTCCAGTTCGTCGAGCATGGCCTTGGCCTGTTCGACGCCGGCCTTTGCCTGACGAATCTCCTGTTCGCGCGAGCCTGCTTCGAGTTCCGCCAGCACGGATTTCGCGTACGCAAGGTTCGCTTCGGCCTGCCCAACCATGAGCTGCTGGTCCTTCGGGTCGAGGCGGGCCACGATGGCCCCCTTCTCGACGCTCTCCCCCTCGTCGACAAGACGTTCTTCCAGGCGGCCGGGGATCTTGAAGCTCAATTGGGCATCGGTGAGTTCGATGTTGCCGGAAACGGTCACCACGCCCTCTTCCCCGTTCTTCACGAAGGCGAAGTAGTAGACCCCCACTCCGATGGCTGCAACAACCAGGATGATTATGGCAATGCGCTTTTTCATGGCCGTTTCGCTCCTGTGCGCGTGTGCTTATGTGAATGATTCATCACTTTTGTTGGCGGTGGCGCGATTCCGTCGTAGAACGCGCCCCAGGCGCGGTCAATGTGCCGCGCGGCATCGAACCCCCCGTCGCTCATGAACATGAGAATCGCGGCCGGTTGAAACAGGCCCAGGTACATCACCGCCACCGTGTCGGCATCCACATCCTCGCGGACCGAACCGTCGGCTTGTCCCTGGCGGACGAGGACGGCCACCGCTTCCAAGTAGCGGGAGATGGTCTCGTAGATGCGCGCTTTTCGCGCGGGATTCCCCACGCAGACTTCGTCGGAAAACAAGAGTCGGGGAATGGCCTGGAAATGCTGAACCAGGGCGAGGTGTTGCCGTAAGAGATGCCGTAGCCGCTCCAACGGCGGCAGCGGTTCCTCGGATGCGGCCGCGACGATCCCTTCCAGTTTGCCGCGAATCAGATCGAGCATGGCGTCGATGACGGCCTGCTTTCCGGAGAAATGACGATACAACGCGGACGGCACGATGCCGACCCGCTGCGCGACCCGTTCCATCCGTAGGCCACGCAATCCATGGGCATGGACCACACCAAGAGCGGCCTCCGCGATTTGTTCCTTACGTATCTCGGTCTGCAGTTTTCGGGCCATTGTGATTTGCCTTATGTGAATATATATTCACATTCTCTCACGAAACAGAACTTCCGTCAAGGGGATGCAGGGAAAAAAACTCCGGGCACGCTGTCCACGGCGTCCCAACAGGGAGATCAGAGGGGGACCGCTCCGTGGAAGCGGTCCCCACAACTCATCTTAGCTCAGGCTTATGCGCAGCAGCGGGTGGCGGCAGGTTTGCGCGCGGAAACGGCGAGGCTGGTAATGTAGTCGGCAGCCTGGGCGCCTTCGGGCAGGTGCGCGAGGATCTCCTTGTAGAGGGGATCGTTCATTTCGGTCATGGATTGAACGTAGCCCGGATTTGGCTCCAGGTTGATGTCGGTCAGTCCCGCGCCGGTGACGAAACGTTCCGTCTCCTCTGTCAGCACGGCGCCCGCCACGCAGCCAATCAGCGATTCGACCATTTCGCGCACCGCTTCCGGTAGCGGCTTCAACAGGGCGATGTCCGAGACCGCGACGCGGCCGCCGGGTCTGAGCACGCGGGCGATCTCGCGCCACACCTGGGGTTTGTCCGGCGACAGATTGATCACGCAATTGGAAATCACCACATCCACGCTGTTGTCCGCGACGGGCAGATGCTCGATCTCGCCGAGCCGGAACTCGACGTTTTTCAGGCCGCTGCGTTCCTCGTAGGTCGCGGTATTCGCGCGGGCCTTGGACAGCATCTCCGCCGTCATGTCCACGCCGATTACCCGGCCCTCGGCACCGACCTTCTTCCCGGCAATGAATACGTCGAACCCGCCGCCACTGCCTAGGTCCAGTACGACTTCGCCCGGTCGCAGCGATGCCACGGCGGTCGGATTGCCGCAGGACAGGCCCATGTTCGCCCCTTCGGGCAGAGTCGCCAGCTCCGCTTCGTCGTAGCCGAACTGCGCAGCCAAAGTGTCGCCGCCCCCACTGCCGCAGCAGGAGGCCGCCTGGCAGCAGGAGCCGCCCTCCTCAGCGATCTTCCCATAACCTTCGCGCACGGTCGCCCGTACGCGCTCCTGATCGGATGTCGTTGTGGTTGTCATGGTTCACAATCTCCGTGGTTTTCCCGGCATCGTCGCCGGTTCCTTTGTCTATTCCAGAACAATCCCAGGCTAATTCACGCGCCCGGGCCGCAGCAGGGCTTCGTATCTGCTAAGGCTTCCTCAATAGTAATCCCTGGGTACAGATCCTCGGGTCGCATGCAAAGAATGGCGCATAAGCGGTCCGCGTCGGCTTCCGGCGTAGGCTCGCCCGCCGTCGACGCAAATGCCCATTCCAATGCCTGGTCCACCCGTTCATCCAGTCCCCGCTCCGGCAAGCGGTAATAGACCCAGCGTCCGCGTTTGTCGGAGTCCACGAGCCCCGCTTGCTTCAAGATCGACATGTGCTTGGACACCGTCGATGGTGCCAGGGCGAGCATGGCCATGATCTGGCAGACACAAAGTTCGCGGTTCTTCAATGCGATCAGGGCGCGGACCCGGTTCTCGTCGGAGAGAGCACGTGCCAGTTCGATAAATCGTCTCATGCTGCGCTCCTATATTTCGCCACACGACGAAATATAGCTCAACAGCGTCCGATTGTCAAGGCCGAGACTGGAAGAGGTGAGAGGAAATAGAAGGGTAAATAGCTGGAAAATATTGGATTACATTATTTCGTCTTTTGACGAAATAATCTTGCTGAGCTACACCGCGATTGGGCTGCGGAAGCTGTTAGGACTGCTTTAGGCCCTATTGTCCGGCGAGTTTCGAGCGCCTCGTCAACAATTGCTCGAACTGCTGAATGCGGATATCGAAGAAGCTCATCAGCTTCTCGTGCAGTTCTTTGTTCGCGGCGGCGATCAAGGAGCGATGGTTAGTCATGCTGCTGTCCAGCAGCAACACGTCGTCGAGACTTTCGCCATAGGCATCGGTTACATAGCATCCGGCCTCGATGGCGATCAGGTAGGAAGCGGCGATGTCGTAGGGCGCTATACCAAGCACGATGCCGCGGCCCGCATTGATGAACTGATCCTCAACCGCCTCCGGAATATCCCGAAGAAAACGGTTTGCAAAATCCACGCAGGCGTCGAGCTGATTGGTCAACAAGCGGGTCAAGCTGTAGGAGGTGCTGTTGCAGGCGAAGAAGCCGCCCTTCAGACTGGATAAATCAATGAGCTTTGCCGCGGTCGGAAAGATCAGCTCTGCCGGACGTGCGGGCACCGTCATGGACCACGAAACCTGTTCGAGGTTCGCGTTGCGGGACAGCTTCGCCTTCTTGATGGCGTCGCTCACGTAGATGCGCGCGCCCTTTCCCCGTTGCGCGTAGAAGGTGCGCGGGCCGGTGATTTCCATCACGATCCCGTTGTCTACGTCCGACATGCGGGGACGTTCGATGACCCGCGTGCTCGCCACGGAAACCACGCAGGACTCGAATCCGCTCTTGGCCGCGCGGGATCCGTCCACCGGATCGACGATCAGCAAATGCTCGGGTTGTGCGCTCGTAAAGGTCGTGTATCCAGCGTCTTCCGAGTAAAACGCCACCGGCTTCTTCGCGTCCCGCAGGAAGTTCAACAACGCGCGTTCGGCAACCTTGTCGAGCTGGAACGTGGCGTCCCCGCTGGTGGCGCTCCCGATGATCTCGCGTCCCTTCGCCGCGCGAACCAGCGGGGCAACGGCTTTGCGGATGGTCGTGGCGACTTCCAGCAGGAACTCCCGTGATAGGACGGGCTTACGGCTCGCAGACTTCCTGGCGGAGGGCTTTTGCGCCGGCTTAGCCGCTGGCTTCGAGGTAGCCTTTACGACAGGTTTCCCGGCGGGTTTCGCTGGAGCGGGCCGCGCTGCCGTTCGCGCGGGCGCCGATTTGGTTTTGGACTTCTTCGCCGGAGCTTTGGGTGACGCGGGCTTCTTTTTCAACGTCTTTGCTGCCTTAGCCTTGGGTTTGGGCTTCGCCGTTGCCTTAGGCTTCGACTTGGGTTTGCTTTTTGGTTTTGCCTTGGCCGTTTTCTTCGCCGGGGCTTTCTTGGCACTGACGGCTCTCTTGGCCGGCTTCTTCACCGCCTTCTTAGCGGCCGCCTTGGGCTTCGGTTTGGCCTTGGCCGCCTTCTTGGGCGTTTTCTTCGCTTTCTTCGCTGACGTTGCCATGGTTACCCGCGGTCTCCTGTAGGTTTCCTACTACCCCACGGTCACTTCAGGGGGGCAATGCAATCGGGGAAGCGCTCCCGCATACCGCTTCGGGTGTGCGCGGTCTGACACATCGTGATAATTCCGGTTCTGACAGTCCTTCATTTCGGCCGTTCCGGCGGACGCGGATTCGTCGTAAAACATGGTCCCGTAAGCAGGTACGACATACCGCGGGTAGCCATGACCGTTTCCCAGCGGAATCATCCTGGCTATCCGTGCCACGCGTTCACTCCGGCCCGCCTCACATAATTAACTGGCAATATACCAGCCTTCGCCCCACTTTAGCACTTTTCTTTGCAACTGTCCAGTACATTCTATGGACGCTGCGGAAAAACGATTGCGGCTTAACCCGCTTTCCAGTAAAGTCTGGTCGTGCGCAAAACGAGATATGCGCGACATTTCGAGGGGATTTGATGAACCGTCCACCCGGCGCGAACCACCACGATGCACGCACAACAAGACGCTGCGTCATGCTCTCCGTCGCGCTCTTCATAACTACCGCGGTGGCGTATCTTCCGGCGCTTCGAGCGGATTTCGTCACCTATGATGACGGACTGTACGTCACGGAGAACGATCATGTCCAACAAGGGCTGACTGCGGAGTCCGTCGTGTGGGCCTTCACGAACGGTGAGTCCGGCAGTTGGCAGCCCCTGACTTGGCTGTCCCATATGCTGGATTACGAGGTATTTGGGGACGCGGCGTGGGGGCACCATCTGACGAGCGTCATGCTTCATGGGGTCGCCTCGGTGCTGCTCTTCCTGGCGCTCTTACGCATGACGGGCGATGTAGGCCCAAGCCTTTTTGTGGCAACGGTATTCGCGTTGCATCCGCTTCACGTCGAATCGGTCGCCTGGGTGTCGGAGCGCAAGGATGTCCTGAGCGCGTTTTTCGCTGTGCTGACGATCCTCGCGTACGCGCGCTACGCCGGGACGGGCTCGCGCGGACAATATGCCCTCAGTCTCGTGTGGCTGGCCCTCGGACTGATGGCTAAACCCATGCTGGTCACCGTTCCTTGCGCGTTGTTGCTTCTGGACTATTGGCCTCTGAAACGGTGTGCGGAACCTTTCGTTCGTACGAGCGCCCGTTTGATCCTCGAAAAACTGCCCCATTTTGGACTGGCCTTCGCCTTTGCCCTGGTAACGCTCTTGATGCAGCGGGACGTTAGCGCCATGAGTTCGCTCGAAGCGCTTTCGCTCGACCTTCGGATCAGGAATGCCATCTATTCCTATGTGGTCTACGCGGGCAAGACCTTCTGGCCGGTCCACTTGGCGGCGTACTACCCCCATCCGCGGGAGTCGTTGACTTGGCTCGCCGTAGGACTCGCAGGGGCGCTGCTGCTCGCAGTCACGGCCGGCGTTCTCGTGCTGCGCAAGCGCGCGGCCTATCTGCCCGTGGGGTGGTTCTGGTACCTCGGCATGCTGGTCCCGGTGATTGGCATTATTCAGGCGGGCACTCAGGGTATGGCCGACCGGTACATGTACCTCCCCATGGTGGGGATCGCCATCATGGTCGCTTGGGGCGTCGCGGAACTGGCGTCGAAGATTGCTGCGCCCCAGTGGGTTCCGCGCGCGGCGGGCGTTGCGGTAACCGTCGCCCTGGCTTGCTGCACCTGGGTTCAGGCGGGATATTGGAGGGACTCGGAGACCCTGTTCCGGCGCGCCCTCGCCGTGACTGAGAACAACGAAGTGGCAGAGCGGGCGCTGGCAATCGTCTTAATCGATGAAGAGCGCGATGCGGAGGCCCTGGCGCATCTCCTGCGCGCCATCGAACTCGACCCCGGCTTCGCGGAGAACCACTACCACCTCGGCATCATCCGCCAGCGCGAAGGGGACCACGCCGCCGCCATCGCCGCGTTTCGCCGCGCCGTCGAACTCGACCCCGGCTATAGCAGGGCGTACAACAATCTCGGCGTCACCCTCATGAACCTCGGCCGCTACCCCGAGGCCGAACAGGCCATCGCGAAAGCCGTCGAAACAGACCCCGCCAATCGGGAAGCCGTCGAGAACTACGCAGGTATCCTCGTCGCCGTCGGCAACTACGCCGAAGCCGAATCGCGTTTGCGTCCTCTCCTCGACGAGTCACCTGACGACGCCGTCCTCCACACCAACCTCGCCGCCGCCCTCCTGGGCCAAGGCAAGCTCGACGAAGCTCGCAAGCATTTCCAGCGGGCACTGGAAATCCAGCCGGGCTACGAACCAGCGCGCCGGGGTTTGCGGGCGCTGGAAGGGAGGTAGGCGATATAGAACTTAGTCCTCTCGATGGAACCGATTCGCAGTGGAATCGGTGAAGCCCATTGCGTAATCGAAAGCGCACCAGGTGCGTTCATGCCGAACGCGTGGAAGAACACAGGTGAGGGCACCTGTGCCACACGGGTGGGGTTTGTGCGGAGGTCATCCTGTATTTGCCAGAATGAATACCGAAAAAAACCCCGCAACCAGGCAAGCGAATCTTCCACCCCGAAGGGGTGAAACAGGACAGCCCAGGGCAACGCCCTGGGAACGCGATGGACCCCTCATCGGCCGCCCTGAAAGGGCAAAACAGGAGCACGCGAATGGCGCAATCCCTTTCCGTGAACCTG
>CAZWDH010000333.1:0-6984 GCA_964632865.1 uncultured Nitrospiraceae bacterium
CGATGAAGTGGCTGTAAGTCTTGTCCGAGAAGAGGCGGTTGAAGCTCACGCTCGACTTGGGACGATGGAAGGGGTTCAGCCACTCGATGAAGGTGAGGTCGCGATTGTCTTCGCCCTCGAAATAGGCACCGCCAAGGTAGAGACGCGGCTGCCACATGATGTCGAGCGTATAGCCAACCTCGGCCGTTCCTGCCCATGCATCGTAATCCGCGCCATCATCGCCGTAGATGAAGGGTTTGAAGAGGAAACCCACCTGATCGGCATCGCCGAACTGGTAGGCCGCTTCCGCCTCGAAATCGAAGGCGGCGATGGTTCCCGCGGCGCGCAAGCCGACGGTGTGCAGGCTGGTCGCGTCATAATCGTCAAGCTGGAAGATGTCTTCCAGCCACTCGATGGGAGCGATGAAATTTGTGTCGTTGAGAGAGCGCCCATCGCGCAACCAGAGCCAGTATGCATCAATCGTGATGTCCTCGAGGCCGAGGTAGCTCGCGTACACGCCGGCGAAGCTGATGTCCCCGTCCTGCTCGAAGGCGCCGCTCTCGAAGAGGGTGGAGTAGAACGCGTCCACGCTGAACAGGTCCGTCGCGTAGGTCAGGCGCGCTCCGTCAAAGGAGAGTCCCGGGAACTCGACGTGGCCCTGGTTGTTGCCGACAAGCCAGCCGCTGCCGAGCACCATCTCCTGGCGGCCAATCCGAAGCCGAAGTGGATAGCCGAACATTTCGTTCGCCTCGATGTAGGCCTGGTAGATTTCTACGTCGTCATTGGTGACGGCGCGATTATCCAATCCCGTGACGTAGTCGGACCGGAAATCCTCGCCCCAGACGTCATAGCTTTCCAGTTCGATGAAGGCGCTGACCTCGTTGGTGAAATCCGCGTCCACGTTCAGGCGGGTGCGCTGCTCGACGACGCTGAAATCCGAATCCCGGGAATCCCAGTCCCAATAGCTGGTCACGTTCTGGCCGCCCAGGAAGTCGCCGATGGCGCGTTTGGGCAAGAAGAAGGCCGGCCACCGGATTTCCGGTTGGACAAACGCGGCTGCCTGTTCCTGGTTAAACGCGTTACGCCAATAAATGGCGCGAATCTGAAGTTCGCCCCCGACTTGAACGTTCTGCAGCTCCGCGAAACTGCAGGGGATTACAACCGCACCGGCCGCAATCATGAGACACATCAATCGCCAGAGTTTCATGGTCTAGACTCCTTCGCCGCTAGTGACAGGTTCGTGAGGACTGTTCGCTGCGGTATGCCGCGTTCCACGTCCCCTGAGTACGCATGTACTTCGCCCGAACTATCGGGGGCATGATACTCCAAAGGGTCGGGGACGTCAAGATGGAGGCGGCCTATGCATAAACAAACTATTGACTTATCGTGCCCCGCAGGTGCATCGTATTACCGGGGCATATGGGGAAAGGGCTACGGGTTCCATGGGGAATCCGGGGCTCGAACGTCACGCACTCGGCCACATCTTTACCGTCGTCACTTCTGTACATTCGGAGTTGGCGCCACGGGGGCGTGAAACGCAAATCCGGGGGACACCGGGAGCGAAACGGAGGGGGAAAATGAATTTGCGCGCAGTACGGCGTACCACAACAGTTTTCTATCTATCTGTATTGGCTTTGGCGCTGGTTGGGTGGAAATGCCCAGGGAATCCGCTCGTCAAGCCATCCTTCACCGGCGGGCCGCAGTCAGGCCGCGCGCCGCTGTATGCTCAATTCCAGGGCGATGTGGATGTTCTGCCTCCGCTTGTGCTCGCCAAGTTCCGCGGCGAACCCGGGGATGACGTGCAGCCGCCGCCAGCCCCGGACCCAGAGCCAGAACCCGTGACCGTGGTGAGCTGGCTTTGGAGTTTTGGCGATGGCGCCTCAGGAACCGGACAGAATGTAAGCCATGTTTACACGGATGAAGGGTGTCACGATGTGACGCTCACAGTCATTCTCTCCAATGGAATGTCGGGGACGATCACCCGTGAGGATTTCATCTGCGTTGAAGTGGGCAACCAGCGGCCCGTGGCGGACGCGGGGCCTGACCAGGAAGTTCCAGTGGCCGTTATTTTTAACAAGGAACAAAGCCGCGTAAATGGGCAGACGGGGACCTTGGTGCAACTCGATGGGAGTGAGTCCTACGACCCCGACGGCGATCCTCTCACCTATTCGTGGACATTCCTTGAATGGCCGGAAGGGCTGAATGGACTGGGAAAGCCGGCCTATCCGGAACCCGTGTTGTCCGACCCGAACGCGGAGAAGCCCACATTCGTTGCGGAATTCCCGGGGGACTACGTGTTGCAGCTGGTCGTTGACGATGGTCAGCCGGACGATGCGAAAGTCTTGAGTGAACCGGATACGGTTACCATTACGGGTGTCGTCAACAGTGGCCCCGTGGCGGATGCGGGCGACGACCAGAACGTCTGCCGATACGACGAGACTCAGTTGGATGGTTCTGAATCTTATGATCCGGAAGGGGCGGACCTTACCTACTCCTGGAGCTTCCTCCAGGTTCCGGCTGGCAGCAATGTGGATGACGGCTGGCTCTCGAACCCGGCCGCTGTCAAACCGCGGTTTGTGCCCGACGCACCCGGCGAGTTCCAACTGCTGCTTGTCGTGAATGATGGAGTGGAATCGGCTGGAGATATCGTGTCGGTCACCGCGGCGGATCCCAGAGGGTTCTCGCGCTGCGTGGATTTCTTGTACTTGTTTACCCAGGGGCCCAGCCAAGTGGAAATCGATAATGACGTTGCACCATTCACTGAGCTGCCGCCATTTACGAACGGGTTGGATATCCCAATCCAAATGAGTGAGTTTGAGGTCACCAACTGCCTGTACGCGTACATGTTGAATTATGCGAACGAAGAGGGGTATCTCGATCCGCCGGTGAAGGCGTTCGCTGGCGGTAATGTTACGCTTAACGGGGAGATTCTTCTGCAAATCGAGGATATCGTGGACGAGCCCGAGTATTGTGACATCGAATGGGACGACGTTCACGGTATCTTCTTTGTTGCCCGCCGCGACGGCCAATCCATGGCGCAACATCCCGTTGTGGAAGTGAGCTGGTTCGGCGCGCTGGCCTTCTGCAACTGGATGAGCGATTTCTTCCGGGTCGACTATATGTACAACCTGGGAACCTGGAGCGCCAGTTCCGGCTCGGGCGGGTGCCGGTTGCCTGACGAAAACGAGTGGGAGTATGCGGCGGCCTGGGAAACCACCGGCGTGGGAACCGGGCAACACCACATCTGGGGGTTTGTTTCGAGTCTCCAACTCACGGATATCAGTACCACGCGGGCCAATTACCAAAGCTCGAACCCGTTGGGGCTGACGGCTCCGCCGCTGACGACGCCGATCCAGTATTACAACGGCGCCAACGGAACGACGAGCAGCAAGAGCCCGTCGAACTTATACGACATGAGCGGCAATGTGGCGGAATGGACCAACACGGAACCCTACCTCTATCCGAACAACGAAACGAAGGGCGAGACTCCGGATGAGCGCATTATTCGCGGTGGATCGTGGCAGGACATCGCTTTTGATGTGCGGACCGCACGCAGGGACAGTCTGCCCCCGTATGCCACCGAGCCAACCGTCGGATTCCGTTTCGTCTGGGAAGACAACTCATGCGGTGAATAAGAGGCGAGAGACGATA
This sequence comes from uncultured Nitrospiraceae bacterium, assembly GCA_964632865.1. Classification (GTDB taxonomy): domain Bacteria; phylum Hydrogenedentota; class Hydrogenedentia; order Hydrogenedentales; family SLHB01; genus JAHDWY01. The sequence goes on from CAZWDH010000333.1 coordinate 3,631, forward strand.
ACGTAGCGTAAGTGCGACCCGCGCGCCGCGGTCCCGATTGGGACCGCGGCGCGCGTTCTGCTTTTCGGGGTTTGGGGCCGGGCCGGGCAATTCTGGTTTTCCAGGACTTGAAAGCGTGAGGCGGTAACTGACAAGGGGCGCACAATTACGGCGGCCCGCATTACCGCTTGACAGCAGTGTGCTTGAGAAGGCATCGTAGAACATGTGGCGTCAGTATCTGAGTAGGGGTTATGCAAGGCTGGCGCGCACGCATATACAATCTTTCGTCCTGGGCCTTTCGTGTAGTGGCCACAATGCAAGGGTGGCCTGACCTGTGCACGGTATCCCACCGGCACAACCGCGGGAGTGAATATGAACACGCGTAAGCTTCGGCCAATTACATCGGCATGTTATTTGATCCTGGCGTCTTTTGTGCTCATGGGGTTGAAGTGCCCTGGGAGTCCCTTGGTCCACCCGAGCTTTACCGGGGGTCCTCAATCCGGTCAGGCGCCGGTATTCGCCCAGTTCCAGGGCGATGTTTCGGTCTCCCCGCCGCTGGTCCTCGCGAAGTTTCGGGGAGAACCGGGGGACGACGACGATCCGCCGCCCGCGCCGCCCGAGGAAGAGCCCGAACCAGTGACCGTTATCAGTTGGATATGGAACTTTGGCGACGGGACGACCGGCAACGGCCAGAACACGAGCCACACGTACACGGAAGAAGGATGCTACGATGTAACCTTGACCGTCGTGCTTTCCAACGGCATGACGGGCACCGTCACCCGCAAGTCGTTTATCTGTGTGGAAGGCGGGAACCGGCCTCCCGTGGCGGACGCGGGTCCTGACCAGAACCTGACTATCCTTCCGGACAAGCGCGCGAAGGGTGAACAGGGATTCGGCGTCCAGGTGCAGCTCGACGGAAGCGGGTCTTTCGATCCGGACAACGATCCGATTACCTATGAATGGATGTTTCTGGAATGGCCGGGCTCGGGTCAACAGCAACCACCGAAGTTGGCGCCCCCTGCGCCTGCACTTTCGGATTCCACGGCGGAAATGCCCACCTTCTTCGCAGAAGATACGGGCGACTACGTGCTGCAATTGATCGTCGATGACGGTCAGCCAGAAGAACTCAAGGTCGCGAGCCAGCCGGACACCGTAACGATCTCGGTTGCCTTTAACGAAAACCCGACCGCGGACGCAGGTCCCGACCAAAACGTGTGTACCTTTGAAGAAGTTCGTTTGGACGGCTCGGGATCTTTCGATCCAGAGGATGGCACGGTAACGTATGATTGGCTGATCTTCTCCGCCCCGATGGGCAGCAACGTGGATACCACGTGGCTGTCAAGCACCAGCGCGGAACGGCCCCGCTTTGTGCCGGATACGGCAGGCGAATACGTCATTTGGCTGGACGTCCGCGACAGCGAGAATCTCGGTGGATTTGATACGGTGACCATCACCGCCATGGACCCAGAAACGAACATGCTTGGCGCGGGCTTCGAGAGCTTCGATCAGGGGCCAAGCCAGACCGAGATCGACGCGATGAATCCGGAAAACAATGAGCTTCCGCCCTTCAGCGACTTTGTTGAGGGCTACTTTGTCGACACTTATGAAGTGACCAATTGCCTCTACGCGTTCGTTCTCAACTATGCGAACGAGCAGGGCTATCTAAACCAGCAGCCGGCCAAGGTGTTCCCCGGCGATAATCCGGAACTCAACGGTGAAGTGTTGCTCCAGATCGAGGATATCGGGCTGGAGACGGAATTCTGCGACATCGAATACGACGCCGTGCACGATATCTTCTTTGTCGCCCGGCGGAACAACCAGTCCATGGCGGAGCATCCAGTCGTGGAGGTGAGTTGGTACGGCGCCCTGGCCTTCTGCAACTGGCTGAGCGAGATCGAATCTCTCGACCCGGTCTATGACCTGAGCAGTTGGGTTCTTGACTTCAGTGGTGCTGACGACGGGTACCGGCTTGGCTTCGAGCGCGAATGGGAGCATGCGGCAGCCTGGGATAGCTCCGGTCAAACCGGGGTCCATCACATTTGGGGTTTCGTGTCGAGTCTGCTTCTTACCGATATCAACACGAATCGCGTGAATTACAACAACACCAATCCGCTCGGGCTCGCGAATGAACCCTTGACGACCCCCGTTGGTTACTACGACGGAAGCAATGGCACCACCAACAGCCAAAGTCCCGTTGGGGCCTATGATATGAGCGGCAACGTGTGGGAATGGGTTTACGAGCAACCGTACCCGTACGTCGACGAGGATAAGACGGTAGTCCGCGGCGGCGTGGGGATACAGCGGCTTATCCGTAGCGGCTCGTATGCCGATGTCGCCAATGATGTCCGCTCGGCCCGCCGGACGGGGCTCGATGAGAACTCGACCCTGCCAACCGTCGGGTTCCGCGTGTTCCAGGACGGTCAGAGTCTCGGCAAATAAGTCGAAGACGGCACTCCAGAAACAATGGCGCCGCGGTGAAGGTTGGTCAACCCTCACCGCGGCGTAGTCTTTTGTGAGCGGGCCTGTAAGCCGAATTCTGTCTAGGGCCCGAAGGCCCCGAGGCGGTCATTCGTCTGGGACACGCGTCGCCGCGCACCTCAAGCTTCCTACCCGGGAGCAGAGCGGGCCACTCCATAGCTCCCCTATTTGGAATTGCTCCGGGCGGGGTTTAGCCAGCCGGCCTGTCGCCAGACCGCTGGTGCGCTCTTACCGCACCTTTTCACCCTTGCCGGCCCGCCCCGAAGGACGGACGTAGGCGGTGTCGTTTCTGTGCCACTTTCCGTCGGGTCACCCCGCCTTGGCGTTACCAAGCGCCCTGCCCTGTGGAGTTCGGACTTTCCTCGACGCCCCGGAGGACGCCGCGACCGCCCGGCCTGCTCACCCCCGGATTATATCGCGGCGCGCCCCGCAACGCACGCTTCGCCGGATGAAGGCGCGGAATCGACCGGACGGGGTGCTCGTATTTGGGACTACGCAATGTGCTGAGAAGCGAGGTATAATTCCGCCATGGATCTGCACGCAATTCGTTCCGGCCGTCCCATACTTCTGAACCTGGTAATCGCGTTCGCGGTGGCCGGGATTCTGGTTTGGTGCCTGCAAACGCCGTCGGCCATTGCCCGGATAGATTTCACGTCACGTTCCGGCGAGTCGCCGCTGATGCTGGCCGCCTCCGAACTGTTCAGTCTGGAGACCACCCAACTGGGCGCGAGCGGCCGGGGCGTCCGAGTACCCGGCGCGGGGGCAGCATTCGCCTGGGCAGATTCTCGCGTCTGTGCGGCCCTTCCTTCGGGACAGGCCCTCCCTTTCCACCATTCCCGCCACGTTGATTCGGCGTCACTCCGCGCGCCGGGCAAGATTGAACTTCGACTTTGATTC
>CAZWDH010000334.1:0-6922 GCA_964632865.1 uncultured Nitrospiraceae bacterium
TGACTGCCATGAATAACACAGATGTTGACAAGAATTGTAATGCCGTGTTAGTGTTCCCCTGTCACTTGGAGCGGGACTTCGTGTGCAGTAGGATTGTGGCCCAAATGACCAAACCGACAAAAGGGGGAGATCGTAGGCTCAAAAGGCCACGGCACGTCTCCAGGGATGGTTTGGCATGCGCTGCCGCGGGCGGAGGATCTCTGGCCCTGTTATCACAGGGGAAAGTGGGAGTGACTAAAATGCCAAGATTCAATCGAGTAAATCATATCTCGTTAGCGACCTATCCGAGGCCTGCAAAGGCCGTTTGGCTAGGGAATGCAGTCACTCATTTCAAGGAGTGTCACTCGCATCAATCCACGGTCAGCGGGAAGAAGGAATGCTACGAGACCTATCAGTCAGAAAAAGCCGAGAAGCAGTAGGGAAGTTTGACCATGTCCAGAATCACACCTATAAGCCGTATTCCGCTAGACAAATCTCACAGACCTGCGACGGCGCACTTGCTCCAGGATCCGCTCTCGCGCTTTCAGACATGTCATTTCCATGCGACGACAAAGAGTGAGAAAAAGGAATGTTACGAGACTTATCAGTCGGAGAAGGCGGCTGAAAAGCAATAGATCATAGACGATTGACGCGACGCGTCCGCATGCGCGTATCGCGCATGAGAATCATGGGATGGAAGCCCATGGCACCTCGAATCACGGCCTGGAAGGCCGTGGCACGAATCCTGGCCAAACAAAGCATAGTTCAGGAAGTTTTGTGGTGCAGGCTTCCAGCCTGCTCCGAAATGCGGTAATCCTCTGAATACCCCCAAAACCTTCTTCTGAAATACGAGTCTTACCCAAGGAAATCGAGGAGGCTTGGCTGGATGACGCGGGCACCGGCGCTGAGGGCAGCTTGGAAGGCGTTGCTCTGGCTGTTGAGGTTGATGATGACCTCGGCGAAGTCGGCGTCGATGGAGTCGGACAGCAACTCTTCCAACTGGACCTGGAAGTCTTCGATCTCAGTTTCAGTACGGTCGAGACGGTTCTGGACCGCGCCGACGCGGGACTGGGCCTGGCTCAACTGTTGCCGCGCGGTTTCCAACTCGGTTAAGCGGGCGTTCTGCAGACTGCCCTGGTCCCCGGCGAGAAGGTTGTCGCGGATGTCGATGAGGGTCTGAAAGATGTCCTGGCTGCCCTGGAAGACCGTCGAACCGACCTCGTTCGTCGGCACGGTCAAACCATCGGAGACGCTGACCAGGATAGGCTCCGTGTTGCCCTGGTACGTCACGGCGGTGATGTCGCCATTGACATCGCGGGTCACGTCGAAAGGCTGCGTCGTCGTGCGGGTGCCTCCGAAGATGTACAGGTTACCGGTCTGATGGTTGGCCGTGTTTACCGCGGCTTCCAGGATCTGGTTGATCTCTTCGGCGATGGCATCGAGCGCGACTTGATCGTTCGTGCCGTTGGCGCCCTGGAGCGTCAGTTCGCGCGCGCGCAGGAGATTGTCTGTCATGGTCTGAATAGCCGTGACCGTTTCTTCAAGGCGCGGGCTGACGACGGAGATATTGCGGAGATACTGTTCGTTCTTGGCAATCGTGGTGCGGGTGTTGATGGCGCGCCGCGCATCGATGGGATTGTCCGACGGCGAGTTCACGCGGAGCCCGGTCGACAGTTGCGTCTGAAGGTCAAGAATGCGCCGGCTCTGGTTCTGGATGTTCGTGAGCGCGCGCTGGGCGATGATGCCCTGTGTGACCCGTAAGATCCCCATGTGCCGCTAGCCCCGTTGGTCCATCAAAACAGGGTTGCCGCCCTGGCCCGCAGGAGCGGTACCGCGGTCGCTGTATCCCTGTTGATGATGCTGGTGCTCTTGCCGCAACGCCCGGATGAGATCGTCCGTGACCCGTTTCGACTGTCGCGTCACCTTGGCATTCGCGCGCACGGCGACTCGAATGCGCTCCACCGTCGTGCGCAACCGCTGCTGCAATTCCTGCAACCGCGACTTCCACGGTTCGGGGCTGACATCGATCAGATGCGTCATGGTCTGTTGTTCGGGCTGCAACCCGAAGTGGTCGACGATGGGCTTGAGCGTTTCGATCCGTTTGGATTGCGCCTGGATGGATTCGCGAATGAGGATTTCGAGGGCGCTGGTGCGCGCCGACAGCGCATCAAGATCGCGTGCGAATACGGCGTCGCGCTGCGCGGTGCAGACCGCGAGCACGTTCTCCTGCCGCTCCACCTCGTCGTCCAGCAAGTCGCACAACGTATCCATCAATGCGTCCACGCGGTATCCCTCCGTTCTACTCGTTTATCGGCACCCGCGTCGGATCACTTAACCCTGCTCGGACAGTGTTGCGGGAGTACCTGAAAAGATCTGGTTCCGCAAGGATTTCTGCAGGTTCTGGATGCGCAACTGGTCTTCCATGACCTTTGCGATTCCGAGTTGGCCGCTCTCCGCGATCTTTCCCGCAACGATGTCATTGAACATGTCGCGCTGGAAGTCGGACTGGAGCCCGCCATCGAACAGCCCGTCGCGCGGCACGGTTTTCTGCATTTCCTGCAGGAGCATGTACGCGAAGAAGTGCTCCATTTCTTGAAACGCCGTGGCGTCGCGGGACGCCTGTTCCAGTGCCGCTCCGGCGCGTTGGATGAACGGGGACGTGACGGGGTTGACGTAGAGCACTACATGATCTCCAGGTCCGCATCCATGGCGCCCGCCTGCCGCAGGGCCTGGAAAATCGAAATCATGTCGCGCGGCGTAACCTTCAGCCGGTTCAACGCGCGCGCCACTTCAGCGGCCGAGGTACCGTTGACCGGCATAAGCGCACCGGGCTCCTCCACCGCGAGCAGGTCCGTCGTGGCGGTCGTCACGGTTTCGCCTTCGCCGAGCGGCGCCGGCTGGCTGACCTCCGGCGTGATGGCCACTTCGATGGTGAGGTTGCCGTGGGCGACCTGGCATGGCTTGATCATGACTTCGCCGCCGACCACCAGGGTGCCTGTCCGCTCGTTGATCACCACGCGCGATTCCAGATCAGCCACCACCTCGATATCTTCCACCTTCGCGATGAAGCTGATGAGTTGGTGCTGCTCCTGTTCGGGGATCGTCACGAGGATCGTGCTGGCGCTCAAAGCAGAAGCCGAAGACGGTCCAAAGGCCTGGTCCACGGCCATGCGAATGTTTTCGGCGGTCCGGAAGTCCGCGCGTTTCAGTTGAAGGACGATGCGTTCGCCGTCCGTAATCGTCGACGGGATCTCCCGTTCAATGTAGGCGCCCATGGGAACGCGACCGGCCGTCGTGTGGTTCTTGCGCACGGCGGCCGCTCCTCCCCCGCCCCCGGCTTCCGCATTGAAACCACCCACGGACACGGGGCCTTGGGCAAGCGCGTAAACCGTGCTTTCCGGGCCCGCGGTACCGGGACCGTAGAGGTACGTCTCGGTGAGTGTTCCGCCTTCGAGGCTTTCGCAATCACCGATGGAGCTGACGCGCACGTCAATGCGGGTGCCTTCTTTTGCGAAGGCTGGAAACGTCGCATCGACGAGAACGACGGCGGTGTTTTCGGAAACGAGATCGACGAACTTCTCAACCTCGATGTCGAAGCGGTCGAGCATGCGGAGTTGCCGGCGGACGGAGTCGGCGTTGGAGTCGCCGGTGCCCGCGAGCCCCACCACGAGACCGATCCCTTTGAGGGGGTTGCCCCGGGCGCCTTGAATCTCGCAGAGATCCTTGATGCGGGCCGCATGTGCGACGGTAAACGACGCCGCTACCAGGACAAGCCCAACTCGAATGGTCATGTTCCGCTGCATGATCTTCCCCATCATCAATACGGTGAGAACCAGTCCAGGAACCGCGTGATCAAACCGCGCCGCTGGTTGTTCCAGAGCGGACCGCGCCCCTTGAGTTCAACCACGGCGTTCGCGATTCGTGTTGAATCAATAGAGTTGTCGGGAGCGACGTCGCGCGCCCGTGCGATGCCTTTCACGAAGATTCTCGAGTCTTCCCGGTTGACCGTCACCGTCTTTTCGCCTTCCAACGCGATGTTGCCATTGCCATGCACTTCCGTCACGGTGCAGGTGATGGTCGTGATCAGGCGGTTCTTTCGCTGGGTCTTGCCGGTCGTGCGTTGCTCGTTCTCGGTTTCAAATTGCCAGTTCGGCAATTTACCCGCGGTGGTAATGCCGAACCCGTCCGGCTCTGGCGCGACGAGGAACGAATTGTCCGTCTCGTTCGCTTCCGACTGGACTTCGGACTCCTTCTTGGTGTCCGTGTTTGCGTCGGTTTGTGCTTCGATGGATTCGCGAACGAGGACCGTGATGATGTCCCCCACCTCGAATTTCTTCTGCTTCAGCGACACGAGAGTCCCTTCGCGGGCCACCTCCTGGGTGAACAACGAATCACCCATCGCTGTGAAGCAAGGTGTGATCGCGAGCAATGCTACGAGTCCTATACGCACTGGTTTGCTCCCTTCTTGCGCCGCCGGATCGGGGTCTGGTCCGACCTCAAGTCAAAGAACATCCCCCTTGATCCCCCTTCAAAGGGGGAATCGCCGCAACGTCTTGCGGTGCGTCGAGAACGTTCCTTGACGTCGCATAGTGATTCGGCACGCACGACATTCGATAATCCGTACTTGATCAGTTCCCCCTTTGAAGGGGGATCAAGGGGGATGTTCTTTCGCGCGATGACAGCGTTTTCTTTTTCCCGTCGCTTCATCATCAATTGACCACGACCACGCCGTCTTTGCGGACGACGCCCTGGAATTCTTCTTTGGAGTCCAGGTTGACGCAGGTAATCAGATCCCCTTCACACCCGTTCATGAGCGCGCGCGCCTGAGATCGAATGACAAGATTTCCCGCGCGCGCTTCGACCGTCACGGGTTGATTGCGCTTGATGAGCTGGCGCGGCATGAGTTGACGGCTGGTAATGACCTGTCCCGGGAAGATCGTGCTCCGCGCGACTTGCCCGACCGCGTCACCGGTGCTTTGCAGCACGTTGCCGCGCATCTGCGACATGGCGCGCTTCTCAAGTTGAAGATCGGCGACCGAAATCAGGGATCCCCTCGGGATGTCCGTCGCGGCGACGAGCACTTCGGTATAGGCTTCTACCTGTGCACGGACCAGTACGGTGCGTTTGACCTCTCCGTCTACGGTCACCTCGCCGCGGAACACACCGGGGCCGACCCACCGATACTGGGGATTGGGCCACCAGCGCACCTCGACGAGTCCGTCGGGCACGACCAGATTCTGCGTTGGCGCGGCTACGTCGATGGTCGCCTCGTCCAATCCCCAGGGCATTTCGCCTTCGATGAAGGTGCGGAGATCGGTGGCGAGCATGTCCGACGTAATCTCAGAATAGAGCGTGGTGGCGACTACCGATCCGGGTCCCTGAATCTCGACAGCGTCTGCCGCGAAGCCCGCGTTCTCGATACGCGACCGCACCAGACTCGCGTCGAGCCGCTTCGAATCGCCGGGCATAGCGGCATTGCCAATCTCGATATTCGCCAAGGCGTCGGCGTTCTCGCCCTGCAAGTCCGCCACGTCGCCAAGGGTCAACGCCGGACCCTTCACATAGGCTTCGGTCTTGAGCATGACCGTATCGGTGTCGGCCACGGCGACCATTACGATAGCGAGTGCCGCCACGATTCCGCTCATTGTTCTCAGGGGTATCTTGTTCATCGAGTCATTCCCCTATTACCGTCTCACGTTGTTGGCGACTTGCAGCATCTCGTCGGACGTTTGGATGACCTTCGAGTTGGCCTCGTAGGCGCGCTGCGCGATGATCAGATTCAGGATTTCTTCCACGACCTGCACGTTTGAGTTTTCCAGGAAGCCCTGCGCCAGCATGCCGTTGCCATCGAGACCGGGTTGGCCAGGAATCGGCGGCCCGGAAGCCTCCGTTTCCAGCAGGATGTTGTGGCCGATACGCGCGTCGAGGCCGCCATTGTTGATAAAGCGCACCAACTGGATCTGGCCGAGGTTGGTCGGGGTGGCCGCGCCCTGGGTCGTCGCTTCCACGATACCGTCCTGGCCGATGCTGACGACAACGGCATCCTGCGGAATCGTAATGCCGGGCGTGAGCGGGAATCCGTCCACGGTCACCAGGGTGCCGTTGTTGTTCACGCGGAAACTGCCGTCCCGCGTGTAGCCGGTCGTGCCGTCGGGCAGATCGACTTGAAAGAAACCATCGCCCTCGATTGCGATGTCCAGCGTGTTACCGGTCTGGATCAGGTTGCCCTGCGTAAACAGCTTGGCGACCGATCCGGGGCGCACGCCGTGGCCGATCTGAATGCCTTCCGGGAGAGTCTCGCCGGCAGCTGTTTGCGTTCCCGCCGGCCGGACGGTTTCGTAAAACAGATCTTTAAAGTTGACGCGGCTCTTTTTGAAACTGGTCGTGTTCACGTTGGCGAGGTTGTTCGCAATCGTGTCGATGTTGGTCTGTTGCCCAACCATCCCCGTTGCGGCTGTGAACAAGGCGCGAATCATACCCTTAGCTCCCCACTACGCCGGCGAACCGACATCGTTAATGAGTCTCCCCACCGTCTCGTCAACGGAACTGATCACCTTCTGGTTCGCCGTATAGGCGCGCATGCCAAGAATCATGCTGGCCATCTCTTCCGGGACCTGGACGTTGGACGCTTCTAGGCTCCCGCCGACTACCGTGGTTTCCGTGGCAGGCGCGGATTGGGCGAGCGATTCCGGGGTGGCCGCGAAGAGGTTGTCGCCCTGGCGGAGCAGGGCGCCCGGATCGGCAAACTCAGTGACTCCCAGTTGCCCCGTCTGAATCCCGTCGACCCAGACGAATCCATCGCCATCGATGCGTGCACTGCCACCGGATACGTCAATTCCTCCGCCGCCAGCCCCTTGCACCAGGAATCCATCGTTGGTTACAAGCTGTCCGTTGGCGTCAATGGTGAAATTGCCGTCCCGCGTGTAACGGACCCCGCCCGGAG
>CAZWDH010000335.1:0-6915 GCA_964632865.1 uncultured Nitrospiraceae bacterium
AAGGGATCGAGTTCGCCCAATTCGTCGAGAAAAACCGTCCCATGCTCAAGGCAGATCTCAAAGTACCCCGCGCGGTCGCCCACGGCGCCGGTGAAGGCGCCTTTCACATGTCCGAACAGTTCCGATTCGATAAGCGTGGGGGAGAGTTCGGACAGATTCACGGGATGATAAGCCCTAATGAAGTCTTCCGCGGGACGTTTGCGCCGCGCTTCGTAGGGGATGTAGCCGGAGTACGCGATCGCCTTCGCCACTAGTTCCTTGCCGGTGCCGGAGGGTCCGGTGATCAATGTCGTCACGTCGCTCATGCGCGAGTAGAGCGTGCGCCGGTAGCGCGCCATGTCGCAGGTGAAGATCGATTGCCATGTTGCGGCGCGGAGTTGAGCCGATGCCGTGGACCCGCCGATGATGTTGTCGAAGATGTGGTGAAAGGCCCGGCGCAACTGGAAGAAACAGGCGAACAGATGTTCCCGTTCCGCCAGACTTGGAAAGGTGTAACCCCGGATATTCAGGTAGTGGGCCAAGTCCGCGCAGAACGCGTCGTAACAGTCGATCGGAGCGGGATCGCTCGCGTTGGCGACTAAGGCGGATTCGATGTACTCGCGAAGTTTGGATTCGTAGCGGTTGTACAGCAGGTACAGGACCACGCTCTCGTACAGGGCAATCTCGCGGGTGCCCGCGGACTCGCCCCGTTGGAGGCCCTCCCGCGCCCGGTTGACGATTCCCTCGGCCACTTCCGTGATGCGCGCAATGTTCGGGCGAACGGCCGCCTCCCCAGCTTCCCGATGCCATGCCGTGCCACTGGCAACGAAGGCGCCGCCCAGCACCTCCCGCTCCAACTCGATTCGTTCCTGTGAGAAGGGGTTGCAATGGTTCAGACGGGCCAAGGCCTCCACGCGACGGATCGAACCCTGGTCGAAGAGAACCATCGTCAATACCTCCAGATACAAGCAATGTACTCCATCTGCTCTTATTTTGTCCAGGCACGAAAGTGGCCGCAGATATTTGTGTTGCTAAGTCTTTATATTTCAATCATGAGGGTCCCGGGTCGCCGGGTGGCATGAGCAATGCTCTTGGATAATCGTAGCTGAAACGAATTAACACCTAATTGGGGGATGGACACCATGAAGATAGTTCTTCAATCATCACGGACTGGAAGTAGATCCCGCGGACGCACGAAGTTCGGTGCGCTTCTGGGCACGATACTATTCGCCGGAACGGTCTTGCCGGGATGTTTTGGTTGCGAGCCGGTATCCAGCGCGGGGCCGTCCAAAGAAGCGATTGGCGTTTACGATTCACGCGCCATTGCGGTGGCCTACGCCGGGTCCGAACTGCACGAAGCCCACCTCGGCAAGCTGAAGGCGGATTACGACGCCGCCAAAGCCGCAGGCGACCAGGCAAGCGTCGCGGCGCTTGAGAATCAAGCGCAAGACGCTCAGCGTCTGATGCATTTGCAGGGATTCGGCACGGCGCCGGTGGACGGAATCCTGGAACAGGTTCAGGGCGAACTCGACCGCATCAAGGCAGAAGCCGGCGTCGTGGCGCTCGTGTCGAAATGGGATGAGACCGGACTCGCCGCGCACCCGGATGCGGCGCGCGTGGACGTGACGGAGGCGTTGGTGGATGCCTTCCATCCCAGCGATCGGCAGCGAAAAATGGCCATCGACATTCAGCGGCACAAGCCGGTACCCATGGACGAACTGGAAAAGCACATTGAGAAGGGCGACATCTGACGGCGGGTGCGTGGTGTTGAAGTTCAGTCTGTCGGGTCGTCGGCGTCGGCTTCCACGTAGATTTGATTGCCTTCCACGTGCGTGACGCGAACGGTCACACCTTCGTCGATGAAGTCGTAGCGTGCGACCACCTGTACACGATCCCCACGCAAGCGCGCGATGCCCGCGGGCCGCAACATGCTAACGACTTCGCCTCGCTCGCCCATGAGCTTGTGCGCGGTCCTATCCGGAGAGACGCTAATCGGTTCATCGGACGTGGACTCTCCGCTGGATGACCGGAATCGCTGTGCGAAGAAGATTCCGAACTCAATGAGGAAGCCGAGCGTCAAGAGGCACGCTGCCAGAATCAGGCAAAACTGAAGAACAGGCTCAATGGCACCCACTGCGGCTACCTCGCGCTATACGGTTTCCTTCAGCGACCAGGGTTCGCGCATCGGGCGCGACAGGAATGCGTTAGCCTCGTCGTCGCCGGGGAAGGTCTCGCTCTCGGGGTCCCAGGTCAGTTTGCGGTCGAGGCGCATGGAAATGTTGCCGACGTGCATGGCCGTGCTCAGGCGATGAATGTCCGTCGGTGTGTAGTACGGGGTCGTGCGGCCTTTCACGCCGTCGATGAAACTCTGGTGTTCCGACGGTGGCAGCGGCCACATCTTGTTCTCGGCTGGCTCGATGACGGCCTCCAAAATGGCCTGATCACTCGCGCGCATCGGCTTCCGCCACGATGGGCTCTCTACCCATCCGTTGGTTCCCTCGAAGCGAATGCCCGACCCGCCCGACTTCACGATCATCTCCACACCGTCGGGATACTCGTAGTAGACTTTATACTCGGTCGCCGTGTTGGACATGGCGTCTTAGGGAAACGTGCCTTTGCCATCGACCGAAACGGGTCCGCCGTGCTCCTGAAACATGGCCACCTGCGCGGTGTCCATGAGGTGCGCGCCCCAGTCCGTGAGCTTGCCGCCCGAGTAATCCCACACGTTGCGCCACTCTTGTTGCCCCGTCTTCGTGGGCGTGTACGGGGTGTAGGGCGCCGGGCCGAGCCAGAGGTCGTAGTTGAATCCGTCCGGGACGGGTGCTTCCGCTTCCTTCGGATACACCTCGCCTTCCGGCAATACCACCAGAATCCGGTTCAACTTGCCGATGCACCCATTGCGGACCAGTTCCGCCATGCGATGGTAAATCTCGACGGAGCGATCTTCGATGCCGCCCTGGTAGACGACACCAGTTTGTTCGATCACGTCGATGAGGACTTGTCCCTCTTCGATTGTCAGCGTCGGTTTCTCGCAGAAGACGTGTTTGCCCGCGCGAGCTGCCATGACCGACATGAGCACGTGCCAGTGGTCCGGCGTGGAGATCACCACGGCATCGATATCGGGCCGCGCGAGGATCTCGCGGAAGTCGCCGTGTGTATGGCAGTCGGAGTTGCCGTAGGCCGCGTTCACCATGTCGCGCGCATTCTCGCAGCGATCTTGGTAGACGTCGCAGACCGCCAGGACCCGCGCTTCGGGGATCTTGAGGAAGGCGTCCAGATTCCATCCCGTGCCGTGCCCGCCGACGCCGATGCAGCCCAAGGTGATCTGGTCGCTCGGCGCAACGGCGTTCGCTTCCTGGCCGAACGCCGCCGGTGTCATGCATGTGACTGCGGACGCTGCTGTCGCCGACTTCAAGAATTCCCGTCGACTCGTCTTGTACGACATAATTCAGGCCCCCGAATAGACCGATCCAAGCCGGTCACCGTGGTGCCGACATCTCACCGGGCAGTGTAGGTAAACCAGAGAACGCGGTCAAACGCCCCGGCGCAAGTCCGTAGCCGGTTGATGTTCGGTATACCCGTGTTCAACAATGCCTCTTCAAATGGAAAGGAGCCGCCATGATTGCCCTCCGTTGGTTTCTCGCCCTGTGTTTATTGTGCGTCGTGGGCGTGGCCCAGGATTCCGCCCCGCTTGAAGCGTCCGCGGAATCGGCGCTCCACCGTGCGATCGCGTTCTTCCGGGATCAGGTTTCCGTCGAAGGAAGTTACCTCTGGCGGTACAGTGCCGACTTGACGGTCCGCGAAGGCGAAGGGAAAGCGGACGATCGAACCGGGTGGGTGCAACCGCCGGGGACTCCCCACATCGGGCAAGCTTTCCTGGATGCTTATGCCGCGACTAAGGATGATTATTACCTGGACGCGGCGCGGGAGACGGCAATGGCACTGGTCCGCACGCAACTGCAATCCGGCGGTTGGACCTACCGAATTCACTTTGACGAAGCCGGCCGCGCAAAACAGGCCTATCGCGTCGATGGGCGAACGGAAGGGCAGAACACCACCACGCTCGACGACGACACGACGCAGGCCGCGCTCCGGTTTCTCATGCAGTTCGACAAGGCCACGGATTTCAAGGAGGAGAAGGTTCACGAGTGCGTGATGTACGGGCTCGAGAAACTCATCGAAGTCCAGTATCCAAACGGGGCGTGGCCACAGCGGTTCACGGGTCCGCCCGAGGCGAGTGAGTTTCCGGTGGTGAAAGCCTCCTATCCCGAATCGTGGTCCCGCGAGTTTCCCGCGCGCGAATACACCCACGACTACACGTTCAACGACAACACGATTGCGGACGTGATCGACACCTTCCTCGATGCCGCGGATATCTACGGCGATGATCGGTACCGCGCCGCGGCAATCCGGGGCGGCGAGTTCATGTTGCTGGCGCAAATGCCGGATCCACAGCCCGCCTGGGCGCAGCAGTACGACCGCGACATGCATCCCGTCTGGGCGCGGAAGTTCGAGCCCCCGGCGGTGACGGGTGGCGAATCGCAAGGCATCATGCGCTGCCTCATCGAACTCGCGCGGCGCACGGGTGAGAAGCGATTCCTGGAACCCATACCGCGGGCCGTCGCCTATTTGCGCGCTTCGGAACTTCCGGACGGGCGTCTCGCGCGATTCTACGAGCTGCAAACGAATACGCCTCTCTACTTTACGAAGGACTACCAACTGACCTATTCCAGCGACGATATGCCCACGCATTATTCGTTCATCGGCCCTTCTGCACTCGATTCCATCGAGGCCGCGTACGAAGCCGCTCTAAATGGAGCGGAGACATCAGATTCGGATGCGCCAGAGGCTCCTCCCGCCGATGCTATCGAGAAGATTATCGGCGCGCTGGACGATCGCGGCGCCTGGGTGGAATCGGGCGAAATGAAATATCACGAGAACGTTGACGTCGATCGCGTGATCGACTGCCGGACCTTCGCCGCGAACGTGCGAGTGCTCACGCAGTTTGTCGCTGCCCAAGAATGATTAAGCCGGATTGTGTTGCATCCTCGATCGCGCCCGCGACGAACGTGAAATCACCATCATGGTTCCTGCCTGAGGTTACTGACAGACCTGCAGTCGCATTGTTCGCGCAAATGAAGCTAGAATGGCGCGTTCCGAAGTCTTTCGCGCGTGTGTTGCGCAGCTGCTTGATTGGCGGCTCACCCCTTAAGATGAGACACGCTTGCCGTGCCGGGTCCCGCCTCTATGGAAAGGATGACGTTTCATGAGTTACTTCGTGACCGGCGCTACCGGATTCATCGGGCGCAATTTGCTGGAGCGGTTGCTGCGGCGCAAGGGGACCATCTACTGTCTCGTCCGCAAGGGCTCCGAGCACAAGCTGGACGCGCTGCGAAAGCGGTTGGGGGCGAAGTCTGACCGCATGGTGGCGGTGAAGGGCAATATCGAGCAGCCGTTATGCGGGCTGCGCAAGCAGGATGTGTCCAGGCTGCAAGGAAAGGTCACGCATTTCGTTCACCTGGCCGCGTTCTACGACATCATGTGCGAAGACGAGGCGCCGCACGTGGCGATCAACGTGGAGGGCACGCGCCATGCGGTGGACCTGGCGCACGCACTGAAGGCGAAGCATTTTCAGTACGCCAGTTCGACGGCCGTCGCGGGGATGTATCCGGGCTTTTGGCGCGAAGACATGTTTGAGGAAGCCGAGAACTTCCACCACCCGTACTTCAGCAGCAAGCACGCCGCGGAACGGGTCGTGCGTACGGAGTGCCGGATTCCCCATCGCATTTACCGCCCCGGCATCGTCGTGGGCGATTCCAAAACGGGCGAGACCGACAAGCCGGACGGGCCTTATTACGTATTCAAGTTTTTGCAGAAGGTCCGAAACGCGTTGCCGGCGTGGGTCCCACTGGTGGGGTTGGAGGGCGGACGCATCAACATCGTCCCGGTGGACTTTGTCGCCGATGCCATCGACCATCTTGCGCACAAGCGCGGCCTCGACGGAAAGTGTTTCCATCTCACCGACCCGGACCCTTACCGCGCCGGCGAGGTGCTGAACGTCTTTGCAGACGCGGCTCACGCCCCGCAGTTCGTGATGCGGATCAACTCGCGCATGCTGGACCTCGTACCGCGCGGGATTCGCGATGCCTTGATGAACCTCCCGCCGATTCGACGCATCATCGACACGATTCTGGCGGATCTCGGAATCCCCTACGAAGTCTTCTACTACCTTAACTATCCGACGCGATTCGATTGCCGCGACACGTCCGATGCACTGAAAGGGTCTGGTATTGACTGCCCGAGGCTGGAATCCTACGCGGCGAAGATCTGGGACTACTGGGAACGCCACATGGACCCGGATCTCTTCCGCGACCGCAGTCTGGCGGGCGCGGTGAAAGATCGGGTGGTCGTCGTGACGGGCGGTTCGTCGGGCATCGGCCGCGCGTCGGCCATCAAGATCGCGGACGCAGGCGCGAAGACCATTCTCATCGCTCGGACCAAGGACGAGTTGGAACTCGTTCGCAAAGAGATTGAAAGCCGAGGTGGGCGGGCGTACGCGTATGTTGCCGATCTCTCGGATATGGAACAATGCGACGCCGTCATGGACGCGGTCTTCAAGGATCACGGTTCCGTCGATATTCTGGTTAACAACGCCGGCCGTTCCATTCGCCGATCCATCACGCAGTCTTACGATCGGTTCCACGATTACGAGCGCCTGATGCAGCTCAACTATTTCGGGGCCATCCGGCTGATTCTCCGGGTGTTGCCCGGCATGGCCGAAAACCGGCGCGGTCATGTCATCAACGTTAGCACCATGGGCGTACTGGCGAATCCGCCCCGGTTCTCCGCGTACGTGGCGTCCAAATCGGCGTTGGATGCATTTTCCCGTTGCGCCCAGGCCGAATACCTGGACAAGGATATTTTCTTCACTACGAT
>CAZWDH010000336.1:0-6911 GCA_964632865.1 uncultured Nitrospiraceae bacterium
GGGCGGTTAGCTCAGGTGGTTAGAGTACTTGCTTGACATGCAAGGGGTCACTGGTTCAAGTCCAGTACCGCCCACCATCTTTAACTTCTCGTTAAACACTCGTTTGCGAGTATCCCATTCCATCGCGTTAGGTCCGCGCTTCACCCTGAAAACCGGTAGTCCTGTCCGGCTTTCGCGTGTGGAGGCTGACGCCGCAAGCGGCTTACGCAGACAAGCCCCTCCCAATCGTTGCCACAACCGCGCCTTCGTCGAAATCTCACGTCGATACCGAACCTGGTCCGGGCAAAGGGGGTCTCAAGGTAGACAAAGTGCCATCTTTATTCGTTCACTATAGGCGGGAACTTCCGCTTGGAGCGGGGCATGTACTGTCTTGGCACTCGTCGCAATCCCAGGGAGAGATCGAATATGGCTAGGAACATGGTATTCGCGTTGGTGGCGGTCTTCGCACTGGGTCACCAGGTGTGGGCGGCGGACTTGGCGTTTCTGGAGCGCTTTGCCCTTGCGGACGATCGGGCGGACGCGCTGAAGGAACTGGTCCCGGGGACGGAGGATTACTATTACTTCCACTGCCTGTATTTTCAGCAGACAGGCCGTTTCGATGAGGTCGATAAACTGCTGGAGACTTGGGTCGAACGGTACGGGCAGACCCCCGGTGTGGAGGAGATCCGAAATCGGCAGGCCTTGCTGCTGTATTCCTCCGATCCGGAGCGGACGCTCGAGTATCTGAAGGCGACGCTGAACCTCGATTTCAACCAACAGCGACAGTTGCCGGGTGAGGCACCGGACCTGCCGTCGCAACTCGACCCGGAGCGCATCAGCCGCGCCACGTTGCTTCAGCGCGCGTTGGACAACCCTCAGTATGCGGACACGGTCAACGGCTTCACCCGGCACGCTTACGATTGGTTGCTGGCCGTGGACCTGAGCGAATCCCGTCTGCGCCATTTATTACAGTCGCTCGATCTGCCGGATTATCCAAACCTTCCCGCTCTGATCGCGATGGATCTCAGTGCCCGCCACAGTGGCGGTTTCGGTTCGCTTCCCGTTCACACGATGATGGTGCGCGAGCAACTCGACGAACTTCTGGTACTCGAACCGGAGTTGTTGAACAACGACGCGTTCGTAATGGCCTATCTGCAGCGGCTCCGGCCCGGCGCGGACGAGCCGAACTGGCGGAACGAGCCGGAGGTGTACGAGGCTTATTTGGAACGGTTGGCAGCGTTCACGGACCGGTTGGAGCCGGCGCACAACTCCTTGAAGTCGCTCGTCCAGTTTCATCGATTGCAGCATGACCTGTCCCGGGGCGTGCTTGATCGCACGCGGTTCATCGAGTACCTGCGGTTGCCTCGTCACGCCGACTATGTGAATCCGGCCTACCTACGTTCCTTGGGTAACGTGCCGCTGGCCGAGAACGTCCACGGCGACTATCTCTCCGCAACCACTCTGAATCCACCGGACTCGGATGCCTTGTTGGTGCGGCAATACCTGATGCATTTCTTCGCGATCGATGAAGACTATGGCGATTTCGAGACCTACATTCGCGAGGATTACCTGCGGCGTCTCTTTGCGGAAACGAAGTTGGTGCAGGGCGAAGGCGACCTTGAGCAATGGTATTCGTGGCTCGATCCCGCGACCGTTGATGACATCAAGAAACGGGTCGACGTGGAGTTTGTGCCGGAAAACCGGGCGCGCTTCGCACCGGACGAGGAGGTCCGGCTGGAACTCTGGATTAAAAACGTGGAGCGGCTGCTGGTCAAGGTCTATTCGATCGACGCCAAGAACTATTACCAGCAGTTCGCGCGCGAGGTGAACACCGACATCGACCTGGACGGTCTTGTCCCTAATCATGAGGAGGTGTACACCTACTCCGAAGCGCCGCTGCGCCGGGTGAAACGCGAGTTCGCGTTTCCAGACTTGACGGGTCGCGGTGTGTGGGTTATCGAGTTTGTCGGGAACGGCAAGAGCAGCCGCGCGGTCGTGCATAAGGGACGGTTACAGTACGTCGGCCGCACTGGACCGGCGGGTCAGATGATCACGGTGCTCGACGAGACCGGGCAGCAGCTACCTGAGGCCTCGGTGTGGTTTTCTGGAAACCTTTATGCGGCGAACGAGGACGGCGAGATCGCGATACCGTTCTCGACAGACCCTGGCCAGAAACCACTCGTCTTGTGCGATGGGGATTTTGCCACGTTGGACAGGTTCCAGCATGAGGCCGAGGAGTACCGGCTCGCCGGGGGATTTCATGTCGACACCGAATCCTTGCGGGCGGGACAAAGGGCCCAGGTTGCCGTTCGACCGCTCCTGTACTTGAACGGCGCGCAGATTCCCGTGGGCCGGATTGAGGATCCGATACTGACGGTTCGGTCCACCACTGGAGACGGTATCACGAGTACGCAACGCGTTCGTGAAGTAGCATTCCAAAGTGGCGAACTGTTCGTCCACCGCTTCCGGGTTCCCGACAACCTCGCGGAACTTCGAATCACGTTGACCGGGACTATCAACCCTCTGACGAATCCGGAACCGGTCAACGTGGTCGCGGAACAGACGTTTCCGGTAAACGGCATTAACAAGACGCAGCAAATCGCCGCCCTGTTTCTGTCGCGCGTAGGAGACGAAACGATCCTGGAAGCGCGCGACAAGACCGGGTTCCCGCTTCCCGGTCATGTGGTGTATTTGCGCATGAACCACGTGGACTTCGTCGATCCGGTAGACGTCAGTCTGAAAACCGATGTGGAGGGGCGCATCGTGCTTGGGAGTATGCCGGGTATCGAGCATCTTTCTGCCACCGGCCAAGGCATGAACGAGCAACACTGGGATCTGCGGAAACCCGAGTACAACTATCCGCACCTGCTCCAGGGAGATGCAAGTGATGCGCTGCGGATTCCGTTTTCCCCGCGGCGCGGGGAGTCGCGGGAGGGTTTAGTAACGTTGATGGAAGTGCGCGACGGCGCCTATGCGGAGGACCGCAGCGATGCGTTGACGGTTGCCGATGGATTTGTTACGGCAGCAGGGTTGCCGGGAGGCGATTACCTGTTGCATCTCAAGCCGACGGATCAGCGGATTCACGTGCGGCTTACCGACGGAATCGACGGGCCCTACTTCGTGGCGTCGGACAAGCGCGTACTGGAGGTCGACCAGCCGACACCGATTCAGGTTCAGGCGCTGGAAGCGGAAGACGATACCGTCACGATACGCATCGCAAACGCGAACGACTATACGCGCGTGCACGTGGCGGCCACGTGTTATCACCCGGACGTTGCCCTGTTCGATGCGTTAAATGTGACGCAACCCTTCGCGCCCGATGCGAAAGCCATGAACGCGGGGTATGCCTTGTATCAATCCGGCCGATTCATCGGGGACGAATACCGGTATATCCTGGAGCGGAGATTCGCTACGAAGTTTCCGGGAAACATGCTGGAGCGGCCTTCGCTGTTGCTGAACCCGTGGGCGGTGCAAGAGACCCAGGCCGAGCAGGAAGAGGCTGCGGCCGCCGAACCGCCTCCGCCGCCGCCACCCCCGCCTGCCGCGGCCCGGGAAATGGATGTGGGGCAACAGGGGCAGATGGAAGAATCCGTGCCGGCTCCGCCGTTCTCGCCCAGTTACGACTTCCTCGGCGGTGACGCGGCCGTGTTTTACAACCTGAAGCCCGATAGCGATGGAGTCGTGACGATTCCGCGCGCGGATCTGCAGGGGCGCCAGTACCTTCAGATCGTGGCGACAGACCCCTTCACAACGGTCGCGCAGAAAGTGGCGCTTCCGGAACGGGACGTACCAATACGCGACCTTCGATTGGCGAAGGCGCTCGATCCGGCGGAGCATTACGTGGAGAAGAAGCGCGTCCGCGTGGTGGAAGGCGGCGAAACATTGCAGGTGAGCCTGACGGGAGAAGCGCAGGTTCAGACGTACGATTCAATCCCCGAGGTGTACGCGCTGTATCTAACCCTGCATGGCGATCCCAAACTGCACGAGTTCCAGTTTGTGACGCGGTGGCCGGAACTGACGGCAGAAGAAAAACGGGAGCAGTTCTCGAAGTATGAGTCGCACGAACTGAACTTCTTTCTTTGTCACAGAGACCGAGTGTTCTTTGACGCGACCGTGCGGCCGTTCCTGGAGAACAAGGCGGAGAAGACGTTTCTGGACCGCTGGCTGCTCGGCGACGATCTTTCCGAGTTCTTGCAGCCCTGGCAGTATGGCCAGTTGAACCTGGTCGAGAAGATTCTGCTGGCGCAACGCGTCGCGGAGGAACGTGCGCACACGCAGCGATACGTACAGGATGCCTTCGACATGATCCCGCCGAATCCGGAACGCTTCAATGCGCTGTTCATGACGGCGCTGTACGGCGGCGCGCTGTCCGAGGGAAGCCGCGGCAACCTGCAGAACGTCCAGATTGGCGGCGAGATAAGAGTCCGCGCGAACTACTTCGCGGACCGAGCCTATGACGTGGACGGAGATGGGGTACTGGAAGGCATACCCTTCTATACCAGGCCGGATGGAAGTCGCGTCGTGGATGGCGGAGGTCTGGGCGGTGGCGGCGCGTTCGGCGGTCGTCAAGGAGGCGCCGGTGAACCTGCTATAGCCGGAATGGAAGTCCACGACCTGACCCAAACATACGACGGACCCGCGGAGGAACTCGATTCACTTGGTTTCGTGGAACAACGCACGCGGCTGAATGTCATTGCCGACTTCGACGAGAAAGCCGTCGATTTGTATCGCGCGTTGTACCGCGCCACGGAAACGACACGCGAATGGGTGGAGAACAACTATTACAAGCTACCGATACAACAGAAAACGGCTGGCTTAATCCCCGTGAACGCGTTCTGGCTGGACTATGTCCAACGCGAGGAAGGCCAGCAGTTCCGTTCGGAGCATCTGGCGGAGGCGGCGAACAGCTTCACGGAGATCCTTCTCGCGCTCGCTGTGCTTGACCTGCCATTCGAGGGTGCGGAGCATGAGACGAACTCGGGTGACACGCATTATGCGGTCAAGGCGGCAAGCCCGCTGGTGGCGTTCTATAAGGACATCGAGCCGGCGGAGGGAACAAATGCGGATACGCCTATTCTGGTCAGTCAAAACTTCTTCCGGCTCGATGACCGGTACCGGCACGAGGCCAACCAACGGTTTGACAAGTTTGTGACGGAAGAGTTTCTGAGCTGCGTTGTGTACGGTTGCCAGGTGACGGTTACCAATCCGACCTCGACGCCGCACAACATCGAGTTGCTGCGCCAGGTTCCGGAAGGGTCCATCCCGATCGCGAGTGGGCGATATACGAAGAGCGAGCGGATGCGGCTCGAACCGTACAGCACCGCCACGATTGAGTATCACTTCTACTTCCCGGAGCCGGGCGCGTTCAAGCACTACCCCGTGCACGTCAGCGAGGAAGGCGCGTTGCTGGCCTTTGCGGATCCGCAACCGATGCGTGTGGTGGAAGAGCCGAGCACTGTTGACACGACCTCGTGGCAGTACGTGTCGCAACAAGGTTCATCGGAAGAGGTCCTGGAGTTTCTGCGCACGCACAACCTGAACCGGATCGAGCTTTCGTGGATCGCGTGGCGCATGCGCAACCGGGAGTTCTATGAGGAGGCCCTGGCGTTGATCCGGCTGCGGCATGCGTATCAGCCGATCCTGTGGTCGTTCGCGGTGTACCACAATGATTCGGAAGGTATCGGGACGTATTTGCAGTATCGCGACGACTTCGTGGCGGCGACCGGGCCAAGTCTGGAGAGTCCGCTGCTTACCATCAATCCAGTCGATCGCAAGGCGTACCAGCACGTCGAATACGCGCCGCTGATCAATCCGCGAGCGCATGATCTCGACAACAAGTGGTCGATCACCAACGAGCAGTTCCGGGTCCAGTTTGCATCGTTGATGAACATCCTGGCTCACCGGGCTGCGTTGGACGACGAAGACTTGATGGCGGTGACGTACTACATGCTGCTTCAGGATCGCGTCGCGGGAGCGCTGCGGTACTTTGACCGGGTGCGGTCGGAAAAGCTGGAGACCCGAACTCAGTACGACTATTTTGAAGCGTACCTGGCGCTTTATGAAGAAGAACCTGACAGGGCGGCGCAAATCGCCGAACAATACGTGGATTATCCGGTGGAGCGTTGGCGGGACCTTTTCGGTGAAGTGCGCACGCAAGTCGCGGCGATCAGCGGTGGCGATGATGTGGAGGGAGAACGTACGGGCCGCATGGCGCAGGACCGGTTAGCCGCGAAAGCGCCGCGGTTGGAATTGGAGGTGAAGGAGGACGCTGTCGTTCTGCATCATACGAACCTCGAATCGTGCCGTCTCAGCTTCTATCCCATTGATGTGGAGATGCTGTTCACGCGCAATCCCTTCGCCCCGGCGCAGTCGAGCCTGTTTGCCGGCGTGAAGCCCGCGGAAGAGCTGACCGTGCAATTCGACGCGAACGAATCGCAACGCGAGATTCCGTTGCCGGAGGCGTTCACGGACCGGCACGTGGTCATCCAGGCGGAGGCCGCAGGGATCAATCGCACGAGCATCCGATTTGCGAGTAGCCTGATCGCGCAGCTCATCGAAACCTACGGTCAGGTGCATGTGGTGGATAGGAAGACCAACGAGCCGATGCCTAAGGTGTATGTAAAAGTTTTCGCGGATATGGAGAACGGCGAAACCGTGTTTTACAAAGACGGGTATACGGACTTGCGCGGACGCTTTGATTATGCGTCCTCCAGCACGCTGGACGTGGGCATGGTCCGGAAGTTTGCGATCCTGGTTCTGGACGACGAGCGGGGCGCGAAGATTCTGACGGCAGCGCCGCCGGGGCGGTAGTCGTCGGAGGGATGAGTGTAAAGCGCCCGGCAGTCTGTTGAGGGCTGCCGGGCGCGAGCACTTTCTGTCGCCCCCGTTCGGGGGCGGGGGGGGGCTGCGTCGTGACCCAGGGTTCCGCTCGT
>CAZWDH010000337.1:0-6904 GCA_964632865.1 uncultured Nitrospiraceae bacterium
GATGAAACGATAGGAACTGTGACCGAGTACGGAATAGATGCGCCGCAGAAACGGTTCCATTCGTCCCGTCGATCCCATGGTGATGTACACGTTAGGCATACCGTCGTTCAGCTCCTCAATCCAAGCCGGTGCGGAAGCGGGGTAGTCATATATCAATGGGCCTGTTTGATGGGCATTCGGGAGTCTTGGGGAAATCTCGTAGAGGCCCGGCACGTCCGGCGAGACCAGTGGGATAGACTGGAAGAGGCTCAATGGGTCGACGAGTTTACGCCCATATCTTGCGTAGACGCGCCGAAGTAGGGGGCGAATGTGATACCACGCGTATCCGCGCCAATACGGTCGCAGTACGGGGTGGTTTAGCACGTAGTCGAGGAAATACGCATTGAACAGGCTGGCCGCTGGAACCCGTGCGAGGTACGCAGCGGAACTCGCTGTCGCAGTACCATTGCTGACTACCAGGTCGGGCTGCTCGTCTCGAATCAGATTGACTTGGGCCTCCAGAATGGTATCCAGTGGCGCCCACCTGCACAAATGGGATAAGTCATGAATCGCCGTGGTCCAACCCCGCGCCAGGTATCGATCCCAGACATACGGATGATTGATCTCTTGGACGGTAGCAAGGCGTAAGCCTTCTTTGGCGGCCAGCGACAGTTCAGACCTTTCACGATCCGGAGAGTCACCCGCGATGACGACTTCGTGACCTCTTGCACGCAATGCCTTGCCAACTTCAATACATTGCGTCAGATGGGCAAGAAGATAGCTCGTCGTAAGAAATAGAAACTTCAAGGGCGAAAAGCGCTTCCCTATTCTTGGTCGAGCCTGGTTCAAACATTCGGCCCATCGTTCAGCCGACCGTGTAGCCTATCTACGAACACGACTACAACTAAATTCGCGTCTGACCAACAGCTATGTCACGCCGGAACGGCTGATTTGCAGCGAGGCGCAATGATATGTGAGCGAGTCCGGGGTGAATACAGGGTACAAGTAGAAATACAAGGAGCGGTCAGGTGAGGTATTCTGGCATATGAATTCTGGGACGAATCAGACTGGGTCCGGGCTGCGTAAGTCGCTCGGACTAATCATCTACCATTTTACGGGGCGAATCTTGCTCGCGTACTTGCGTTTTCGGTATCGAGAGCTTACGCGTGAAGCCCGACCTCTGTCCATCTACCTTGAGACGGATATTTTGCCACTTCTGCGAGGAGAGCGGATTGGCACGCTGAACCTTCGTGTTACAAACGACGGCGGCGAGACGCAGCTCGTAGGGACAGCAACCGGTCAGCACTTCACGTTTCCGGGAACCGGGACGTTGGCCCGCCAGTTCCACGATTTGGGGCTGCGGGAGATACGTCTGGATACACAACTGGAGTATGGGCAGATTCTCGAATCTCTTCTCTTGCTCCGATACACGTATCCGGCGAGGTCAGACGCGCTGTCACTCGAGGAAGACTACCACGGTTGGCGAAGGCGGAAACTCGCTTCTTCTATGCGCAGTTCCGCAGGTCTTCACCGGGCGTGTGCTACGATGCGTCTCGACTCCACCGGATCGACGTACGCCGTAGAATACACGTATTGCGAACTGTTCTGGTCACGGATTGTGAGGTCGTATGTCGCTCGCCAGCCGCTGATTCACGATCACCGAGCCCTCTTTCGGATCGCACCGGCGATTGCGGTCGCGGCGTTCCTAGTTCTCGTAGTGCCCGTCGTCTTCGTATTTCGTGATCCAACCGTTGCGGCGGAGATTTGGGTCGTTTTGGCAGCGATAGTCGCCATAGCGTTTTGGTGTTTCACCATGGCGATCGCGTCCACCCTCTACACGCGCGAACACTACGAGAACCTTATTAAGGACTATCTTCGGCAAATCAGGAGCGCCGCGCGATTTCCGGAGGCGAATCCCAACCCGGTAATGGAAATCAACCTGGACGGCTCCATACTCTACACCAATCCCGCGGCTATCACGCTCTTGCGAACGTGTGACTTTGCTGAAACTGACAAGTATAGGGTGCTTCCGAAGGAGTACCGCTCTCTGGTTCGCCAGGCATTAGATACCGCACGCACAATAACAGTGAGCGGCGTCGTAGAGCCTGACAGGACATTCCTCTATACGTTTTCACCATTTCCGGAAGCCCGTTCCGTGATTGTCACGGCTAGCGACATAACCTATCTGAAGCGTATTGAAGACGAGCTATGCGAGAAGAATGACGAATTGGCCGCCAAGAACGAAGCGTTGGAACACGCGTATTCTGAGGCAAGCCGCGAGTTGGACGAGATCGCCGATATACAGGCTGCATTCTTGCCCGAGTGTCTCCCATCGGTTCCTGGGTTGGAACTTGCCGCATTTCGCATCACCGCCCAAAAGGCAGGCGGGGACTATTATGATGTCTTTCCGCTTGCAGACGGACGGTGGGGTTTTCTGATCGCTGATGTGTGTGGACATGGGGCGCCGGCGTCAGTCTTGATGGCTATCACACACTCACTGGCGAGGAGGTTTCATGCGGAAACGAGACATTTCACGCCGGGAGAATTCTTGACGTTCCTTAACCGTGAATTGGTTCTGGGGTATACCGAGCGACGATGCACGTTTGTTACCGCATTCTACTGTATCTACAATCCGGACAATCGCCAGTTGACTTATTCTTCGGCTGGACACAACCCGCCCCGTCTCAGGCTGGACTCCAAAATCCCGCTTGTTGAGCTTTGCCAGGCCCAGTCGTTTCCGCTCGGAATCACCAAGGACGTCGACTTTGAGAACGCGGAGGCATTGCTGAAGGAAAAGGGGTTGCTGGTCCTCTATACCGATGGCGTGACTGAGGCAATGAATGCCAATCGAGAGACATTCTCAACAACAAGACTTGACCGGATACTCAGTCAGTGCGACGGTGGCGCGACCAACACCCTGGCGGCCATACAAATTGAACTCGACCTTTTCACAAACGGGCAGCCGCTCAGTGATGACCGAACCATGATTCTCGCACATGCGCTTTAGCGATAATGTCGCCGGCTAACTGACGCCGCCGTGATTACGATCGAGAGTGGATTCCGTCGAGATTCAGTGCCACGTCACTATGCCTTCCTGTATCCATGATATACGCCTGCGCTTCCGTGATCGTGTCCTCACCGCGACCCCACACCATTCGGCGTTGGGAACTTATTCGTGGTGGTAAGCGTGGTAATCGGTAGGAGATTC
Organism: uncultured Nitrospiraceae bacterium; assembly: GCA_964632865.1. GTDB lineage: Bacteria > Hydrogenedentota > Hydrogenedentia > Hydrogenedentales > SLHB01 > JAHDWY01. The sequence goes on from CAZWDH010000337.1 coordinate 3,188, forward strand.
GTTGCCGGAACTGGAGATTTTAGGCCCGTGGAGATCTGTTCTTCGATATACCAGCTTGTGCCAACGCAACCTCGCCGATCCCAATGGCTAAGGCTGGTGCTCCTCTATTTCGCGGTCTGCAAGTTAGTAATTGTTGCAATGCTTATATTTGGGGCGGTTGGTTGCTCCGATCGAGCGAATCGTCCCGAGAGTCCGGCCGCTACTCGGCAATCCGGCCAAGTTACGGGCGACTTGCCAGCCGCGGATGAGAACCATGGAGAACTCCCACAATTATCGCAGAAAGAGATTGCCGCGCTGCCGCCTGATGGCGGCCCGGAATACAACCGCCTGGTTTTCGAACAGAGCCCATACCTGTTACTTCACGCGAGAAATCCGGTCGATTGGTATCCGTGGGGGGAGGCGGCCTTCGAGAAAGCGCGCGAAGAAAACAGGCCCATTCTGCTGTCGGTCGGTTACTCGACGTGCCACTGGTGCCACGTCATGGAGCGCGAATCTTTTTCCGACGACGAAGTGGCTGAGTTGTTGAACGGCAACTTCGTCGCCATCAAGGTCGATCGGGAGGAGCGTCCGGATATCGACAGCGTATACATGGAAGTCACCCAGGCCATGACGGGGCGTGGTGGTTGGCCGAACACAGTGTTTCTGACGCCTGACGGTGGACCTTTTTTTGCAGGAACCTACTTTCCGAAAGAGAGCGGCTTTGGCCGCCCCGGGTTTATGGAACTGCTGACACAAATCGCAACGGCGTGGGATACGCAACGAGACACGATTTTGGAGTCCGCACAAGAAGCCACAGCGGTGCTCAAGCAACGGGCCGATCCCGTTCCAGGGAGTACTCCCGATGCCGATACACTTGATAACGCGTACACGCAACTCGCGGAGCGTTACGACAGCGCGCACGGTGGATTTGATACCAGACCAAAGTTTCCAACCCCCCACAACCTCTACTTCTTGTTGCGGTATTGGCAGAGAGCCGGCGAGCCGCATGCGTTGGAGATGGTAGAGAACAGCCTGCGCGCCATGCGGCAGGGCGGCATTTTTGACCAGGTTGGCTATGGCTTTCATCGCTACTCGACGGACCAGAAATGGGTGCTCCCGCACTTTGAGAAAATGCTCTACGACCAAGCCCTGCTGGCCATTGCCTACCTGGAGACGTATCAGGCTACTCAGGACGAATTCTACGCAAGCACTGCCGGCGAGATCTTTACCTACGTGCTGCGTGACATGACGTCGCCAAGCGGAGGATTTTACAGTGCAGAGAATGCGGACAGCGAGGGAGAAGAAGGGCTTTTCTACTTGTGGACGATGGACGAATTGATCGATGTGCTTGGCGAAGACGATGGGCGGCTGATCGCAAAAGTTTTCAACGCGGATCAGGGCGGTAACTTTCGGGACGAAGCGACGGGTCAGCAATCCGAGCGAAATATTCTCTATCCCGCTGAGAGTCTCGACGCGAGAGCTCAAGAACTGGGAATGTCCGCCGCCGCGCTGGCATCGAAAGTGGAGGATGCTCGGGCCAAACTGATGACGGTACGCGAACAGCGAGTCCGTCCCCTCCGGGACGACAAAATTCTTACGGATTGGACCGGGCTGATGATTGCCGCACTGGCGCGGGGAGGCCGAGTCCTGGACGAACCGGCCTACACGCAGGCGGCGGAGACGGCCGCACAGTTGGTGTTGGAGGAGCTTCGTGATGATAAGGGCCGCCTATTGCATCGATACCGGCAGGGTGCCGCGGGGCTGCCCGCCCATCTGGAAGACTACGCGTATTTCATTTGGGCCCTGCTCGAACTGTACGAAACGACGTTTGATGCGGATTACTTGCAGAGCGCGATGGCTCTTACCGAACGTCAAATTCAAGACTTCTGGGACACGGAAAATGGCGGCTTCTACCAAACGGCCTCCGGCGGCGAAGAACTACTGTTTCGTCTCAAGGAACTGTACGACGGAGCCCAGCCCTCGGGTAACTCGGTGTCTGCACTAAACCTGCTGCGGCTGGGCCGGATAACCGCAAACAGCCAGTGGGAGGAGATGGCAGAGAAGGTCATGACGGCATTCGGATCCCAGATATCCCAGGGACCGAGCGCATTCACGCACCTGATGTGCGCGTTGAGTTTCGGCCTGGGGCCCTCGTTCGAAGTTGTTATCGCGGGGTCCGAAGATCGCGAGGACTCGAAGGAGATGCTTCGTGCGCTGGCTGTGCATTTTATCCCCAATAAGGCTGTTTTGTTTAGGCCGGATGATGACGCAACCGATCCACCTATTACGTCCATCGCCGAGTATACGCAGTATCAAAAGGCGCTCGACGGGAAGGCGACGGCCTACGTGTGCCGCAACTATGCCTGCGAGGCGCCGACCACGGAAATTGCCGTGATGTTGGATTCTCTCAAAGTAAAGCAGTGATCCGGGAACCTTTTGCGCCGGTTCAACGTGGTATAGGGCAGGAAAAAGCGTTCTGGAACTAATGCGCTCATGAATCGTGACGCCTTTGAAAAGCATGCGATGGCCGCTCTGGATGGACTGTACAGCTATGCCTTGCGACTCGTCCGGAATCCGGAGGACGCGGCGGATTTGGTTCAGGAAACGTTTGCCAAATCCCTGAATCGGCTCGACGGATTTGGCGAGGCGGAGGCAGTTCGACCCGTCCTGTTTCGCATTCTGTACAACTGTTTCGTCGACTCGTGGCGGAAGAAGAAACGGCGGCTGCGGCTTGTCGCGCTTCCCGCATCGGACGAACTGGGAAGCGTGGATTCTGGCGTCTCGCACAACTTAGCAACGGACCACCGCGACGTATTGGCCGAGGCCCTCTCGCAAGAGGTAGACGCGGCGTTAGGCGAATTGGAAGACGAATTGCGCGAGACGCTGTGGCTGCGCGAAATAGAGGATTTCAGTTACGCAGAAATTGCCAAAATTATGGACGTGCCGATCGGCACCGTGCGCTCCCGCCTATCGCGAGCGCGGGTTCAAATGGCGGCCAACCTCCAGAATTACGCCAAGGGGCGTGGTTACATTCCTTCGCGTATTGGCGAGGAGGGTTCCTGAATGGAACGAGATTCAAAGAGTCAACCGGATCACCAGCATCCAGCGCTTGACTTAGCGGCGTATTTCGACGGTGAAGTCACCGAGCCCGAGCAGGTTGCACGATTCGAATCCATGGTTCGCGAGAACCCTGGTCTGCGCGAGCAAATCCGCACGTACGAGTCAATCCGGACCCATCTGCGGAGACTGCCTAAGACGGAGGCCCCGCCCTATCTGCGGAAACGAGTCATGTATACGATGTCTGCGCGCGGGAGGCGTATGAACGCACTGAGGCGGGCGTCCCGCTTCCTGGTGGCCGGCGTGCTGGTGGCGGCCGTATTCATCGTTGCGGCGGGGTTGCTGTGGGATGCGCGATTCCGCGAAACGGAGCTGCAACCCATCTACGCCGCGATGCTTGCCGATCATGCCAAGTACCAACCCGGAAGTTTGGATACCGAAATGTTTAGTGACAGTCCCTCCGACCTCGAAACGTGGCTGTCGGCACGCCTCGATTTTACTCCGAAGGTCCCCGGTTGGGATTGGGCCGAACTCAAATCAGGACGCGCGTGTTCGCTGAACAAAACCAAAGTCGCACTCGTACGATACCGGTGCGGTGGCGAAGACATGTCGCTATACATTTGGCCGCTCGATGGGCCAATGGATCAAGCAGTCCCTGACGCTACCAATCCGCCGGAATTG